>JADGPU010000125.1 GCA_017882305.1 Bacteroidales bacterium | reverse complement strand
TGCAAGTGTAAATGTCAAACAAAACCTGTTTCAGATATATACCGGATGGCATTTTGGAAAACAACCTGCTTCATCAAATAAGAAATAAGAATGACATATTATATCTTATGCCTAAAAGAAAAAAGCGCATTCAGCCATTATATTTCAAAAGCCAGACAATCTGACCACGAATATTAATTGCTTTGTGTATTTTTATTTGTATAATTTTGGATATTTTCTTCTAATGTTAATAATTCTTCCTGATAAAACCTTAACATATTTGCTATATTATCTGCAGAAGGATTTTCCCTTAATTGTTTCCTTAAAATTTTATAAGAATCATCAAATTTTTGAAGTTCAAATTTAAATTTAGCCTTTACTTCAAAATTATTAATATAATTATAAGTAAGTTGAGTACTTCGATGAATTTGATATCTATAATCATGTTCTACTTTCCAATATTTTAAAGAAATGCGTGTCAGGGGAGGACAGATATAGGTTCTCCATATAAGAAAAGATAAAATAAATATAAGTATTGTTACTAATCCAACTTTTGCTAAATAAGGCACAATATTAATTACTTCCTTAAATTTTCTTATTAATTTTTTTAAGAAATGTTGATTATGATTGGATTCAGGTTCATATATATCGAACTTATCTTTATTATCTCTAATAAATTTTTCTAATTCTTCTTCTTCCAGGTTTTTCATATCACTGTATGTATTTAAACCAAAGTGAACCATTTAAGATCATAAGTCAAAGTATGGTTCTGTAAAGGTATTTCAAATTCTCTCATAATTCAATTCTGGATTTTTAATGATATAATTGCTGCGTCTTTCTTTTACGGTTTTCTCTTTAATTATACTTCTTTTTTAAGTGTGTTTTTGTCACTTCCAAAGTATATTGCTAAAGTAAGATAGTCAAGGCGGCTGGTTCATCTAAATATATCTGAACCATTAATCCTAAAATCCCCCGAAAACCTAGCAAGAACCTAGCAACATACAAAAACACCTACATATTTGATTATGTAAGTGTTTTATTTTCAGTTGTCCCGTCAGGTCTCGAACCGGGCCGACCGTTAAAGGACCGACATCATTAACTCCTTCACCCTCTAATGATAAATCAATGTGATCCTGATAACAAACCTGTGTATGACTGCAAATGCAGAATGAAGGCTTCGGCCAGTTTACAGCCGCAATCAAGTCCGCGGAACCTTGATACCTGTTCCTGCAGAGAGTAAAACTTTTCAGGCGATTGTGATACATGTGCAAAGCAAGCTTTTTGTTTACGCGATTCCAGCGCAGTGATATCGACGTAATAAGTTGGGGAAAACATCAGTGTATCTTCACCATTGGAAACCTCATAAAAATACAAGACTGGCTGGCTGGAAGGCTTTGATTCTCTTAATAGCTTCCATGCATTATAAACCAGGGTTGACAAAGCTCTGTGGTCAGGATGGTTGTCTATCGGCCATTGAGTGAAGATAATATCTGGTTGCTCCTTTGCCAGGATCTCGTAAACCTCTTTATAACGGGAAGGATCTACAATGGACTGCCCATCAATCTGGGTTGCGAAAACCGCACGGGCGTTTAGAATCTCACAAGCGTGCATAGCTTCTGCGGTTCGGATTTTAGCAGCTTCTATGGCTGACTTTCCGTTAATTCCGGCTTCACCCCGGTTTAGATAGAGCAATACCGCTTCATGTCCCACGTCAGTATACCTGGCGATGGTGCCTCCGCAACCATATTCCGGATCTCCCGGATGACCACCGGTAACTACAATCTTAAGTTTCCTGGCGGCTGTATTCCCGGTGATATTCTGATGTGCATCCCCAGTTAAGACTCCGCTACCAGTTGCGCCCAGAAACGCGATTCCTCCTATTGTCTGGTTAATGAAATCACGTCTTGACCGTGTTTTGGCAGTATTGGTCTTGCCAGATGTGGCCTTACTTCTGATTGTCATATTCCGGCTATTTTCTGACAAATATATACTATTTTCTGTTGGTTGAAGCCGATGGAATAATTGGTAAATGTGAAATACTAATTCTGCCATTTTATTGTGGAAATGTTGATTGTTTTGTCAATTTCCCTGATATCCTATTTGATGAAATGGATATTGGTTCAATTAAGATGGCAATGGAGATTTTAGTGCAAAATCCGTCCTTCCTTGACCACGACAAAATCTGGTCTGAGAACACTAAACATACACACAGGTAAACAACAAGTTTTGAACTCCGGATTTTGGTGGTCAATTTATAACAGCTTACTATGATCAGGGTCAATGACTTTTCCAATAAACTGTAAATTAGATTATCTTGTTGTTGGAAAAAACTAACCAGGAATGAAAAGCTAAATGTACTTTATTGGAAATTAGTTGGTCAATAAAATAGAAATACAAATATGAAAACGAATCGACGAAAATTCATTTCGACTACCGTTACAGGTGGTCTGGCTGCTGCAGCATTATCATATTGTGGAGCAAAAGCGACATCCAATGGTTCTATAATAAATGTAAAATCAAGGTATGCAAAGCTTGATGAAATACTTAAAAAACCTATACTAAAAAAGGAATTGTTTACTACCCCGGTAATAATAGAAACCCTCGAATTACTACGCTTTGAAAACAGTTTTTTATGCCGGATACATTCAAAAGACGGGGCAGAGGGAATTTCGGTAGGTCACAATGAACTTTCTACTCTATTCCCAATTTTCCTCAAAAAGTTGCAACCTTATTTTATTGGTCAGGATGCACGGGAACTAGACTTAATTTTAGAAAAGATTTATATCTACGGTTTCAATTTCAGATATAATGGGATTGCACTTGGTTTACCGTTAGCAACTATAGAATTTGCCATTCTCGATATGCTTGGACATATTGCTGATAAGCCTGTGGGACAGTTAATCGGAGAAATCCATAATCCTGAAGTTGCTGTATATGTGGCTACTGAGTTTCGTGAAAAACCACTGGAAGAACATTTTGACCTTATTAAAAAAGCCGTAGCTGAATATGATACTCGTGCACTTAAAGTTAAGGTGGGTTATCAGTACGCTGGAACAAAAGACATACATTATCCTGGTGTACCTGGAAAGACTGAAAGATTGATACCGCTCCTCCGTCATACATATGGTGATGATATGTTTCTCTATGCTGATTCAAATGGTTATTATAATGTAAAAGAAGCAATACGAGTTGGTAAGCTTCTGGAAGAGTATAAATATAGTTATTTTGAAGAGCCTGTTATGTATGATCATTTTGAAGATATCAAGGAGGTCGCAGATGCACTTACGATACCTGTTGCAAATGGTGAGCAGGATCAGAGTTTTGTCCATTTTCGATGGTCTATTGCCAACGATGGCCTTGATATTGTTCAACCTGATATTTATTATTTCGGGGGCATGATTCGTTCGATGAAAGTAGCACTCATGGCAGATGCATTCGGGAAAACTATTGTTCCTCATATGTCAGGAGGGGGCCTGGGATTTCTTTATGATTACATACTTGTTTCTGCTGTTCCCAATGCCGGAGCTCATCACGAATTTAAGGGACTTGATACATCAGTAATATTTGAATGCCCGACATCCCCATTGAAAGTTTTAGACGGAAAGATTAAAGTTCCCACTGGACCAGGAATGGGTGTCAACATTGACCCTGATTTTATTAAAAAGCACGCTGTTATGAAGATGTAATAATAAAAGCCGAACATCTTGACCACTTCAAAATCCGGTCAGATTCCTCTTAACATACATAACAAAACAACAAGAATTTAACTCTGGATTTTGGGTGATTTATTCATTCCGGCCAAATGTGGTCAATAATACTGGCTTTTGCAGTAGCTGATGAAAATGTCATATTCGAAACCCTGGATGAGGCTTGCCATAATAGTTGTTCATTGTGATAAAGTCATGAAAGACATTCATATAACACAAATAAATATATATACATTCAAAATTCCTGTTGTTGCAAAAGACAGATATTTACAAATGCAGACCTATGACCAGAACATCATCAATCTGCTCATTTGCACCTTTCCACTTTGCAAAGGTGTTGTCGAGTATTTCTTTTTGAAGATCCATGGTTTTATTGTGGTTATGAAGAAGCAACTGTTGAAATGGCACGTACATATATTTTTTCCTTCTTCTTCCTCCAAACTGATCTGCATATCCATCTGAGAAAAAATAAAGGTAATCTCCCTTTTTAATTTCAAGAGTCTTATTTGTAAAAAGTCTGTCAGGCTCATAATAAATCCCAATTGGCATTTTGTCAGCCTCGACTATTATCAAACTACCATCTCTTATCATGTATAAAGGATTATTTGCCCCTGCAAAATCGAGCTTACCTGCTTCTTTATCAATTACACATAATGAAATATCCATTCCGTCCCTCGTTTCTCCAACCGTGCCTTTCTGTCTCAATGTATTAATTACATCATCTCTAAGAAGGTTCAGTATTGTAGCGGCGTTTTCCACTTCAATATTATTGAGGATCTCATTCAGTAAAGCATGTCCAAGCATACTCATGAATGCTCCCGGAACCCCATGTCCGGTACAATCAGCTGCAGCAATTACTATTTTTCTTTGTTTCCTGAAACCCCAATAAAAATCACCGCTCACAATCTCCTTTGGTTTATAAAGTATGAAATTGTCAATCCCCCATTCTGTCAGAAAATTAATTGGTGGCAAAACTGCAGCCTGAATGCGACTAGCATATTTTATACTACTGGTAATGTCCTGACTTTTTTGTTCAATGATGTTTTTTTGCAGTAATATCTTACCCCTCTGAGTTGTAAGTTCTTTATTCTTCAGATCTAAAATATGATTCTTTTTATTTAAACTGTATTCAAAACGGAAATTCAGTATTCTCAGGTAATATATGTCTGCGTTAATAAACAGGAAAAGTCCTATCTGCGCAATTTTGTAGAAAGGATAGAAAGTTTTTATCCTTTCTACAATAGGATAGCTGTACATGCCGGGCTCGACCAGTTCTGGTTTGCCAAACTGGACCATGATTCTGTCTATAAATATTACCAAAAGGAAATAATATGACAGGGAAAACCAATAGAGAAATTTTTCTTTATGGGGATGTACAAGCAATTGCGGGATTATTGAGATACCTATCACAACATACGGATAATATGTAAATTCTTCCTCCTGAACATATCCGATCAGTATTGGAGCAAGCAGGAAAACAATTGAGGGAAGAAAAATAATCGACAGCCGGCTAAGTTTCGTATGGCCATATCGTGCAAATACCAGGTTCAGGAAGCTGAGGATAAGAGTCAATGCTACCCTGAGTGTTCCATAAGAGAGTATATTATGAGTGAGCCATTGGGTAATAAGCGTTGTTATTAGCAATAGAAACATTGAGATAAACATTACAAAATTGAGCTGATTGCTAAGAACAACGAACTTCTGGCTTAGCTGCCTATCTTCTCCGGTCGTCCCAAAGTTTGAAATGTAATTCCAGATGTTTTGCATGATATTTTATAACTTTTATATTAATATATGTTATAATATTCATTTGGAACAAATAAATATAAAGTAAATATCAACCTAATTTTAAATTTGGGAAAAATTTTCTTTATTTGAAAAGTCCTATGACATCGATTACTATAATCAGGTTTAAAGCAGGCAGTATGTTTGATGTAGATATTGTTATATCTATTATATCTATGTGCAAAAATCGGACGTTTTGACCACATTTGGCCGGTCAGATTACACTTAACATACAAAACAAAACAACAAATATTTAACTCCAACTTTTGGTGGTCAATTTGATCTGCCTACAATGGTTTAGGGCAATGGTTTTTATATCCTATGAACATATTAAATTTCAAATTGTTATTAAGCGGGAGACCAGAAACCAATTTAAAAAAAACGGGGACGCTGAAAACTGATTAGAGTAGGCATAAAAATTTTAAATCTAAAATTATGGCATTCGTTGTAAAATTCAAACCGGCTGGCTTTACTGCCGCCAAATATCAAGAAACTATTAAACAACTTATTGCAGCAGGAGCAGGAGCCCCTAAAGGTAGAACCTACCATGTATGCTATGGCGACCCTAACGATGTTGATATCACAGATATATGGGATAGCATGGAAGATTTCCAAGCTTTCGGTATAACCTTGATACCCATTATGAATTCATTAGGCGTTGATCCTGGACATCCTGATGTACAGCAAATTCATGGTATAATCATAGGATAGTTTCACACATGAGTGGAGGACTCTGTCCTCTGCCTTCGTTTGTGTCGTAACAAACGAAACAGATGAATTTTTGAGGCTAAATAGCGTTTACCCAATCCTTAGGGAATCGCATGGATATATCTGAAATCAGTATTTATCTCAATAGGTCCGGGGACCTCTTTTTCATAGTATTCTGTTTTCAACTGTTGGCGCAGGTTTTCTATACCCTATGTTGTCAATTTTCTCTTTTTAACTTCAAACCTCCTGTTACCTGAAACTAAGTGTAAAATCCGTCCTTATTTGACCACTGCAAAAGTTGGTCAGATTTCACTTAACATATATAATTAAACAACAAGCATTTAACTCCGGGTTTTGGTAGTCAATTTATACCAGCTAACAATAGTAAAGGCTGTTGGCTTTTTGCAGGTTGATCCATCATAGGTGTATTCCAAATTAGAATTATTTTTAAAATAAAATTGACTTTGGCCTGAACGCATCAACGAACTTGCTTACCCACCTGTCACCTTTGTTGTCTTTCTAGCGTTAGCTGATAAAGATGTTGTATTCATAACCTGGGATGAGACTTGCCATAATATTTTTCGGCATTTAAAATATTCAGTACCATTCAGTGATATCAAGACTGATTGTTCATTCTTTTTTCGATATTCTTATAATCCTATCTTGTCTAGAATCTCTTCAAACCGTGGTTCCGAGTGAAGATCACTGAAGATGATATAATTATTTATCCTAGGGAGGTCAGATGAATGCGCTATCAGAGCTTTTTCAAGCCAGTCAAGTGCTTCATCTTTCTTACCCATAACGGCATAGATCCATGCTATTGTAACAAAGGAGGGATTTGGCTTAATAAGTTCGGATTCAATTAACCATTTGAATATGCCATTAATCCCTGCTTTTTCATAGATTTCGTCTAAAACACTTGCATATTTTGCGGTCAATGTGTCACTCAGCAATGACTGCTTTAGAATTTTAACAGCATTTTTTTCCTCTCCCAGTTTCAGATAAGAATAAATGCACAATGGGTAAGTTTTTGTAAAATCAGGATTAATCTCAAGCGTTTTAAGACTCGCATTAAGAGATTCTTCAAATTTGCCTTCATTGCAATAATACAGAGCACTTGTTGTGTAGAATACTGGAGAGACTGGATCGAGCTGCAATGCCAGGTCTATCTGCTCACGGGCTTCTCTGTTTTTTCTCATAATATCAAGCAACTCCGAATAATACTGATGGGCAATTCCGCAATTTGAATTTAGTTCAACAGCAAGTCTTAGCTCCTTTTCCGCTTCATGCCATTTCCAGTCACTCCATATTAAAATATCACCGAGTATTGCATGAGCTTCGGCAAGATCCGGATTAATTTTTATGGCCTTCAATGCATATTCTTTAGCTTTCGCAAAACCATCCCCGGTTGGCCACCAGTCCCAGAAAACAAGGATATTATAGGTATCAGCCAGACCTGCATAGGCCAGAGCATAACCTGGATCTCTTGCAATGGATCTTTGATAAAAATCAATGCTTTTCAGCAACCCTTCTTTTGTTCTTTTGTTCCAGAAGTACCGGCCCTGCTGATATAAATTATAAGCCTCCGGATTGACAGCCAGAGTATTTTGAAGGTTTTTCATTTCAGAACCAGTTATAAATGCATTAACCTGATCTGCAATCTGCAAGGCTATATCTACCTGTATATTAGCCATCTCATTATTAGGCTGATCATATTCATGCCGCCATATATACCTGTCTTTTTTTGGATCCACAAGCTGTGCGTTGATCCTGACTTTATCGCCAATTTTCTTATATGTGCCGTCAAGTATATAATTTACTTTCAGCTCATTGGCTATTAGGGGAATTTTTTTATTGCTCCCCTTGTATGTCATAGCAGAACTTAAGGGAACAACTCTATTAAAAGATTTTATTTTATATAAATGGTTAATGATCTCTTCTGTCAGGCCATCGCTCATCCATTCCTGGCTAATATCATCACTATAGTTATGGAATGGCAGCACAGCAATGGATTTTACCTGTTTTTTTGACGGGATCAGAACATCAGTAATCATAAAAAATCCTGCCAGGAGCAATACAAGAAAGATTGCAATTCCGGGAAAAATCTTTGTTTTAATATTCTTTGACGATGCACGTTTCTTATCATACACCTCTTCTGAAATTTCGCTCTTATCCTTGTCAGGATTTCTCAGCCCGTCCAATATCTCTTTTATCGCATTCGCAACCTTGTTGATCTGATCCCTGTAGTTAGTGCGATTAAGATTGTCCTGGAGATTATCTTCTTTTGGCAGGAGTGGTCTGTTAACGCCGGTCGATTTA
>JADGPU010000124.1 GCA_017882305.1 Bacteroidales bacterium | reverse complement strand
TACTGTAACATCAACTTCTTCTTTATTATCCAGGATATAGTTATGATCATATCCTCGACCCAGGATTAGCTGATCATATTTATCACCTATTCTTTCACCTATGGTATGAGGAGTATTGAAATCAAATGGTGTTCCGGCTACAGGACGTATTTCCCCGGTCGGAATCATAAATGAATCTACAGGGGTGAAGGCTGATGCTCTAAGAGTCAGCAAATGATCAAGGATATCGCCATTACCTGCTCCGTGAAGATTAAAATATGCATGGTTGGTAACATTCACAACAGTCCGCTTATCAGTTGTACAGGCATAATCCATTACAATCTCATTGTTGTCTGTCCATGTATAGGTAATAGCTGCATTAACTTTCCCCGGAAAGCCTTCCTCCATATCCGGGCTTACATAGGTAAATTTTACGGCGGGAAATTTGCTGTCTTTTTGTATCTCAGTGTTCCACACAACACTATGCCATCCGGCAGGTCCCCCATGAAGAGTATTTGGTCCGTTATTAACAGGTGTGTTATATACAACACCATCAAGACTAAATTTCCCTTTGGCAATCCTGTTAGCAAATCTTCCCACAACTGAACCGAAAGACATATCACCTTTAAGCGTTTCATCAAAAGTGTCATAACCGAAGGTAATATTATCCTTTTTGCCATTTTTATCGGGGACTTCAATCCAATTGATCTTTGCCCCATAATTGGTAAGTCTTATAACATTACCTTCTTTGTTTGTAAGAGTTAACAAATAAACCTCTTTCCCATTGTGTGTACCGAAAACATCCTTTTTAACCATCTCCTTATTTTTTGTTGACTGGTTGCAGGATGCGAATAAAACTGAAACCAGAGTTAGTGATAATAATAGAATTTTTTTCATTATTTTTTTGAGATTAATTACATGCTAAATTAATAAAGTTTCCTAACCATTTTCCACGTCGGTAAAATAAAATAGCTCTTATTGAAATGTATCAATTGTTACATATTCCCTTTGTGCACCTTTGAGTTTTACTTCGTGATCCTTAGTGGTTTAATTTTTACCACAAAGGGACTCAAAGGTTATCACTAAGGCTCACAAAGGAAGTTGAAGTGCTGAATTACTTAGTCCTGAACTGCCATGCCGGTAAACCTGATTTGTTAAATAATGAAGCTTCGGCACCATTACGCCAGCAGTATCTTACTGATACAGGTTCCCTGACTGAAGGTAAGGAAACAAGCACTTGGTTATTAACAATTCTTGCATTAGCTTTTAAGTAGTGGCCGTCTTTGCCTGCAATTTCGAATTCTTTAAGCTTTTCATTCTTTGCAATCAATCCGTCTCCTACATTATCAAATTGCAATGTTACAGAGCCTCCAGAAACAGACATCGATTTATAAACAGGACCAACACAGGCAGCTTTTATTCCGTAGTCGTTATTCAGTGCAAGCATAGCAAGTCTTTCACCAACCTCTTTCTTATAAGGTGGGTGAATATTCTTTACAGTTGCAATATCGAGAGTAACAGCCATTCCTGTTTTGGCCAGTTTAAGAGTACTCTCCTGAGCTTCCCTGAGATAAGCGGATTCTGTTGAATCGACACCTGCATAAAGGTATGGTGCAATCTGAACAAAATAAAATGGAAAATCTTTGATTCCCCATGCCTCTCTCCAGTTTTGAATCATTGCCGGGAAAATCTTAGCATACTGAGCCGCTCTCCCGACATTAGCTTCACCCTGGTACCAGATTGCGCCCTTTATCTGATATGGTAATACGGGGCTAACCATTCCATTAAATAAAACTGATGGTGTACCAGGACCAATATTTAAAGGTCTTTTTTTAGTCTGAAACTCGTTTTTTGAAATATCGTATAGATAAAATTTGCCCCCTTTTAATTCTGCAACAGGTTGATATTTCCAATCCCCTCTAAGCGGGACAAAGATTTTTGCATTGGTTTTCAATGAGAGTTTCATTTTTGCCGGAGTACCAAATATTCCTCCTCCTCCCCGAGTATCAAGAACACGCACTGAAATTGTGTTAGCTCCTGTCTTAATTAATGATGCCGGAATTTCATAATTTCTTTCAACCTGCCAGAGACCTGAAATTTCAGTCGATCCTATTAGCTTTCCGTTAAAATATGTTCGATCCATATCATCAATCGGCCCCAGTGAAAGAACAAGTTCTTTTCCAGTCATATTCTGAGGTATCTCAACCAATTTCCGGAACCAAACTGCCCCGTCAAATTCACCAATAACTGTCTCAAATTTAGCAGGAAGAACCATTACAGGCCATTCCTTATCATTAAATTCTGAGGATGGAACATTTTCATCATTAAAACTCAGATCCTTCCACTGGTCGTTTCCGGCAGGTTTAATTTCGGCCTGCTTATGGGTATTCAGCCACAACTGATAATCAGCCTGAAGAGGAGCAGACTCCTTAATAGCTTTTATAATTGAAGTAAACTCACCTGCTTTTTCAAGTGACTCTGATGAAGTCCATGATTCTGAAGGGGTTCCTCCCCATGCTGATTCAATCAAACCAATGGGGACATGTAACTCATTATACAACTTTTCCCCAAAGAAATATGCTGTCGCACTGAATTGCTGAACACTTGCAGGAGAACTAACCTCCCAACTACCGGTACATTCATCAATAGGTTCGCCAGATATCTTTTTCTGAACATTAAAAAGACGTATTTCCGGAATTGAAGCAGATGCAATTATGGCCGAAGAATGCATTATTGTGTCAGCAGGTGGCCAGCCTGCGACCGGCATTTCCATATTCGACTGACCTGAACAAAACCATACCTCTCCAATAAGAACATTTTTGACGGTAATAGTCGTGTCATTCCCTGATATGGCTATTGTATAAGGACCTCCGGCTTCAGGTGTGGTCAGGTTTACAGACCATTTTCCATCTTTACCTGCTATGGCCCGGCCATCAGATTTCCAGCTTGCTGAGACGCTAATTTTTTGGCCCGGATTTGCCTTGCCCCATATCTTTGCAGTTGTTTTCTGCTGCAATAACATATTATCACCAATAAGCGCTGGCAATTTTAATTTTGAATTGGTCTGACAACTGATCAAAGTCAGAAATGAGATTAAAAAAACTGTGGCTAATTTCATGCATTAAAGGTTTTAAATATTCCAGAAATAAATAATATCATTTGAAAATCAATGATGATACAATGCTTCCAGAGCACCTGCAAGATAAGCGGCCGATGCATTCCAGTTAATTGCTATCTCATTCGAGGCATAGGAACATACAGAGTCAGTATATGACTCATCCGGAATCCTGGATGGGTATGTCTTACAACCATCCTGCTGACCAGGATTTGGTCCTCCGACTATCAGACCCGGAACAGGATCTGCAATACCGTCCGCTTCCGATAAGCGATGGTGAGGAAACATTGGTGTCTTGTGGCCATATCCTGTTACAAATGAATAACCTGTTGCATTACGACCTAAGACATAATCAAGATTTGTAAGGGCCCAATCCAGATATTTCCTATTTTTTGAGAGCTTATAAGCCTGAATCAATAAGATTCCCTGGTTAGTTGCGACTGAGTTACTTCCCCAGATAAAGTCTCCTGCTGTCTTTCCTATTATTGTCATGTATGCCCGGCCATCAATTCCTTCTGCCAACTTATCTGCAGTTTTTATTATTCGATCTTTCAGCACTGGAAAATCCTTTTTTGCTGGATTCGTTAGTTTATTTTCGAACCTTGCAAGGGTATAGTATCCAAGAAGCCTGACATTATCCCAAGAAGGTAACGGCATAAGCGTATCAGGAAACATCGGATTTGCATTATAATAGTTCTCTTTCCCGGTGCTTGCATACAATTCTGAAGCTGCCCAGATAAACTCATCGCTGAAATCAGAATCCCCATAACCACCTGTATTTATTACAGGTTTGAACTCTTTATTCATTAGGTTTTGATCATAAGCCATTTTTGGGTTCTTTATTGCCCAGTCCCAGGCTTTTTCAGCAGATTTTATGCAAGAATCTGACAATCCTGGAAATACTTTTTTGAACTTAGGGAAAATACGTCCTGCCTGTGCCATCACTGCTGCGAAGTCAAGTGTTGCAGCAGTTCCTTTTGGAACAACGTATCGGGGAGTTATTGCATCAGCTGGCATAACAAATTCGTCGAAATTGGCATTAGTCACTTTATTGTATACACCTCCGTCATATGGATCCTGCATGGTAAGCATCCATCTAAGGTTCCAGACAATCTCATTAAGCAAATCCGGAGCTCCATTACCACTTTCGGGAATATTTATTCTGAGTGTATCAAAACAGGCAGGGAAATCTTCATACAAAGAAAGTAATGTGCCCATTGTAATACCACTGTTCACAATATATTTATTGTAGTCACCCGCATCATACCATCCTCGTGGACAGGAGATAATTGTTCCTGCGGGACAGTTTTGGGAGGCAGCTGCCGGATGAACGATAACATTAGTATCAGAGTGACCTGCTGCACGGCTCCACTTGCCTGCAAATTCAGGCAGAAGCGGGGTGGACATCCTCTGAAAATAAAAACCTTTAATGAGTGCTTTTGTCAGGTTGTTGAATGCCTTAGGTTTAATTTCGAAAGTATAGGAATCCCCAAGTCCCGGTAAATTAAGTTCATATACCCCCGGTTTTGTAACTGCCGAGAAATCAGCAATCCGTGTGACTTTAGGAGAGAACAACGATTTGTGAGGAGCGCTAAGTTTTGATTTGAACACAACCTCTCCGGATGTAATTGATTTAACAATAAAATCTCCAGTGATATCGTCGGAAATGACAGCTACTTTATGAGCATCAGGATAGAATCCGATCTGGTTAAGACGGATTTTGAATGAAGCGTCCTGCGCTGTCAAAACCGTCGAAAGTACGGAGTAAATCAGGATTAATAAAATTAGTTTTCTCATAATCAGTTTGAGTTTTCTGAATTACAGTAATCTTAATGTGTAGGTAAATGAAGTTGGCACAGCATGAACTATATACTGAGGTAGAGGAATGGGACCACAACCAGCTGATCCGACACCCAGGGTAAGATGACTTATACAGAATACAGTAGAGTTGCTTTGTGGCAGGTCGATACGGTATTCAACCTTATCCATCTCCTCGTCGCTGTATGGTAACATAGATACCTGCATAAGCGAACTGTCGGATTTTACCATAAGTCCATTACCTGACTCTGTTGTTACCTGAGCCCAACGAACATCCTCATGGTTTCCGCAGTCCATAGGCTTTTCGTAGGGAGTAAGCAGCTCTTTGACAGTACTTTTATAGACTCCGATATCAAATCCGCGTTTACGGTCAGCATAATTTTCCAGAGGGCCACGTCCAAAATATGAAGCCTGGTCAAACTGCTTATTCATAAACATTCTTACCCCAATGCGAGCTACCACAAGCTTGGGATCACTTGAACTGAATGTGTTTTCGGATTTAATAGAACCATCACCCGAAATAGTATAAATTACTTTATGATTAGCAGAGAAATTGTTCTTACCTACTGCAAGGAGGGCTACCGTAATTTTAACCGAAGAAGTAGAAATCTGTTCAACATTAACTGTTTGTGTCGTCCATTTCAGTTCCCTAAGACCTGATGATACCCAACCTCTGTCGGCCCACATATCATCATTCCGGTGAGGTGCACGCCACAGATGTAACCTGGGACCTCCATCCTTAAGTAGCATATTTACATCATTTTTCTCAAAGCTCGAAAATGTACCGGCAGCTTTATCGAAAACAACAGTGAAGCCTGAACCCTTAACAGTAATTTCTTTATCTGTCTGTGTGAGATTGACCGGATCAAAGGCAATATCTGGTTTAACAGCAAGTGTCTCAAACGGAAGCCGGAATTGTTCCGAAACCATTTCGAATCCCTTCTTTGCCCATAACTGATCATTGGTCAGGGAGAATGCAATTCTGAGGAAATACTCCGCTCCATCATCTTTTTTCGAAATTTTATAAGGAATTGTTACCAGAGCTTCTTCCCCCGGAGCAATTACAGGAAGGTATATATCTCCATGGGAAATTTCAGAGCCATTTTCCGATAATGTCCAACGACCGATAAATCCTTTAAGATCAATAAACTGGTATTTATTCTTAATAAGAAATTGACCTTTTGTAAGATCTTCAGCGGAAACTTTAATCCATTGATAAACATGTTTCATTTCAGGATAATGTGGCTTCAGGGAACGATCGGAAGCCACAACTCCTTTATGAATAAAGTAATGATCATTCGGGAATTCACCAAAACCGCCACCAAATGCAATAATAGGATGATTTGGATCACGACGGTTATAAATACCCTGATCCTGCCATTCCCATATTGCTCCACCAAGGAGCTCAGGATATTTATCGAAAAGGTCATTGTACTCACCGATTGCTCCCATCGAATTGAACATCGCGTGGGCATATTCGCACAGGAAGTAAGGTTTTTTGAAAGTTGTATCTTTAGCAATACGCTCAATATCTTTTGGTTGTGCATACATCTGACTCTCGACATCAGCCGGGTTTGCTTTGCCAATACCAAAACCTTCGTAATGAACAGGTCGTGTCGAATCAATACCTTTTATTGTAGCCATAGCAGCCCTGAAGTTTGATCCTCCTTTTCCGTTCTCATTTCCCAATGACCAGATTATTATTGAAGGATGATTTTTAAAGTTCTCGACATTTGCCACATTCCTGTCTACAATAGCAGCTTTCATTCTGGGTTCCTCATCAAATCTGCCCATATAACCATGACATTCAACATTTGCCTCAGCTACCAGGAATATACCGTATTCGTCACATAATTCATACCAGCGTGGATCGTCTGAATAATGACAGGTGCGTACAAGATTGCAGTTGCCCTGTTTGATCAGTTCTAGGTCGCGGATCATTTGTGCTTCTGTAACTGCATGACCGACATCAGGCCAGTTTTCGTGACGGTTAACACCTTTTAGCTTAACAGGAGTACCATTCACAAGAAAAAGCCTTCCTTTAATTTCGACTTCCCTGAAACCTGTTCTGGAAGAAAGTGTTTCAATTGTGTTATTTCCATCTTTTAATATAAGAACAGTGGTATAAAGCCTTGGAGTTTCAGCTGTCCATTTTTCAGGATTTACAACCTGGAAAGTCAGCTTAACAGTAGTCTCTTCACCCGGCTTTAAATCAGGAACATCACCCTGTGCCTGAGAAGTTTCTATAGCATTGTCACCATCGTACAAAGTTGCTGAAATCCTTGTTGATTTCAGGGCTTTGATTCCATAGTTCTTCACTTTGGCAGCTACTTCAACTTTAGCATTTCGATACTGATCATCAAGATCAGTTTTAATAAAGAAATCGCGGATATGCTCCTGAGGAGAACTCCATACTATAACATTACGGAATATCCCACTCAGACGCCACATGTCCTGATCCTCGAGCCAGGTACCTGAAGTAAACCTGTAGACCTCAACTGCAACCATGTTCTTCCCTGGTTTTGAATATTTTGTGATATCAAATTCGGCAGCATTACGACTGTTAACACTGTATCCGACTTTCACTCCATTAACCCAAAGAAAGAATCCGGCATCTACACCATCGAATGTGAGGAATATCTGGCGGCCATTCCAGTCAGCAGGAATTTCAAAATCGCGACGATAACTTCCTACCGGATTGCGCTCCTCATAAGCCGTGAAATTTTTCGGAGGAGTACTCATGACATGAGGAAAGTCCTTTTTAATAATATAACCATTGTTCCTGTAATATGGAGTACCATAACCAAGTATCTGCCAGTTTGATGGAACCGGTATTTCTTTCCAGGAAGAGACATTGAATTCCGGCTTATAAAAATCGACTGGTCTTGCCTGGGGCCAGGAAACCCAGTTAAATTTCCACATACCGTTCAGGCTCCTGCAAAAAGTAGAGGAATGCCTGTTTGCGCTAAGAGCTTCGTTGAGGTCAGCGTATGGCATAAGTGAAGCATGCGCCTGTTCCTTATTGATTCCAGAAAGTTCAGGGTTTTCAATTTCAGGAGGCACAGTTGCTCCTCCTAATGAGTCTTTAGGTGATAGGTTCTGACAATTGCCCAACATAACTGTGATAAAAAGAGTTATGAAACTTAAAATAATTCTTAACCTGTTTTTCATTATGAAAAAATAAAAAGGTAAGTGTAATAAAAACTATTATTATCTATATATTAGTCTGTCTTTCTATTATTTCCAGGCACATCCTCGAGTCATGGTAGGGACATTTCCAGAATCCGGCTTTATCTTCCTTAAGATTCGGCTGCAGGTTTTTATCAACGCTCCAGTACCATTCCCCGTTTTGCCTGTCCACAATATGATCAGTAATAAATCTCCAGTTTGCCAGACTTAGTTCGAGGTATTCTTCTTGTCCCGACAAACTATAGGCGTTAAGAAAGCCAACCACACTTTCAGCCTGTACCCACCAATGCCTGTCTGAATCGATATGCCCCGACTTGAAAAAATTTTCGTAAATCATACTCCCATCAGCCATTATCCCTTCTTTTGATGCTTCGGCAATCCTGAGACAAATCTTTTTCACTTTCCTGATTAGAGTTTCGTCACCAAGTAC
>JADGPU010000010.1 GCA_017882305.1 Bacteroidales bacterium | reverse complement strand
CAGGGATTATTATTCCACTTGCAGTTTTTTCTTCAGCTTCATTAGGTTTCACAAGAACCTTGCCTGCTAAAATTTTTCCTTTTAATTGTGCCATTTTATCTAGTTTTAAAGTTAAAAATCATTTTCCGACTTCCTTGTTGTTCATATTCCATGCCAAATTGAAAAAAGTGTCATTTTGTGTTTACTCGTAAAAAAAAAGCGTCAGTATGTGACAAACTGACACTCTTGTAAAGTATTTCATTCAGGTAAACTATTTTCCTGGCTTATTCTGACTGCCGGCTGGAGTAGCAGATGCCGGAGGAACAGCTGTCGGAAGCGTTGGAATTGCATTCGGATCAACAGTGTTTTTTATTTGTTCTTCAATTCTTGATCGTCCTGAAACTGTACCCCGAGGTATTGAAGCAGTTGCAACAACACAAAGGATCAGAATTGCTGCGGCAAGTGTCCACGTTGACTTCTCAAGGAAATCAGCAGTTTTACGGATACCCATTGATTGACCTGCTGATGTAAAATTAGCAGCCAACCCTCCTCCCTTCGAATTCTGCACAAGTACAATCAATACCTGGAGAATGCATGCTATAATTACTAATACTGAAACAAAAATATAAATTCCCATCTGTTCACTTTTTTATATATTCTTTAACCTTTTCAATTTGAGACGCAAAGTAACTGCTTTTTTCCGGAAATTTCAAACTTAATTTTTCATAAATATCTATTGCCTTTGAGTAATAACCCTGACTTACGTAAATTTTTGCAAGAGTTTCGGTAACCAAACCACCGGCTTCTTCGACAAAAGGCCTAAAGATATCATCATTTGGAAGGTATGTTTTATCCTTATGCGGCTCAATTCTGGGATTGGCAATAATGAATTTATCAATAAGTTCCGACTGTAATAGTTTTTTAGAATTTTTCTCTCCATGATCCGGGTCTTCCGGACTTGTTTCATGATCAGGTGATATGATTGATTTATCTTCATCAAGATCAAGTTCTAAAAGATCAGAACGCTCAGGAAGTGAGAAACCGGGATCCATAAAGAAAACTTTATCGTCAGAAGCAGAAGTGTCTTCATCGAGAAGAAATATAACTCCGGCTGGTTCAATATTATCAGGTTCGGTAGCAATCATTACTGAATGACCCGGATTCTGGCTTAGAGTTTCCGGATTTTCACTGAATTTAGTTTCATCAGAGTTTTTTTCAATTTCATTTATCATAAGCTCACTGTTCTTGGCCGATTCAATAACAGTTTGCTGAGTATTGGCAAGTATTTCTTTTTTTAAATCACTTTCTGGTTTGATGTCGATCCTTTCAGTATCAGAAGAATTTTTGATTTTAAGGAGCCAGTATAACATTTCACGGTCGCCGACATGAATTGCAGAATTCCTGAGCTGATTTTCGAATTTTACATCCGAATTGCTATATAAACCCTTTAATAGCAACATATGAGCACTCTGAAAATAAGGGAAGATATCAATCAGCTCATAAACCTCCCTGATCATTTGCCGGTTAACAGGGACAGTATTCTCAATCATATTTAAAAAGTCATTTCTGTTCATACCTGTTACCAGTTAACGAAGGCCTGATTGAAAATATCTTCAACGAGCATTTCTATTATTTTATCCGAAAGATCCTTTTCAACTGCACTAAGGTCGAGGTTGCTGTTATAGTCTTCATACCTCGAAAATGTCTGTTCAAAATTCAGGTTCGGATCAATAGCATTTGTGAATTTAACTCTTACCGAAATTGTAAACCTGTTAGTCGCAGCCAGCGCATCAGCGCCCACAGTAAGAGGTTTGGTATTATAATCAGTTATTTCTCCTTCGAAAATTGCATCACCGACCGAGGTAGTATATTTCAGACTTGTCTGAGCTTTACATTTATCAATAAGTGCATCAGTCAAATTTTGGCTTAGTCCTGGTTGAACTATAGGAGCCCTGTTCTGAAAATATTGTATGCTTACTGTCTTTAGTCCTTGAGTGCTAGCTCCTGTAAATGAATATGTTACCTTGCATCCATAAAAAGGTGTAACTATTACAATTAATATAAAAATTGAAAGCTTCAAGACAGCAAGCCTGACAGTATTTTTACGATTCAATTCCATATTCTTTAATCTTTCTGTAAAGGGTACGTTCTGATATCCCAAGTTCTCCGGCTGCCATTTTTCTTTTCCCGTTATACTTTTCAAGAGCCTTTTTTATCATTTCCACCTCCTTATCGGCAAGTGAAAGCGATTCTTCAATTATCTCTTCAGTATCCTGTATATTGTTCATTGTTTTATGCGACGAGAAATCAACTGATGGAGTTTCAGTTTCATTATTATTATTGCTCTCTTCCTTAGCCTCCCTGAAAAGATTTTTAATAGCTCTCGAGTTGGTCTCCTGGAAAGTAACACCAATTTCTCCATGCCTTATAAGATCAAAGACGAGTTTCTTAAGGTCATTCATATCGCTTTTCATCTCGAAAAGAATCTTATACAAAATCTCTCTTTCAGAAGAAAATGACTTGTCTTCATTCTTTTTTATAATAGCCGGAAGCTTAACCCCTCCATAATCAGGAAGATAGTTGCGAAGGTTGATTGCCAGAATTTCCCTTTCGCTTTCTATAATTGAAATCTGTTCTGTTATATTCTTAAGCTGCCTGACATTTCCTGGCCATGAATAATTAAGAAGAGTATTTTTAGCTTCGGAATCGAGTCTGATTGCGGGCATTCTGTATTTTTCAGCAAAATCAACTGCAAACTTTCTGAAGAGCAGAAAAATATCCTCTCCCCTGTCTCTCAGGGCAGGTACTTTTATCGGGACAGTATTAAGTCTGTAGAAAAGATCCTCTCTGAATTTACCATTATCTATCGCTCTTGGTACCTCAACATTGCTAGCAGCAATAACCCTTACGTTTGTCTTCTGCACCTTCGATGATCCTACGCGTATAAATTCACCTGTCTCCAGCACTCTGAGCAGACGAACCTGTGTTGATAATGGCAATTCCGCCACCTCATCCAGAAAAATTGTTCCCCCGTCTGCAACTTCAAAGTAACCTTTTCTGCTATCAGACGCACCTGTAAAAGAACCCTTTTCATGACCGAAGAGTTCAGAATCAATAGTACCTTCGGGTATTGCCCCACAGTTCACTGCAATATACTGACCATGTTTCCTTGTACTGTAACTATGAATTACCTGGGGGAAAATCTCTTTCCCAGTTCCGCTCTCTCCAGTAATGAGTACGGAAAGATCAGTTGGAGCCACCTGAACGGCAATGTCAATAGCTCTGTTTAGACCTTCATTGTTGCCAATTATTCCAAACCTTTGTTTAATATTTTGCAGATCTTTCATTTTCGGTTTTACAATGGTGCGAATTTAAGGTTTTTTTAAAACATTGGGAAATGCATTTTTCGTAAATTCGCAACATGAAAAAAGATCCACATCTTCAATTTGCAGGAATTATACCTGCAAGATATGCATCTTCACGGTTTCCGGGTAAACCGCTGGTCCTTATCGGGAACAAGCCAATGATACAAAGAGTATACGACCAGGCCCGTAAAACACTCGATATGGTTTGGGTTGCCACAGATGATAAAAGGATCTTCGACGCAGTTTTAGATTTCGGTGGAAAAGCAATTATGACTTCTACCGATCACCTGAGCGGTACAGATCGATGCGCAGAAGCTGTAACTAAGATTAATCGTGAAACAACCCAAAAAATAGATATTGTGATCAATATCCAGGGCGATGAACCATTTATTAAACCTGAACAGATTAATCTCCTGATGAAATGTTTCATTGATGTATCTGTTGAGCTTGCAACACTTGTGAGAAAAGTTGAACCCGGAGAGGATGTCTTCAACCCTAACCAGCCAAAGGTTATTTTAGACTTAAAGGGTGATGCAATTTATTTCAGCCGGGCTGCAATACCATATATGAGGGATACCGAAATGAGTAACTGGTCAAAGAATCATGTTTTTTATAAACATATCGGAATGTATGCTTATCGGAGTGAAACATTGAAAAAGATAACTTTATTATCGCGCAGCCCTCTTGAAATTTCCGAATCACTGGAACAGAACAGATGGATAGAAAATGGGTACCGGATCAGAACAGCTATAACAACATGGGAAAGCATAGGAATTGATACCCCGGATGATCTGAAGAAAGCAAAATTACTTTTAAAACACTTTTTTTAAAATATTGTTAACTTTTGCACAATATTTGATAGAGTTAATCAAAATATAATCTATGAAGAAAAGTTTACCCTTTATCTTCTTATTAATTTTCACCTTAACCCTGCATGGTCAGAAGGATACTATTAAAGTTATCGGTGCTCTTGCTCAAAGAGATTTTTCAAGAGAAGCAAATAATGTAAATGTTAGTATATATCCTGTACCAGTAAGGGATAACAGTTTTACTATTAGAACTGACAAGGATATCTCTTTTGTAAAGATTACCAATATCATCGGCCAGGACGTTTTCAGACTTCAGTATAATGACCCCCAGCAATTAATAAAGATCTATCTCGAAAGTCCCAAAAGGGGGATGTACCTGGTTACTATTATATTCAGCGATGGAATCAGAGTAGTAAAAAAAATAATGGTGGAACAATCTGAATAAAACAAAATTTACTATTTTCGTCTTTTGTTGGAAATTTTCGGGGAATAATTCCGCAGATTATAGTTATTATTTGAATTTCTTATTCAAAGCTGAATAAACAATACACTTATCTGATTGTTTTATTTATTATGATATTGATCAATTGTCTAAATTATTATTTAATGTATCTATGGAAGACGGGGTAAATGTGTTTTCAATAAAAGATCTCGAGAATTTCTCGGGGATTAAGGCGCATACGATAAGGATATGGGAGAAGAGGTACAAGATACTTGAACCCGACAGAACCGACTCAAATATCAGAACATACAGTGAATCTGAGCTTAAAAAGATCCTTAATGTTGCATACCTTAACCGGAATGGACTTAAAATATCCAAAATTGCCAGGTTGGATGAGGACGAACTTACACAGCAGGTAATGACAGTCAGCAGCAAACATGATGATCTGGATCAGAATTTTCAGCCAGGAAAAATTCTTATGTCAGCCATCAGATTTAATGAGGCTTTATTTAAAGAGGCACTCTCGCCTTTCATTAAACACCAGGGTATTGAAAATGCTTATTCACATTATCTCTATCCTCTCCTCGAAAAAGCCAGAATCCTCTGGCAGACCGGAAGTCTCTCAAGAGCCCAGGAACAATTCGTAAGAAATACTATAAAACAGATCATTATTATTGAAGATAACCTGCTTAAGCCTGTTACAGGCAAATTAAGACCTGCAGTGGCAATGATTAATACATCTGATAATCTTACAGATAACAATTTCCTCTTTTATAAATATGCTCTCAAGAAACGTGGATTTGATGTGATCTTTACCGGAGGTATTCTTCCAGCATCTGAGGTAATTGAGATACATAAAATAAAACCTTTTGAATTTCTTGTAGTAAATTCAAGTGCATTTGATTTTGCTGAAAAGAAAATAGGGTATTTCAACAGTATCGGAAAATCATTAATGATAAAAAAGATTATTCTTACTGATTCTCCGGAAGAGTTTGCAACTAAAAAACCTTATGATAAATTGTTAATAACCAGAGATCCGGCTAATTTCATTAGGGTAATCGAGTCTCTGCTTTAGTTTGTTCATTTCGGGAAAGAAACTGAGAGCATAATAACAAATATCTAATATTTAATTCATTACATCTTTCTCATTTTGAGAAAATGATCCTCTTCCAAAGAAAGGTCAATGGTTGGAACTTTAATTTTTATGTCAGAAATCTGTTTAAGCATCCTATCAGCAAAATATTTTCTCTTAATATCAGAGTCAATATTAAATCGATGGTAGAAGGCTTTCTTTATTTTGACAACCTCTTTCCAGGTACTAATTGTATAATTGTCAAGATAACATCTTGTAAATGCTTCCCATATATAATTTATTGCCGAAGTTGAAGGATGGAGCATATCGTCGTTATAGAATCTGTAATCACGTAAATCATCCATAACCAGTTCATAGGCAGGAAAGTACTGTGGAGCAACTTTGTGCTTAAGCAACTTATCAACTGCCACGAACAGAATTGATTTACTGACCTGGTTACCATGAGCGCCATCTTTCCAGTGTCTGACTGGACTTATTGTAAAAACTATCTGCAATTGAGGAAAGAGTAAATGCAGTTTATCAAGTTGTTCTGTCCATAAAGTTACTATTTCATCTACAGTCAGCATTTCAGATACAAACTGTTCAGAGGGTATTTTATGGCAGTTTGAAACAATCAGATCTGACTTCTTCAACTTATAAACCCTTGACGTGCCAAGTGTTACAAACAAAAATCGGGCATGTTTTAAAAAATCAGATGCTTCTTTCGATCTTCTGTTTATCTTTTCAAGTACTATTGATGGATCGTCAGATGAAAAATCAGTATAGTGATAGAAACTCAGCCAGGTACCATCATAAAAATGAAGATCATCCAGGGTAAATTCCTTTTCTTTTGTAATTGTATCCAGAGTATTGCAAACCGAAACCGGATTGAAAACAGCTCCTGCAGGGTTAATCATTACCGGCATATGACCCATCTCCATCTGAGAGCCCATTGAAGAGGCAAAACATGAGCCAATAAACATCACCCTGTCGTTATATGTGATTTTATCCGCAGAGGGTTTAATAGGAAATGTGGTTCTGAGTTCCATGTTTCTTAAAGCGTTAACACATTAAGCTTGCTGCCTGTTGATCCAGTTCAAAATATATTTAAATACCTCATCTTTGAATGGCTCATTATGTAATTCATGATAACCGCCATCCCATATTTTCAATTCAACCATGTCTGTTTTTCCCGCAAATTCCCGGCTACCTTCAACTGAAAGAATCAGATCATCACTTCCATGGAGTATAAGTGTTGGAACTTTAAGTTCGGAAGCATGTGTTAATGAGTAGTTTGCAGCATTAACCGATTCAGAAAATAATCTAACTGATATTTCCCCATGAACAAGAGGATCGGTTTTATACTTTTCCACTACAACCTTGTCGTGGGAAAGATGATCTGCATTTAGTCCTGTTGGCTGGATGAGGCCCGGAAGGATGTACTTCATAACCGAAGCTATAAAAAGCTTAATCCTGGAAGGTTCGAATGCCAGACGAAGATATGGAGAGGTAACTATTGCACCTTTAACCTTTGGGTTTCTCCGTAAAAGATAATCCAGAACAATGCCTCCTCCCAGACTATGTCCATAGATATAAACCGGGCACCCGGGGAAAGTCTGGTTACAGCTTTTAATCAGAATATCTATCATTTCTCCAAGCAGGTTGTAACTTTTTATATCGCCTCTGGTTCCATCTGAACGGCCATGACCGGGAAGATCAACTCCAAGAAAAGCGATACCCTCTTGTTTAAATAAAGCTGCCCAGTTAAGATACCGTTGAACATGTTCCCCATGTCCGTGTACAAGAATGATGACTGCTTTTGTGTTTTCTCCGGGGCTCTGAATCATTCCACGCAGAACCTGTCCATTGCTAAGCTTAATATTAAAATCCATTCCCATTTTTCTTTAAAATTACGAAAGTTGATTAAATAATCTGTATAAGTCTCGGTAATCAACCCATAATTTCATTGATTTTGACCTTGTCTTGTTCATCTTCAGTTTTGATTTGTCTGAATTCAAAATAATTTTATTTATATTCTCCCTCTTTTTTCGCATTTTGTTATTCTAGCGTAGATTCCTCATTCCGCTTTACTTCATTCGGAATTCCGATCACTAGTGAGTAATCTCCTGAGCTAATATTATTAATAACCGATACTCATAACCTTCTATGAACACTTAAGCTGAAATTTTAACTTATCCTTAATCGAAGCTTAACCAATTCTTAATCCCTCCTCATTTAGTATGGGTTAACTTTGTAGAAGTTAGTTCTTAGGATACAAAAACAATATATAACAATAAATAAACTCACTCAAAACAGGAAATACTTTTAATATTTTAATTTATATAATATTTAGACTACATTAAGAAAATCGACTTTATTTAACTGAATATCATAATTATACAAATGAATATTATTTATAAGCCAGATAGAATATAACGATTTTAAGATATTAAGATTTGCATATCTTTATTTATCTGTATAAATTTGTTTCAACAATAAAAATTACTAGCCATGACACAGTATGAATTTAATAATAGTCTGATAGAAATGAAGACAAATCTTCAAAGATTTGCAATGAGCCTCACCTCCGATCGTGACAGCGCTCTGGATCTTGTACAGGATACTTACCTTAAAGCTATTACTTATAAAGACAAATTTGTCGATTACACAAACCTCAAGGCCTGGGTATTTACAATAATGAAAAACACTTTCATTAATAATTACAGAAGAAATGTGAAAGAGAATACAATTATTGATGGGACACAGGACCTCTATTATATAAACCAGCCGCATGACAAAGGGTTTATTTCTCCGGAGTCTAAATATGCGGAGGGTGAAATTGAAAATGCAATTGATTCCTTAAGTGATGAATTCAGGATCCCATTCAGGATGCATATAGAAGGTTACAAATATAAAGAGATTGCTAATGAACTCGAATTAAAAATTGGAACAGTGAAAAGCAGAATCTTCTTCACGCGTCAGAAATTAATGTTGATATTAAAAGATTATTCAAGATAATAACGTGTTTCAGAAGGTTAGTTAGTTAGGTTAACAAGGGTTAAAAGAAGACTGAGTTATTCAGTCTTTTTTTATTACCCTCACAATCACTCCGGTAACTACAAATGCAAGAAAAACTCCTGAAACAATCCATGCCCACCTGTTTGGGATTTTCGATTCGGCCCACATTTCGTATGGTTCAGTCATAAAAAAGTCTGACTTTACGGGCCAGAGTAATAAATGGCTGCTGTCAATAAACCCGTTCGTACCGATCAACTTACCTGGCATTACAATTCTTACGGAATAGTCACTGAATTTTACCCAAAGATCATTCGTAACTATAGAAAGGGCAGAATCTGCTTCAGATTTGTATTTCAGAGCATTCGCTTCGCCCATAAACTCCTTAAGTAAAATCCCGTTTTTCCAGAGACTGTCTAATTGTTTATCATTTTTTTCAACAATTTTCACGAACTCATCCTCCCGGGCTTTTAAAGATTGAATTGCTTTGTCATTTTCTGTCTTTCCGGCTGTAAGTTTGGAGAATTCACCAATCCATTCTGAAACAAGGTTTTTTTCTGTCCATTTATCGGTTTTATGTTTGACTGAATCACTAAGAGCCCGGAATTTAAGACTATCCTGACCGCTCTCTTTACTGTTTTTCAGGTCCTCCGGAGAATAAAAGTAAAGGAGTTCTTCATTGTTAAGGAAATCTTTCACAGGATAACCAAATGACAACTCCTTTTCAATTCTTTCGGAGAACCGGAATTCTGTGTTAAACCATTTGAATTTTTTAATAAATCCGGCTCGTCTCGAAATATCTTTGTTAGCACCAGAATCTGTTTTATATGCCATGTTTAACTCGTCAATATTTTTAAATTGCTTCTCTGCATTTCTTATCCATATCGAATCACCTTTTTGGTCTACCTCGACCGAGTCTCTGACAGCCCAGGTACTGTCGATCGGGACCTGAATCTCAGAAATTTTAAATCGTTTATTGACGTCACCTTCAATACTTTTCATTTCAATCTTTCGTGTGACAGATCCATCAGGGTGAACATAATTCGTCACCACAGTTTCAGGCTCATTACAGGATATAACCATTATTGTGATAATTGCAATGATCAGTTTTAAAGATTTTCTTTTCATGGCTTCATAGATTAATTTTGGTGCGATTATTTTCGATCAACTTCTTTTCAATCATCTTTTTCAGTTCAGGATCACCTTCAATCAGGTTTTCAAGATCCTTATATTTTATCTGCAACTCGTTTACAGACTCAAAAAGTTCCTTCATCTGCCTTTCTGATATAGTTATGTTCTTCGAAGAAAATCTTCTTCCTGAATTCCTGTACATCATCAGCATTTTTTCAATTTCATCTGCAGGTGCCGGTGCATTTTCTTTGTCAATAACAATTGTCCGTCTGCTGAGAACATCAATCCGTTTCAGGATAACACCCTGCTGGTATATAAAAATCAAAACCAAAATCATTGAAACCGTGATGAGGCTTCTCCTTACCCATCCTATATAAATCCATCCGAACAGAAAATCAATTACTCCCGAAAGATTTAATCTGGATTTATGAATCGTTGCTATCCTTTTAATCACCTCTCTTTCAATATCCTCTGGCGAGTCTATCTCTGGTATGGATTTCCTCAGGAGATCAAGAACTTTGTTGTACTTTTCACTTTCCGTTTTCATCACTATAAATATTTTTCAACCTTCTCGGAAATACTTTTTCTTGCATGGTACAGATTTGCTTTAACAGCCGATTTACTTATACCGGTAATCTTAGATACCTCATCATTTGACATTCCTTCGAGATCCGATAAAACAAAAACCGCTTTTTGCTTAGAGCTCAGTCTTTCAGTCAGAATACCTATGATCTGTGAGGTCTCTCTATTCTCAAGAGCTGCAGATGGTCCTTCCGAAATCCTATTTGCTATAAGTTCCCAGGTGTTGTCATCTGCAACAAATTCCGGATTCCTTTTCCTCTTTCTCATCTCGTCATAGCATTTGTTAACTACAATTCTGTATATCCAGGTTTTATAAACCTGAGATGTTTTGATTTTTTTAAGTTTTTGCCATATTGTTACCATTGTTTCCTGGACGACATCCTTAGCCTGATCTTGATTACCGAGCATCCTGAAAGCCACTGAATAAGCAAAGGGAGAGGTCAACTCAACAAGTTTTCTGAAATTGTTAAAATTTCCTTCCCTGCACTCTTCTATAAGTTTTAGATCTATCAAAATACTTGTTGAATTGTATTATTAAGACGTCAAATTAACAGCAAGGTAAAAAAACATGTGGTAATTTTATAGTAAAAATGAAATCCATTAACCGCAAAGGTCGCAAAGATTTTATGCAAAGGTCACAAAGGACCTACTGATAAGGTTTTGATTTTGCGCTCTTTGCGCCTTTTTTGTGTACTTTGCGGTTAAATTTTTAAAAAACTTTATAACTATGCAAAAGATAATTACTCTCAGCACTGAAAAGCAGAATGGACTGTATGATATTACAACTGAGGTTGTATCAATAATCAGACTAAGCAAGGTAAAGACAGGGATTGCTTCAGTTTATGCCAGGGGTTCAACCGCTGCGATAATGATCCAGGAGAACTGGGATCAGTCTGTCCAGAATGATGTTATTACTCTCCTTAAAAAGCTGATTCCTTCAGGAATTTGGGAGCATGATCGACAGGATAATAATGGTGATGCTCATTTAAAAGCAGGTCTGGTCGGGCCTTCCGAAACAATTCCTATAATAGATTATAACCCCGGGTTATCTACCTGGCAGAATATATTTTTTTGTGAATTTGACGGGCCAAGGGGAAAAAGAGAGGTTGTAGTTACAATTATTCCTGACAATTAGCATAGGAATCAGATGCCAGACTTTGTAACAAGTGTTACATTTCTCATAAAGGGTTCATACCTTCTTCTTTCAATCGGTGATCTTTTGAAAAGTTTGTCAAACTGATCCCTGGTAAGATTAAGCCATTCTTCTCTTTTCATCTGTTTCAGTTCTCCTGAAAGCTCAAATTCCGGTGTCTTATGAGATTTCGCATTTCGGTTCCATGGACAAATCTCCTGGCATCTGTCACAACCATAAACCCTTCCTCCTATTTTTGGAATTATATCTTCAGGTATGGGCCCGCGGTTTTCGATTGTAAGATTGGCAATGCATTTTCGTGCATCAATAGTGCCGTTTTCATTTATTGCGCCTGTTGGACAGAGATCAATACATAACCTGCAATTTCCGCATCTGTTTTCTTTAAAAGGTTTGTCGGAATCAAGCTTTAGATTCAATACAATTATTCCGATAAAGAAGAATGAGCCTATCCTATTATTTATTACTATTGAATGACGTCCTTGCCAGCCCAAGCCTGCTTCCACGGCCCAGGCTTTTTCTAAAAATGGTTCAGAATCAACAAATGAACGGCCTTCTATTTCAGGTTCCAACCTCTTGATAAATTCAAGTATTAATTCAAGTTTCTCCTTTATAACATCGTGATAATTTATGCCGAAAGCATACCTGGAAATGATCGGCACATCCTGTTCTTCCTGTTTATTATCTGTATAATAATTCAGCCCTGTAACTATAACCGATTTTGCTCCCAGGACACGGGAATCCGGATCAATCCTTTTTTCGATGTTTTTCCCGAGGTAACTCATTTCACCATTCATACCGCTGGCACACCATTCTCTTAAAATATTTTCACGTTCCTTAAGAGACCTTGAAGGAGCAATACCACAAAGATCAAAGCCAAGGTCATATGCCTTCTGCTTTATCATCGCTGACAGTGATTTATCTGCTGAAGTGGTCATATACAATAAATTCTAAAGAAATCCCAGTTCAAGCTTAGCCTCATCGCTTAGCATACTCTTATCCCAGGGGGGATTGAAGGTAAGTTTAAGATCACAATCTTTCACACCTTTTGTACCGCCCACCTTATATTTTACTTCTTCAAGAAGTTCATCTGCCATTGGGCAATTAGGTGCAGTAAGCGTCATGATGATATGAGCAACTTGTTCATCATCAACATTGATCTCATAGATAAGTCCCAGATCATAAATATTCACCGGGATTTCCGGATCATAAATGCTCTTCAGCACTTCTCCAATCCTGGTTTCAATTTCCAATTGTTCAGCCGGATCCATTTTATTACCTTATTTATTTTTTGCATTATAAGCTATCGCATAAAGTTTCATCTGACGTACCATTGAAAGCAATCCGTTGGAACGGGTCGGAGAGAGATTTTGCCTCAATCCGATCTTGTCTATAAAATAGAGTTCTGAAGTAATTATCTCATCCGGAGTCCTGTTTGACAAGACTTTTATCAGAAGAGCCACAATTCCTCTTGTTATTATCGCATCACTATCGGCAGTAAAAGTAATCAGTTTACCATCATATCCGGGATAGAGCCAGACCTTTGACTGACATCCCTCAATGAGAAAATCTTTCACTTTGTACTTCGGATCAATAACTGGCAACTCCTTCCCGAGATCAATCAGAAGGTTGTACTTGTCCATCCAGTCGTCGAATAAAGAGAATTCCTCAATAATATTATTCTGTACTTCGTCTATTGTCATATAATTTCTTCAGGCAAACATACTTTTTACTTTTTCAATTCCGTCAGCAAGGGTGTCAATCTCCTCTTTCGTATTATAAAAACAGAGTGAAGCCCGTACTGTACCATCTATACCAAAACGGTCCATTACCGGCTGGGCACAATGATTCCCGGTTCTGACGGCTATCCCCATCTTATCAAGTATCATTCCGGTGTCATATTGATGTATATCTTTTATATGAAACGAAATTGTCGAAATCTTACTCTCAGAGGTACCATAAATTTTTAATCCTTTTATCGCTGATAATCTATCGGTTGCATAAGATAGAAGTTCTTTCTCCCTCATTGCTATATCCTCTCTTCCTATATTTAAAACATAATCCAATGCACTGGCCAGACCAATTGCGGCAGGATAGTTCATTGTACCTGCTTCAAATTTAAAAGGAAGCTCGTTATAGGTAGTTTTTTCAAAAGTAACTTTATCTACCATATCGCCCCCTCCCTGAAAAGGCGGTAATTCGGAGAGCCATTTCTCTTTGCCATATAAGACACCGATCCCGTTAGGGCCGTAAATCTTATGACCTGAGAAAACATAGAAATCACAATCCATTGTTTTTACATCTACAATTCCATGTTGAATTCCCTGGGCTCCATCGATAAGAACCGGAACATTGACAGAATGGGCAGCATCGATTATCTCTTTTACAGGAAGAACTGTTCCCAGGGCATTAGATGCCTCTGTGACAGATACCAGTCTGGTCCTTGATGATAGCAGTTTGTAGTATTCCTCAAGAATAATTTCACCGTTGTCATTTATAGGAATTACGCATAAAACAGCACCTTTTCTTTCACACATCATCTGCCAGGGTACAATATTAGCATGATGTTCCAGGCAGCTGAGGATTATCTCATCACCTGGTTTAATGTATCGTTCACCGAAGGAGAAAGCAATTCCATTGATTGAACCTGTTGTACCTGAAGTAAAAACTATCTCCTCTCTCTTGTCTGCATTTATGAATGCCCTTATCTTTTCCCTTGATTTTTCGTAAGATTCAGAGGACATGTCGCTTAAAAAGTGAACTCCCCTGTGAATATTGCCATTGTACGACTTATATACTTCATCTACTGCATCAAGCACACACTGAGGTTTCTGAGTAGTAGCACCATTATCGAAATAAACAAGTGGTTTGTCATAAACTTTCCTGTTCAGAATCGGAAAATCGGCCCTTATTTCAGCTATGTCTTTCATTGAATTTTCAGGTTATCCGCACTTTACCATACAACTGGCGCACCTTGAGAGTTCTCCTTTCAACCGTTGCATAACAAGGTTGTCCATCCTTTCGCGAAGCGGCTCAATTTTAATATTCTGAATCACTTCATGAGCGAACCCAAACATCAGCATAAGCCTGGCCTCACGCTTATCTATTCCCCGCGACTGAAGATAAAACAGAGCATCATCGTCGAGCTGGCCAATCGTTGCACCGTGACTACATTTTACATCATCTGCAAAAATCTCGAGTTGCGGTTTGGTATCCATCTTTGCATCGTCGGTAAGAAGGATATTGTTGTTCTTCTGGTAAGCAAGGGTGCCCTGGGCATCAGGACGAACAAGGATACGGCCGTTAAAGGCTCCGGTTGACATATCATCAAGAACCCCTTTAAACAACTGATTACTTGTGCAGTTAGGGAAAGCATGGTCCATATTTACAAAATTATCAATATGTTGCCATTTATCAGCCAGGAATAAACCATAAGAATAACTCTCTGCACCTTCACCTCCAAGGTGATGATATGTACTGTTTCGGATAAGACCACCATGAAGGGTTATATTATTTGAAGAGGTAACACTGTTTTTCTCCTGATGTATAAATGTATTAGTAATTTTGCAGGCATTATTATGCTCATTCTGTACTCGTATAATATCGAAATGAGCATTTTCACCAACAAATACCTCGGTGACAGCATTTGTCAGAAACTTCTGTGGTGAAAGTGTGTGGTCGCAGATTATTATGGAGAATACTGAATTTTTTTCTGCAATTATCAGGTTTCTGTGCTGGTTGAACATATCCTCATCTGACTGAACAAGATTCACAACCTGGACAGGTTTGCTAAGAGTAACACCTTCCGGGATATAAACAAATACTCCGTCAGAAGCCATTGCTGTATTAAGATGTATCAGGCCGTCAGTTTCGCTCTTTGCGTATTTACCAAAATGCTTTTCAAATATGTCTGCAAATCTTACTGCGGCCTCATTGAGACTACCGATCCATACACCACTTGGCAGTTGTCGAAGTTTCTCGTTTAATGTAGGATAAAATCCATTCAGCAAAACAATCCCATGGGCATCAAGATCAGTCACGTCACAACGAAACTCCTCAGCTTTGATAAAATCCGAAGGAACCGGCATAAAATAGTTCTCATAATCATGGTCAAAAAAGATGTTGAGATTGGTATATTTATAAGCTTCATTCTTCTTGGTCGGGATTCCCAGCTCACTGAATTTCTCAAAAGCCGGAGCCCTGAAAGAATTGATAAAGGCAGAAGATATACCGGAAATCTTATTAATATTATCTTTATAAAGACCCAGATACTTTTCTGTTATTTCAGATTTTCCGTTCATGCTATTACATTATTTTCAACCTCTTTTTTGATCCAGTCGTATCCTTTTTCTTCCAATTCAATGGCGAGTTCTTTTCCGGCAGTTTTTACAATCCTTCCATCGTAAAGAACATGAACAACATCCGGAATTATATAATCGAGAAGTCTTTGGTAATGAGTTATTACGATGAATGAATTATCGGGACGTTTAAGCTTGTTTACTCCATTTGCGACAATACGCAATGCATCTATATCGAGTCCCGAATCAGTCTCATCAAGAATAGCAAGTTTCGGCTCGAGCATTGCCATCTGGAAAATTTCATTTTTCTTTTTTTCTCCCCCGGAAAACCCCTCATTTACAGATCTGTTAGCAAGTTTTGAATCGATCTCTACAAGCTCTTTCTTATCACGCATCATTTTAAGAAAATCAGAGGCTGAGAGAGGTTCAAGACCCTTGTGTTTACGATGTTCATTAACAGCTGTTTTCATGAAGTTTACCATACTGACACCCGGGATTTCAATTGGATACTGAAAACCGAGGAATATTCCTTCTTTTGCCCGGTCTTCCGCTGCCATTTCGAGAAGGTTCTTCCCTAAATATGAAACTGTTCCTTCGGTTACCTCTACAAATTCCCTTCCTGCAAGAACTGCTGCAAGTGTGCTTTTTCCTGATCCGTTTGGACCCATAATTGCGTGGATCTCTCCGGGTTTAACCTCAAGACTTATTCCTTTTAAAATACTTTTACCCTCTATTGAGGCTTTTAGATTATTAATAATCAACATGATATTATAAGATTGTGATAAATTAGTATTCTATCCTACGCTCCCTTCAAGGCTTATCTGGAGAAGCTTCTGAGCCTCAACAGCAAATTCCATTGGAAGTTTATTTATTACCTCGCGTGCATATCCGTTAACAATGAGACCTATTGCATCTTCAGTTGAAATACCCCTCTGATTACAATAAAAGATCTGATCCTCCCCGATTTTGGAAGTTGTTGCTTCGTGTTCAACAATTGCGGTCTGGTTATCAACCTCCAGGTAAGGGAAAGTATGAGCACCGCATTTATCACCAAGTAAGAGAGAATCACACTGTGAGTAATTTCTCGCATTTGATGCATTTTTTAAAACCTTTACGAGCCCACGGTAACTGTTCTGACCGTGACCTGCAGAAATCCCTTTTGAAACAATGGTGCTCTTCGTATTTTTACCAATATGAGTCATTTTAGTCCCGGTGTCAGCCTGCTGGTAATTATTTGTAACAGCAACCGAATAAAATTCACCTGTGGAATTATCTCCGCGTAAAATACACGACGGATATTTCCACGTTATTGCAGAACCGGTTTCTATCTGGGTCCATGATATTTTTGAGTTTTCTCCTTTGCACATTCCTCTTTTAGTAACGAAATTGAAAACTCCGCCTTTTCCTTCCTTGTCGCCGGGATACCAATTCTGAACCGTTGAGTATTTCACTTCGGCATTTTTTTCAGCTACTATTTCAACAATTGCCGCATGGAGTTGATTCTCATCCCTCGAAGGTGCGGTACATCCCTCAAGATAGCTGACGTAGCTTTCTTCATCTGCTATCAGAAGTGTCCGCTCGAACTGACCTGTATTGGCCGAGTTGATTCTGAAATAGGTTGAAAGCTCCATGGGGCATCTTACCCCTTTCGGAATATAGCAGAATGAACCATCGCTGAAGACTGCCGAGTTAAGGGTTGCAAAAAAATTATCAGTATATGGAACTACCGAACCCATATATCTTTTTACCAGGTCGGGATACTCTTTAACGGCATCACTGAATGAACAGAAGATAATTCCCATTTCAGCAAGAGTTTCCTTGAAAGTCGTTTTAACAGAGACACTGTCAATTACAGCATCTACTGCCACCCCCGCAAGATGCTTTTGTTCCTCAAGAGGGATACCCAGCTTGTCAAATGTCTTTTTCAGTTCGGGATCAATATCGTCAACATTGTTAAGATTCTTTCTCTCTTTCGGAGCAGCATAGAAAATAATTTCCTGATAGTTAATTGGAGCAATTTTAAGATTCGCCCATGTTGGCATTTTCATTGTCAGCCAATGGCGATATGATTTCAGGCGGAAGTCTAGCAACCACTCCGGTTCTTTTTTCTTTGCAGAAATAATTCTGACTACCTCTTCACTCAAGCCTTTCGGGATCCTGTCCATTTCAATATCGGAATAGAATCCATATTTGTATTCACCTGTAGTTACATCACTTAATATTTTATCCTGATCCTTTTCCATTTTCTAAATTAATGATAGCCATTAAACTCCTTACTTACAAACAACTTTAAATTACTTTAGTTAACCTGTCAGTAAATTTTATTTGTTTACACCGACCCCAAGGTGAGTGAAGAACCGAGCACCTTGAGATAGTTTGCTAAATATTGATTAAAAGTATTTTTAAAACACCTTAATTGTATTTAATCTAAATAAAAATACAAAAATATAAAAAAATAGGATTAGAAGAAGTAGAATTGGGTAAAAATCTGTTTATCCAGCCGGGTAGTCTGGCCGGATATGCGCGAGGAGGTTTTGTGATAAGGAGAAAATAAAAGGTTTTTTCTATTTTTTACTTTCTTTATATTCCTTTAACAAGGATTGAAAGATTTCTTTTACCGAAGATATCTTAGTTGCCCTGAAAGCATTTGCACCACAGAAAGCATAACCGTTTTCAAAGTTACCTTTAAGCGCATTTATAAGCGCAACAATTATACAGTAGGGGCTTTTTGATATATCACATGTCTTGATGCATTTGAAAGAACATTTTTTCGGCTGTTTCTTACCTTCCCGGACTTTAGTTATGAAATTGCTCAGGATAGCCCTGCCAGGCATACCAACCGGACTCTTAATGATCTCAATGTCAGAGCTCTCAGCGTCGATATAAGCCTGTTTGAAGGCGGGTGAAGCGTCGCATTCATCAGTGGTTACAAAACGGGTAGCCATCTGAACTCCTGAAGCCCCCAGATCGAGAATCTTATGTATGTCCCCACCGGTATAAATTCCTCCCGCAGCTATAAGCGGAATTTTAGTGTCATATTTCTCCTCAAATATTTTAAGTTCACTTACGACTGCCGGGACAAGCTTTTCAAGAGCATAATCATTATCGAAAATCTGTTCCTCTTTAAAGCCCAGATGCCCTCCTGCCTTGGGTCCTTCAACAATAACTGCATCAGGAAGATAATCATAATTAGCTTTCCACTTCTCACATATTATTTTGGTTGCCCTTGCTGATGATACAATCGGTATCAGTTTTGTGGTACTATCTTTCTTTAAAAAAGATGGAAGGTCAAGAGGTAGGCCGGCTCCTGCTGTAATTAAATCAACCTTTTCAGAGATGGCTGTCTTAATCATATCAGTGAAATTAGTCATGGCTACCATAACGTTGACACCAATTACACCTAATGTCTTTTCACGAGCTTTGCGTATCTCTTCTTTAAGTCCGTATATACTTGCCTCGAGAAAATCAGATGAAAAATCTTTGTATAAAAGTCCAAGTCCAGCACTCGAGATAACCCCTGCTCCACCTTCATTTGCAACTGCGGAAGCGAGTCCGGAAAGAGAAATACCTACTCCCATCCCACCCTGTATAATTGGTACTGCTATTGCAAGATTCCCAATTCTCAGTCCATTCATTGTGAACTTATTAATATTTGTCAAAGGTAGGTTTTTTAACTTATCTGCCGCAAAAAAAGATATATTTAACATATATTAAGGTTCAAAGGTATATTGGTAAAACGGCGTAAAGGCACAATGGTAAACGTTCTGCGGTATGCGGTATGTGGCATGCGACTATTTATTCTCTTTCCTATTTCAAAAAAACTTAACTTTATACTGATAATTTTAAAGTTGAAATATGAAAAGATTAATCATTCTTTCAATAACTTCCATGCTTGCAGTTATCAGTCTTGAAGCGCAGACCGAGAAGGAGATAAAAGCTGAAATAAAGCATGTTACAGTTTTTCCTGACAGAGCTCAGGTCGATCATGAAACTTCTGTTTCACTCCTCGCGGGCAAAAGTATTCTCAAACTTTCTGGCCTTTCACCATATATCGATGTTCAGAGCATTCAGGTCAAAGGTTATGGGGAATTTACAATACTTTCTGTAAATCATCAGAATAATTATCTGCAGAATCTTGAAGACTCACCCGAAGTTAAAAGCATCAGGAGTCAGATTGAAAACCTCCAGATTAAAGTCGAGGATGAAAACGCTGCTATAAGCATCCTTAAAGAAAAACAGGCATTTCTCGTTGCCAACAGGGCCATCCTGGTTAAAGAAACAACATTCACTCTGGAGCAATTTAAAAATGTCATGGATCTGTATACTAATAATATAGACCAGGTCACAATGACAACATTAAAAAAAGAAAGACTGATTAAAGATTTTAATAAACAAATCCTCTCACTTCAGCAGCAGTTATCCGATAAACTGGGCACACAACAACTTCCTTCGGGTGAAATTCTGGTCTCTGTTATATCTGAAAAACAGGTATCCGGGAAGCTTACCTTCAGTTATGTGGTGTCAAATGCAGGATGGTATCCTTCATACGATATAAGGGTTGATGATATAAAAAATCCTGTGTCAATATTCTACAAGGCAAACGTTTTTCAGAACTCAGGGGTTGAATGGAAAGATGTTAAACTTAGTTTCTCTAATGCCACACCCTGGGTAGCGGGAGATATTCCTGTTCTGAATCCATGGTTTGTTGATTTTTATAATCCTGTAACAAGAATGTTGCAAGGGAAAGTAGCTGGTGTAAATGTAAGCCGAAGTGAACCTTCCGCGCTGAATGAAGTTGTTGTTGTCCCTTATAACAAAAAAGAGGAAAAAGCGATGGAAGCTGCTCCTGTATCAGTTCAAAAACAAGTTGGAGAAACGACCATCACGTTCGACATCTCTGTTCCCTGCACAGTTCAATCAGATGGAAAGGTCCAGACTGTAGAAATACAACGGATTACAGCCCCTGCTGATTATAAATATGTCACCCTGCCTAAGTTATCGCCGCTGGCTTATCTTACAGCAAATATTACCGATTGGGCAAAACTAAGTCTCCAAACTGGAGAGGCTACACTCTATTTCGAGAATTCTTTTGTGGGAAAATCGATACTTAATGTTAACCAGTTAAAGGACACACTTACAATCTCGCTGGGAACAGATAACAGTATCCTGGTAAAAAGAGAGAAACGAAAAGACTTCACCAGCAAGAAGGTAATTGGAACAAACAAGACGGATACTTATTCATTTTTACTTACACTAAGAAATAATAAATCAAATCAGGTTAAAATCACCCTGAACGATCAGATTCCTGTTTCATCGAACAGTGGTATTAATGTTGACCCGATTGAATTGTCGGGTGGTAAACTTAACCAACAGACTGGTGAAATAAATTGGGATCTTTTGATAAAACCTCAGGAAACCAAGCAGATAGTGCTTACTTATTCTGTTAAATATCCGAAAGATAAAACTGTTATTCTGGAATGAATCCATAATTCTCTACCTATGAATTTTTTGGGAAATCTTATCTGGCTAATATTTGGTGGTTTTATAATAGCAATCGAGTACTTTATCGGAAGTCTTGTTCTAATGATAACCATCGTCGGTATTCCGTTTGGTATCCAGACACTAAAAATGGCTTCACTTTCTTTATGGCCATTTGGACGCGATACCGTGGTGCATTCAAGAGCATCCGGATGTCTTTATATTCTTATGAACATCATATGGCTGATCTCCGGAGGTATATGGATAGCAATTACTCATGCCATATTCGGTGTTCTATTATGCATTACAATTATCGGTATCCCGTTTGGTCTGCAGCATTTTAAACTTACTGCGATTGCCTTGTCACCGTTCGGAAGAGATATTGTTATTAAATGAAAAACCGTTGAAATTTCTTTTTAACCGCAAAGCACGCTAAGTCCAATTAAGCTAAAGCTTCGGTGGAGAAGAACGCCAAGTACGCAAAGAAAAAACAGTTTAATTCTTTATCTTTGCGACCTTTGCGGTTTTAGGATTTAATGAACGTAAAGAATGGGAAAATCTGAAAACAAAAAGAAATCAATTGAAGAATTTGGGAAATTTGGCTTTATTAATCATCTGACAAGAAATTTAAGAGCCGGAAATATAACAACCATAACGGGTATAGGGGACGATTCTGCTGTTATTGATTCGGGAGAGAATTTAACTCTGGTCTCAACTGACCTGCTTCTGGAAGGGATTCACTTCAACCTGATTTACACTCCTCTTAAACATCTTGGATATAAGGCTGTTATAAGGGCAATATCTGATATCTATGCCATGAATGGAACTCCGGGACAGGTAATGATTGCTCTGGGAATCAGCTCAAAATTCAATCTTGAACAGGTTGAAGATCTTTATGAAGGAATTTCACTTGCATGCAAAAAATACAAGGTAGATCTTGCAGGAGGAGATATTACCAGTTCGCTTACCGGAATGACTATCGGAGTCACTGCTATTGGTACAGTAGAGAAGAATAATCTTGTTAAAAGAGATGGCGCCAGAGCAAATGATCTTATCTGTGTAACCGGTGATTTCGGCGCTGCATTTATGGGCCTTCAGCTCCTGGAAAGAGAAAAAAAGCTTTTTGTTAAAGAGAAAGTAACTCAACCAGATCTTTCAGGTTTTGAATATGTTATTGGAAGGCAATTGAAGCCTGAAATTCCGGTTTCACTATTAACTGAACTCCGTAAAGAAGAAATCAGGCCCACATCGATGATAGATGTTACTGACGGATTGGCTTCCGACCTGCTTCATATCTGCAGGTTGTCAGGGACAGGCTGCAGGATCTTCTACAGTAAGGTGCCAATAGATTACGAAACCTCAAGGCTGGCTGAAGTCTTCAATATCGATCCTATGGTGCCGGCTCTTAACGGAGGCGAGGATTACGAAATGCTTTTCACCATTCCTCTTGAATTGGTTGATAAGATTAAAATGATACAGTCTGTGAAAATAATTGGCCATATGACCTCATCGGGTTCAGGTAATTATATTGTAGGTGATGATGGTTCAGAAGTTGAGATATTGGCACAAGGGTGGAAAGAATAAAAAAAGTAATGGCTTTACCTTGCCCTGATAATTCCTCTTTCTGATTTCCTGATAAATTCCAGTATATAATCCCTGTCGGGTGAGGATTTAAACTCTTTTTCCACAAATTCCAATGCCAGTGAAAAATTCAAACCCTTCTGATAAATAGCTCTATATATTTCATGAATTTCGTCAATCCGTTCCTTTTCAAACCCCCGGCGGGTTAGTCCAACTAAATTCAAACCCATAAATGACAGAGGATCCCGGTCTGCCTTGACAAATGGAGGGACATCGATCCTGACTTTTGAGCCGCCTCCTATTATTACATGAGCTCCTATATGAGTGAATTGATGAACAAGCGTACCTCCACTAAGGATAGCCCAATCACCGACACTTACTTCGCCAGCCAGGCTGGAGGAATTACCGATAATAGAGTTGTTACCGATTAAACAGTCGTGACCGATATGAGAATAAGCCATTAAAAGACAATCGTTTCCGACAACTGTTTTTCCAACGGCTGCGGTACCCCGGTTAACTGTAGCACATTCTCTTAAAGTGGTGTTGTCTCCAAGTTCAGCAGTTGATTCCTCCCCTCTGAACTTAAGATCCTGAGGGATCCCTGACACAACAGCAGATGGGAATATTTTGCATCTCTTTCCGATTCTGGCGCCATCCATGATAGTTGCATTTGGGCCAACCCATGTTCCTTCACATATGGTAACGTTGCCAGCAATATATGCAAAAGGTTCAATAATAACATCGTTACCGATTTTTGCGTCAGGATGTATAAATGCTAAATTTGAGATCATTAAATTTATTATTTATTTTTTACTACTTGTGCAGTCATTTCTCCTTCTAAAACCAGCTTGTTCCCAACAAATGCCTGACCAAACATTGTAACTATTCCTCTTCGCATAACATCAGCCAATTCCATTTTAAGTATCACTGTATCACCCGGAACTACTTTCTGTTTAAACTTAAGTTTGTCAATTTTAAGAAAATATGTTGAATACTTTTCCGGATCTTCAAGGGAACTCAGCACAAGCAGTCCTCCTGTCTGAGCCAGTGCTTCAACCAGCATTACTCCCGGCATAACAGGTTCATCCGGAAAATGACCCTGAAAAAATGATTCGTTAAATGTAACATTCTTGATTCCTACAATAGACGATTCGTCAAGAGCTATAATTTTATCGACCAGCAAAAATGGGAATCTATGCGGTAGCCGTTTTTTGATCTCTTCAATCGTAAAAACAGGGGGCTGAGAAGCATCATAAACAGGAATATCATGTTTTGAAAGTGCTTTTTTCATTTCCTGCCGTATGATTTTTGCCAACCTTGTATTGGCATAATGGCCCGGACGAGTTGCAACAATTTTACCTTTTATTGGGTGGCCGACAAGGGCTATGTCACCCATAATATCGAGTAGTTTGTGCCGTGCTGGTTCATTAGGGTACCTTAATTCGGTATTATTAAGAATACCGGCAGTGTGAGTGTTTATGCCTGGCCGGTTAAAGAGTTTTGCTATCCGGTCTATTTCGGCCTGTTCAACTTCTTTTTCAAGAATGACAATCGCATTGTCCAGATCGCCGCCCTTTATAAGTCCCTTATTGAAAAGGGGCTCCAGCTCATGGAAAAACACAAATGTCCTGCTTTTGCTTATATTCTCTTCAAAATCATCGATTGAATCAAGGATCGAATACTGGTTTCCAAGAATTTTGGAGTTATAATCAATAAGAACATTGACGCTGAAATGATCATCGGGATAAACAATAAGATCTACTCCATGTTCCTCGTCAGAGAAGGTGATTTTTTGTTTGACCACGAAATAATTCCTGTCTTCTCTCTGATTAACGATACCTGCTTCCTTAATTGCTTCAACAAACTTCCATGCAGAACCGCCCATTACTGGTGCCTCAGGTCCGTTTAACTCAATCAGTGCATTATCAACCCTCATACCATGAAATGCAGCCATGACATGTTCAATAGTTGATACTGTTGCATTGTTTTGCACCAATGTCGTTCCTCTCGAAGTATCTGTAACGTGTTCAGCCAGTGCATCTATTAAAGGTTTTCCGGGAAGGTCCACTCTGCAGAATTTGTACCCATGATTTACCGGCGCCGGTTTAAAGGTCATTATTACACTATTCCCAGTGTGCAACCCTTTTCCGTTAAGGCTTATCTCTTTTGCAAGCGTCCTTTGTTTTTCACTCATCAGTACTTATTATTAAATTAAAATCCGGGTACAAAAAAAATAAAAATATTTCGAACAATCCAGAAAATTGTTCCTTAACTGAATTTGTTACAACCGATTCATTCCTGAATCCTGAACAAAACTACTTCTTTTTCAGAGACTCTATCTCTTTTTCGAGGGAATCAATTTTTATCTTCAGATCCGGTAATCTTTTAAAAACGACCGAAGATTTGAGATACTGTTTAATCTCGATGGCCGGTGACCCCAGAATTACAGAGTTTTCTTCTTTAATATCTCCAAGAATTCCCCCCTGTGCTCCTATTTTTGTGCCATTAGCTATCTTTAAATGTCCGGAAATACCAACCTGTCCTCCAAACATACAATTCTTTCCGATTTTCGTTGATCCGGCAATTCCTGTCTGACCGGCCATAACCGTATTCTCGCCCACTTCAACATTATGACCAATTTGTATCAGATTATCCAGTTTAACACCTTTCCGGATAATTGTTGAGCCCATAGTAGCCCGATCAATTGTAACATTAGCTCCGATTTCAACATGGTCTTCTATAATAACATTCCCTAACTGCGGGATCTTCATAAATTCGTTGTCTGACTGGGGAGCAAATCCGAATCCATCACTTCCGATTACTGTCCCGGCATGAATGGTACAACCTTCGCCAATAATGCAATCATGATAAATCTTCACACCAGGATTGATAGTACAGTTATTACCAAGTTTGGTATTGTCTCCTATATAAACCTGCGGATATACAGAGCATCCATCACCTATTACACAATTCTCACCTATATAGGCATATGGTCCGATGAAAACATCAGAACCTATTTTTGCCGTAGCTTCAATAATTGCTGCCTCATGAATTCCCTTCTTTCGGGGTCTGGATTGATCCACAAGCCGGAGAAGAGAGGCAAATGCCTCATATGAATTTTCAACTTTAATGAGTGTAGCCACGACCTTTTCAGAAGGCACAAAACTTTTGTTAACAAGAACGACTGAAGACTTTGTATCGTATAAATAATGTTCATATTTCGGATTAGCCAGGAATGACAAGGCTCCGGTCTGCCCCTCTTCTATTTTAGCTATTGTATTTACCTTAATATCGGGGTCGCCTACTATTTCACCATTTAAAAATCCGGCGATTGTTGCAGCAGTAAATTCCATAACATTTAAATTTTAATTATCGACATTCTTTTGGATAACACAGGAAGTATTTAGTTATTCTCTCAGAGAGGAATCTGTGGTCAAACATATCTGAAACAGTTGATATTTCAGCTGTTTTTCCACTCTTAAGCAGTATTTTAACTACTGGAGCATCAGGTGTATAAGCCAGATTTGAAATACTATTGGTAAAAACATAATAGTCTTCTAAACCCGGATCTATATTTATCAGTTTTTTTGCAAGATTGCTAAGGTCATTTACCCTTTTCAGCGGGAATGGTTCATTCTGCAGCTCGATTGCGAAAAGATCTCTCCGTAACAACCTGCTGGATAAATCGGAAAGTACCTTATCAGAATGGTCAGACCAGTATTTTGCAGATACCAGGATATCAGAATCATCGAGTCTCGTGAAGTTTGATGCAATCATTCCCGGAGTAAATTTTCCATCGTCTGTGAGATCGGAATGACTAATATTATTGAAGAGGAAGAACCTGAGTGCAGGAGTGGTAAATAAATCATGCCCATTATTCCCAATTTCTTTTGCCCTTTTAAGAACATTTACCAGGAGACTTTCGGCAGAGATGACTGTCTTATGCATATAAACCTGCCAGTACATAAGTCGACGGGCAATAAGAAATTTTTCAAGCGAATAGATCCCCTTTTCATCTACAACCAGTCTATCATCCACGACATTAAGCATCCTGATTATCCGGTCCGATCCAACCGATCCTTCAATAACTCCGGTGAAAAAACTATCCCTGCGCAGGTAATCAAGTCTGTCCATATCCATCTGGCCTGAAATCAGTTCATGTAAAAATTTTCTGTAGTACGATCCCGTAAAAATTTCAATTGCCAGGTTGAGTTTTCCGTTAGATTTTTCATTCAGCTTTTTCATTAGCAGAAGAGAAAGATCTTCATGTGTGATGCCACTGATTATCGAATTTTCAAGCGCATGTGAAAAGGGACCATGTCCTGCATCATGCAGAAGAATCGCAATAAGAGTAGCTTCTTCTTCAACAGGCGAAATATTGACTCCTTTGCTTCTGAGTGTAGATATAGCCAAATTCATCAGGTGCAACGCTCCCAGTCCGTGCTGAAATCTGCTGTGATTTGCTCCGGGATATACAAAACTTGTTAATCCCAATTGTTTAATATTCCTTAACCTCTGGAACCATGGATGCTCGATGAGATCAAATATAAAATCTCCCGGAATGCTTATAAAACCATAAACAGGGTCATTAATTATTTTTCGCTTATTAGTCAGATAAACCACCTGGAAATTTTTATCTACAAAAATAGGAATTAGTTTTACAATGTTGTTATTCCAGTATCAATTCATAGTGTTCGCAAATAGGCGACAATTACGTTTATAAATACTAAAAACTCAAAAAAAATGGAATATTTGGATCCATTTAAGAGTCTACATGTTGGTATTTCCCAATACTGAAAAGAATTATCAAAAATGAAGATTTATGAAAATTGAAATTCAGAATCTTAATCAAATATATCCTAATGGAAATCATGCTCTTAAGAAAATAAATCTTGAATTCGGCACCCGCATGTTCGGTCTGCTGGGTCCAAATGGTGCAGGCAAGTCAAGTCTTATGCGGCAGAGAAAAAAACTCATTCAAACGGATTCTCCTTACTGAAGTCAGGCCTGTAATTCAGATTGCTGTCCATATCCTGTACCCATCCATTTCTGAAACCCAGATTTTCCATTACCTCAACAACAGCCTCATACTCTGCTTTATATAGCGACCTATTAAGTATCGGATGATATCTGACCTGTGGAGTAGGATGATACTGAGACATGAGTGAAAGATGAACACCCGGTGACAATTCTTCAGTAATTGAGTGTAAAACTTTTTTACTCTCATCAGCATGCCCCGGTAAAACAAGATGTCTGATAAGTAACCCGTTTATTGCCCTGCCATCTTTATCAATTGAAAGGTTTGATCCTTTCTGATAATACATCTCCTTAATAGCTTTCAATGCTATTCCCGGATAATCCAATGCATCTGAATATCCTTTGGCAATCTCCCTTGTAACATATTTATAATCGGGAAGATACACATCAATCAGGCCTTCCAGGCTCCGGATTGTTTCAAGCTTATCGTAACCATTTGTATTATAAACTGTTATTGGCTTGCAGCCACGCGAATTCAAACCATTTATTATTGCCTTTACCTGCGGCACGACATGGGAAGGAGATACAAAACCAACTGCTGATATTCCTTCCGAAAGTATTTTCACTATCAGATCCAGAGCCTCTTCAAGAGCAGGTCCGGTATTTCCGGTTACTGACGCTTTCTGGCTGATTTCATGATTCTGACAATAAAGGCAATGAAGATTGCACCCTGCAAAAAAGATATTACAAATGCCGTGTTTACCGCTTATGGCTGGCTCCTCACCCCTGTGTATACAGATCGATGCAATATTCAGACCGGCATCTGTTCCGCAGTATCCCATTCCCCCGTCAAACCTGTTTACCCTGCATTCCCTTGGACATAAGGTACAATTCTCAAGAATTAACCTTTCATTTAAGTCATATATATCTGCCTGTTTCACAGTGTTCACTGAAAAAAATTAATCTGTTCTCTGTCAGATTTAAATCATCTGTAAAGATCGAAATGTTTCCTGATTTTCAAGCTACATATTTGAACCACAAGCATAATACTTCAATATTAATGCCAATATTTTTGGTGATTTAATATAAATATGTACCTTTGTCAACGAATTGAGGGGTAGTTGACCTAGGGGACCAGAGTCCCCTATTTTGTTATCGGTTTTTGGAAAATGATAGAAAAAGAGAAAATACAGGGATTGGTTGAAGAGTTTATCAGTGGAACCGGACTCTTTCTTGTTTCTGTTAAAGTAAGCAGTTCTAACAGGATTATTGTGCTGGCCGATAAAAATGAAGGAATAACGATTGATGAATGTGCAGCTATACACAGGCATATTGAAAATGGACTCGACCGCGTTAATGAGGATTTTGAATTGCAGGTATCTTCCCCCGGTCTGGACATGCCTTTTGGAGTTATTGAACAGTACCTCAAAAATGAGGGTAAAAAAGTAGAAGTTACTGACAATGAAGGCTCTAAATATATTGGAAATCTTAAAAACGTCACTAAGGGAGGGTTTGAGCTCGAGACTAAATCAAAACTCCTATCTTTCAATTTTGAACAAATAAAATCGACAAGAGTAATTTTGACAATTAAATAATAATAAGAGGTTTACACCAGATGGAAAATGTTAATTTAATCGACACTTTTTCGGAATTCAAGGAGCTGAAAAACATAGACCGGCCAACAATGATGAGCGTTCTTGAAGATGTGTTCAGAAGCATGCTCGCAAAAAAATATGGTTCAGCCGATAATTTCGACATTATTGTCAATATCGATAAAGGTGACTTTGAAATATGGAGGAACAGGGTTGTTGTAGAAGACAAGGAGTTGACTGATCCTGTAATGCAGATACCCCTCTCAAAGGCTAAAGAGATTGATGAAGATTATGAAGTAGGCGAAGAGGTTTCTGATGAGGTCAAGTTCCTTGACTTTGGAAGAAGAGCAATTTTATCTTTAAGACAAAACCTTACCGCTCGTATTCTCGATCTGGAGAAAAATAATATCTATATCAAGTATAAAGACAGGATCGGTGAAATAGTTACCGGAGAGGTCTACCAGGTATGGAAGAGAGAAATCCTTGTTCTTGATGATGATGGAAATGAACTTATTCTGCCCAAAAGCGAACAGATCCCTTCCGATCATTTCCGTAAAGGTGACTCAATCAGGGCTGTTGTGATAAAGGTTGAAATGAGAAACAATACTCCTTTTATCATCCTCAGTCGAACTTCACCAGTATTCCTGGAAAGATTATTTGAACTTGAAGTTCCGGAAATATTTGACGGTTTGATTACCATCAAAAACATAGTCAGGGTACCAGGTGAACGCGCCAAAGTGGCTGTTGAATCATACGACGAGAGAATTGATCCGGTTGGTGCGTGTGTTGGAATGAAAGGCTCCAGGATACACGGGATAGTAAGGGAATTACGAAACGAAAACATAGATGTTATAAATTATACTTCCAACAATCAGCTTTTTATACAGAGAGCACTCTCTCCTGCAAAGATTACGTCAATCAAACTTGTTGAAGAGACAAAGAGGGCAGAAATCTATCTGAAACCTAATGAGGTATCTCTCGCCATCGGTAAGGGTGGTCTGAATATTAAACTTGCAAGCCAGTTGACAGGATATGAGATTGATGTTTACAGGGAACCTGGTGGAGAAGATGAGGAAGATGTTAATCTTGAGGAGTTTGAAGATGAAATTGAAGATTGGATAATCGAAGAACTCAAGGCTATCGGATGTGATACAGCAAGAAGTGTTCTGAATCTTTCCATCAGTGACCTTGTTAAGAGAACCGATCTTGAAGAAGAAACTGTTAAAGAGGTTGTTAACATCCTAAGGGCCGAATTTGAATAAAATAATAATTATAAACTATTCACGATCAGGGGTTTTTGAAGTTATAATAAAGGCAAGGCATATTTATGACAGAGGATATTAAGGTTACAAGATTAAGCAAAGCAGCCCGCGAATTCAATGTGGGAATATCCACCATTGTGGAATTCCTGCACAAAAAAGGGTTTGAACTTGATCCCAACCCAAATACTAAACTTCCGCATGAAGCTTATATTTTACTTGTAAAAGAATACAGTACAGATATCAGTGTAAAGAAGGAGTCTGAAAAACTCATCCTAAAAGATCTCCACAGAAAGAAGGAATCTGTATCTATCGGTGATTTTTCAGAGAAAATTGAGACTGAAGAATCTGAAAGGGATGATGATGTTCTTGTCAAAGATTCTTCAGGAGTCAAGTCGACTGTAGATATTAAAACTGAAATCAAAAAGCCCGAGGTTAAACTTGTTGGTAAGATCGATCTTGAAAAGACCTTAAAACCAAATGTTGAAAAAGTTGCTCAACCTAAAGAGGAACCTGCCTCTCCTCTTGTAGAACGGGAAAAGATTGAAAAGAAACAACCAGTCGCAGAGAAAGCCCCGACTGATGTCACGCCGGTTGATGAAAAAAAATCTAAGTCAAATATTGATCTTCATATTGTAGGAAAGATTGATCTCGATACAATTTCCAAAGACACCAAACCGGTAAAAAAAGAGGAACAGAAGGAAAAATCAAAAATTCCGGCGAAAGAGAAAATCAAAGAAAAGAAAATCCCCGGGGAGGTTAAGACAAAACCAGCCGATAAAAAGGAACCGGAAATAATTGAAGAGCCTGTCTCTGAGTCGGAGGTTGATGAGATCCTAATTGAGGATTTAGTTGACGATGCTTTAGTTCCTGAGCCCGAAGAGGATATTATTGCTCTTTACAAGACTGATTTTAAAAAACTGGTTGGCCCCAGGGTTGTAGGAAGAATTGATCTTCCCGTTGAAGAGAAAAAGAAGGCTGCTCCATTTCAACCTGTCAGGGTTAGTGGAGAATCCGATTTCAGGAGGAAAAAGAGAAGAAAGAGAATACTGAAAGAAAAAGAAGGAGTACCCGTTGTTAAGCCGGTAACAACAGATAAAAAAGAAAAAGCCACCAATAAGAAGGTCGTAAAAAAAAGACCTGTCAGGGTCGAAGTGAATGAAGAAGAGGTTCAGAAGCAGATAAAAGAGACACTGGCCAGACTAACAACAAAAGGTAAATCAAAGGGTTCAAGATATCGCAGGGAAAAAAGAGAAGCAATAAGTCAGAAACATCAGGAAGTTGTTGATCAGCAGGAACTCGATAAGAATATTCTGAAAGTTACTGAATTCGTATCAGTTAATGAACTAGCTTCCATGATGAGCATTCCTGTTACCGATATCATTTCGACTTGCATGAATCTGGGACTGTTTGTTTCAATTAACCAGCGTCTCGATGCAGAAACAATGGCACTTCTTGCCGATGAATTCGGGTTCAAGGTGGAATTTGTAAGCGCAGAATTACAGGAAGCAGTAAGAGAGGAAGAAGATGAGGAGGTGGATCTTAAACCAAGACCTCCAATTGTTACAGTTATGGGGCATGTCGATCATGGTAAGACCAAGTTGCTCGACTATATCCGGAACACTAATGTTATTGCAGGTGAAGCCGGAGGTATAACTCAGCATATTGGTGCATATGGTGTAATCCTTGAAGACGGGCGCCAGATAACGTTCCTCGATACTCCGGGTCATGAGGCCTTTACAGCTATGCGTGCCCGTGGTGCACAAATTACCGACATCGCAATTATCGTGGTTGCAGCTGACGATGGTGTAATGCCACAGACAAAAGAAGCCATAAATCATGCTTCAGCTGCCGGAGTCCCGATAATTTTCGCTATCAATAAAATTGATAAACCAACTGCAAATCCGGATAAAATAAAAGAGGCTCTTGCAACTATGAATTACCTGGTTGAAGATTGGGGAGGGAAGTATCAGTCACAGGAGATTTCTGCAAAAAGCGGACTTAATATTGATCAACTTCTCGATAAAATCCTTCTTGAAGCTGAGATGCTTGAACTCAAAGCCAATCCCGACAAACCTGCTCTGGGAACAGTTATTGAATCGTCTCTCGACAAGGGAAGGGGATTTACTGCAACTGTACTGGTGAAAGCCGGGACTCTCAAAATCGGAGATATTATGCTGGCTGGTAGTTGCTTTGGACATATTAAAGCGATGTACAATGAAAGAGGTTATAAGGTTGAAGAAGTTGGACCTGCCACTCCTACACTTATTCTTGGATTGAATGGGGCACCACAGGCAGGTGACAAATTTAATGTGATGGAGAGCGACCGTGATGCAAAAGATATCGCAACAAAAAGAGCACAGCTTCAGAGAGAACAAGGTCTGCGTACTCAAAAACATATTACACTTGATGAAATAGGCCGAAGAATCGCTATCGGTAATTTCCAGGAACTCAATATTATAGTGAAAGGTGATGTCGACGGTTCAGTAGAGGCTCTAAGTGACTCACTCATTAAACTCTCGACTCCTGAGATCCAGCTTAACATTATTCATAAGGCGGTAGGACAGATTTCAGAATCAGATGTTCTTCTGGCAGCAGCTTCGAACGCAATTATTGTCGGATTCCAGGTAAGGCCATCCCTGAGTGCCAGAAAACTTGCCGAAAAAGAGGAGATTGATGTACGTCTGTATTCAATTATCTACAACGCAATAGAAGAGATAAGATCTGCAATGGAAGGTATGTTGATGCCTGAGGTCAGAGAAGAGATTGTGGCAACTCTTGAAATACGCGAGATATTCAAGGTCACAAAAGTTGGAACAGTTGCAGGTTGCTACGTTAAAGAGGGCAAAATAACAAGGAACACCAGGGTAAGGATAATCCGCGATGGAATTGTAATCTATACAGGAGAGCTTGGATCACTCAAACGATTTAAAGATGATGTGAAAGAAGTTGTTGGAGGATATGAATGTGGACTTAACATTCATAATTTCAACGACATAAAAGTAGGTGATGTAGTTGAAGGCTATCAGGAATTCGAAGTCAAGAAGACTCTATAGGATTTGCCCCCCAATCCCGCCGGGCTGGACAGAGGGGTTTACAAAAAAGCTTTATATTTTTCTGACGAGAGCAGGTCATTAACCTCAGAAGGATTGGTTAATTTGATCTTTACCATCCATCCTTTTCCATAGGGATCTTTGTTAACAACATCAGGTGATTCCTCGAGAGCAGGATTAAATTCAAGTATCTCACCACTGACTGGCATGAACATGTCAGAGACTGTTTTTACAGCTTCGATGGTGCCGAACACCTCTGCCTTCATCAGGGTTTCGCCAACTGTTTCGATTTCAATGAAAACGATATCACCCAGCTCACTCTGGGCAAAATCAGTTACTCCTACATAACCGAAATCGCCTTCTACCCGGAGCCATTCGTGGTCTTTTGTGTACAATAAATTTTCAGGAACGTTCATATTTGAGATGGTTTTAGATAATAAATTGAATTCATTTCTGACTTCAGAAAGATCGACCAAAAATAAACCTTTTTTTGGTTATAAAAATTGACAAACAATATTTTTTGGATTAATAAAAAGGAAGCTTAAACGAATGTTTAAATCACTTTCCCTTCTTCTTCAATACAATTCCGGAGAGTGGGTTAAGGCTGATACCAATTTTTTTATTGGCACTTTTAAAGGAGACTCTCTTCCCTGAAAGCATATCTTCAAATTCACCATCGGTCCGTATTGGCACAGTAACCATCCTCAGGCTGTCTGACCGGTTAAATACTACTGCTATTTCTTCATCACCCAGCACCCTGTTGTAAGCCAAAACCATATTCTTATCATCAGCAACAGAGAATGAAAGATTACCATAAACCAATACCGGGTTTTCTTTTCTCATCCTGCATAATTTCTTATAAAAAGATCTTAATGCTGTATCTGGTCTCACAGAATCATCCGGCCGGAATTTGGCAGGATCAAAAGCAGTACGTTCATCCTCATAAGAGAGATCGTACCAAACCATAGGTTTTCTGCAATCCGGATCATCAGCACCCCACATTCCAACCTCTTCTCCATTCCATATCTGCGGAGCTCCTATAAAAGTAAACTGATGAATAAGAAGGATCATTTGTTCTTTTCTCGTGCGCTGGTCAGGCCTATTTATCTTATAATAAGGATTGTCAGATGGCTTTGATCTATATTTATCCATTGTCTTATTGAACAACGAAGTAGATAGTCTGGGTGTATCATGGGTAGATGGTACATTCATCATTGCCCGGAGGTTTTCGATGTCAATACCGCTATTTATCCGGCTTATTTCCTTCACAAATCCTGTGGGTTTTAAGACGGGTTCAGCCTGTCCGAAAAATCCTCTTGCAACCCTGTACCACCTGTAATTCATTATTGCATCAAATTGATCACCTTCAAGATAAACTTTCGGATCAAATAGTTTATCGGGCCATTCAAGCCACCATATTTCTCCGATAAGGTATGCATCAGGATTTACAGAACGTACAACCTTTCGGTATTCGCGCCAAAATCCCATCGGGATCTCACCTGCGACATCAAGCCTGAATCCATCCACGCCATCAGAAGGATTTCCGTCTCCGTCAGGATCGAGCCATCTCTTTGTGACATTGAATATATGCTGCTTCAGTGATTCTGAATGAAAATTGCCTTCAAAAGGCATGACCTTTTTGCCTGGAGGAATAATATCCTTTTTTAGTACCGGCATGTACGGATTGTTACCTCCCCATCCTTCATAACTTAGTCTTTTTCCTTTCGTTGTCGGATCATTAAACTGAGTTATGGTATACCAATTAACATACTTAGATTTTTTTCCATTCTTCCTTATATCGTTCAATGCCCAAAATGTTTTTCCGGTATGATTCCATGAATAATCCATTATTACTCTTATACCTCTTTTGTGAAATTCATTAATTACTTTCAGGAAGAGCCTATCAGCAGAAGTCCATTTCCATGTTGCAGGGTCGTCGTGAATTTCTGAATCCATAACTGCTGCATCCCCCTTGGGGTCAGGGCCGAAATTCCTGTCGATATGAGCATAGTTCCTCGCATCATATTTATGCAACGAGGGTGAATCGTTAAGCGGATTAAAATATACTGCAGTAACACCAATGGACTGAATATAATCCATTTTATCAAGTACCCCCTGCAGATCACCACCGTAACGACGGGCCTGTATTTTTGAATAGAATCCGGTCGCTTTGACGCTATCAAGCCAGGGTTCATGAGAATACCAGTCGTGGCCCCATGGTGTTATTTTCCAGTCACCAGGTATCTTATCCGGATAAGAGCCGTACATATCTGCCGGGGTCGGATCGTTTCCTGGATCACCATTGCGGAATCGCTCAACGAAAATCTGATACCAGATGGCCTCTTTTGCCCAGGCTGGAACAGAAGTAAGAGATTTTTCATCAGTTTTTTTCTCTTTATTTTGCATTGGTCCGCATCCTGCAAGAAGCAAAACAACAACATTCAGCAATAATAATAAACTATTTTTTGAATGCATGTTTCCTAAGATTAGTTTTGAAAAAGAAATCCATTAACCGCAAAGTTCGCAAAGGGTTTACGCAAAGATCGCAAAGAACTGAAATCTATACCTTTTCTTTGTGTCCTTCGCACCTACTTTGTGTGCTTTGCGGTTAAATGAACTTTTGGTCTATCCCTTTTATTTTACCAAAACTTTATATCCCCATGGTTCAAGTCTGAGAGAGTCGGCAAGCGGAACAGTCGTTTTCTGGTTAGCAAAATAATCTGTATACTCAGCGTTAAAATCAGTAAGAGAAGGTTTTATTGCTACAGCTTTTTTGCTGAGATTAAGGAAAACCAAAACGCTGTTGTCTCCCTTTACACGCGAATAACAGAATACTTTATTATCCTTGTTTGTCTTAATCTTTTCCAATTTTGCACCAAATTCTCCATTAGAAAGTGCAGGATTTGATTTTTTCAGCTTTATAAGATCTTTATAAAAGCCTGTCAGCCTGCATGTATCCCATTTAATAGTATCTCTTTCGAAGAATCTCAGGCTCTTAGCCAGACATGTCTCCTGTCCATTGTAAAGCAGAGGTACACCCTGGGTTGTAAACTCGAATACTGCAAATGCCATTTGAGCCTCTCCCATCCTTGAATTTATTGTCCCATTCCAGGAATTCTCGTCATGATTATCGAGGAAAACCATCCTGTAAACATTCTGTGGGAAAGTCGATGTCTCTTTTAAATAATAATTATTAAGGCTCTTTACACTGTCTTTTCCCTGCGCGATACTGTTCATAAGATGATGCAATTCCCATGTATAACTCATGTCAAAACCATTTTTCAGAAAATCTGTCAGTTCTTCATTTTCCGCTAACATGAATACAGGTCTGATCTTGTTAAGTTCCTCTCTTACTCTAACCCAGAAGTCAACAGGTGTCTTCTCTGGATAATCCACCCGAAAGCCATCGACACCCATATTAACCCAGAATTTAAGGGCATCAAGCATATAATCCTGCAATTCTTTTTTTGACCAGTCTAATTGTATAACATCTGTCCAGTCAAAGCCATGTGGAGGACCAAAACTACCTGCAGAATCTTTCACATACCAATCGGGATGTTCGACAGTAAGCTGATTGTCCCATGAGGAATGATTCGGAACCCAGTCCATAATCACATGAAAACCCTGTTCATGTGCCTTGGCAACCATATTTTTGAAATCATCGAGATTCCCGAATTCAGGATTTACATTTCTATAATCCTTAACCGAATAATAGCTTCCCAGAGGTTCCTTTCTGTTTTTGATCCCTATAGGATTGACAGGCATGAGCCATAATATATCAACACCAAGTTGCTTAAGTCTTGGAAGATGTGTTGTAAAAGCATTGAATGTACCTTCAGGTGTAAATTGCCTCATGTTTACTTCATACACAATAGCATTCTTTGACCAGTCAGGATGAATAACCTCGGAAGTAAAAGGTTTTAATTCCTTTTTCTTTCCAAAAATCGAACATCCGGCTATTGTTATTGACAATGCCAGAAACAATACCAGTAGACTCAAAGGCAGTTTTTCCATCATATGAATAATTAAGTTATATTTTAAAAATCTAAATTTCTGAATCATACTTGTCTAGGAAAAAAAATCTACTTTAAAATTATGGATAAGTTTTCCTGACCCCTCTATCTGATAATCCTTACCGGAGATAACCAGATTTAGTTGTTTATCCGAAATATTATTTACACACACACAATCTTTAATTACCTTAACTTCAAAAAGGGCTCCACGGAAGCGCGCATGAAATGAATATGATAGCCATCTCCCAGGGATAAGGGGATTAAGCAATATTTTATCATTCTTTATTCTCATACCGCCAAATCCTTCAACGATAGCCAGCCATGTGCCTGCCATACTTGTTATGTGCAGCCCATCGGAGACTTCGTTATTATAATCATCCAGATCCAGCCTGGCAGTACGAAGATAAAGCTCGTAAGCCTTTTCGATATTGCCAATCCTCGAAGCGACAATTGAATGAATACAGGCCGATAATGATGATTCATGAACAGTCATTGGTTCATAAAAATCATAATTACGTTTAATTGTCTCGGTATCAAACTGATCTTCAAATAGATATAAGCCATGTAAAACATCTGCCTGTTTAATAAAACAAGATCTCAGTATTCTGTCCCACGACCAATGCTGGTTGATTGGTTTCTCAGCAGAAGGAATACTGCTGGCCGGTTTTAATTCCTTGTCAAGAAATCCATCCTGTTGTAGGAAAATATTGCGTGAATTATCAACCGGAAAGTGCATATTTTTAATCACTTCTTCCCACCTGGCTGTTTCTTCAGAAAAGTTGAAATTTGTTTTTCTGTAAAGAGCCGACAGTTTATCCGGATTTTCTTTTTCCAATATCCTGATATTTTTCAGAGTATAGGATAATGTCCATACAGCTAATGAGTTGGTGTACCAGTTATTATTAACATTGTTCTCATACTCATTCGGACCGGTGACTCCTAATATCACATATTTCTTAAGGTTTTCAGAATATGTTGCCCGCTGGCTCCAGAATCGCGATATACCAATCAACACTTCCAATCCATATTCAGCCATATATTCATTATCACCAGTATGCCTGATATAGTTGAAAACAGCGAAAGCAATTGCCCCGTTTCTGTGTATCTCTTCGAAGGTTATCTCCCATTCATTATGACACTCTTCCCCGTTCATAGTTACCATTGGATACAAGGCAGCGCCATTTTTAAACCCTAGTTTTTCCGCATTGGCAATACCTTTTTCCAGATGTTTATACCGGTAGAGCAATAGATTTTTCCCTACTTTCCAATCAGCTGTTTTAAGGAAAAATGGCAGACCAAACGCTTCGGTATCCCAATAAGTACTACCTCCATATTTCTCACCTGTGAACCCCTTTGGACCAATATTGAGCCGTTCATCTTTCCCGGTATAAGTCTGATTGAGGTGAAATATATTAAAACGTATTGCCTGTTGAGCCGATATATCACCTTCAATTAACACATCAGAAGTGGCCCATATCCTTTCCCATTCTTTTGTATGGTTTAGGAAAAGGGTTGTATAACCTTTAGTTTTTGCTTCTTTAAGCCGGGCTTTAGTATCTTCCATCAGCTTTTCTTTCGCATTATTCAATGAAGAAAGAACCGATACATACTTGTTAAGAACAAGTTCTTCTCCTTTTCTGATGTTAAGGGAAACCGTGCTGGCAATATATTTTTCCCTATCGATAATCTCAGCTTTTACTGCAATCTCCCTGTTATCTTTCAGAAACTCAAAACTCATCCCGGTTGCAACATGAAAATCAGTTTTCAATGTCCTGGTGATAAGGATCCCTTTGTTCCCATTTATCTCTTTGCTTACCTCTACCCAAAATTTTTCTCCATAATTTGTATCTTCATTTTTTACATCACCATCAATATAAACAGTGAAATCGAGTGTCCCTTCAAAATCAATTGATTTAACGGCATATCTTATTATTCCAAGATCAGGTTCTGCCATGCTTACAAATCTTCTGCTATTGATCTCGAATATTTTATTTTCTGAAGCTGTTACTCTGAAGGATCTTTCAAGATAACCTTCCTTCATATTCAGAATCCTTGAGAATGAGATGATTCTTGATGTTGCGAGGTCAATCATTTCCCCATCTACAGATACATCAATACCAATCCAGTTAGGGGCATTCAGGACTTTAGCAAAGTATTCAGGATATCCGTTTTTCCACCATCCCACCCTTGTCTTGTCAGGGTAATATACACCTGCGACATAACTGCCCTGCAAGCTATCGCCTGAATAATGTTCCTCAAAATTGGCTCTTTGTCCCATATAGCCATTTCCTATCGAAAAGATGCTTTCTGACTCCCTGTTCTTCTCAGGGTGGAATCCCTCTTCGATAATCTGCCAAACATCCTTTTTATAAAAACTATTCATACCCGGATATCTTTTGCAATAGTTATAAGTTTTGAAAGATTCATCTCATTTAACCCCGGAACAACAAAATGAGCTTCTTTTAAAATCTTCGACGATCCCACACCTATGCACATCATCCCGGCATTGAGCGCAGCCTCTATCCCCGCAACTGCATCTTCGAATACAACACATTTCACGGGTTTTACCCCTACCATTTCTGCAGCTTTCATGAAGACTTCCGGATCGGGTTTTGCTTTTCTGACTATGTTCCCGTCTGCTACTGCATCAAAAAGGTCCAGAAGACCAACCCTTTCTAGGATCATGGGTGTATTTTTGCTTGCTGATCCTATTGCTACGCGGATATTTGCATTTTTCAGTTCCATAATGAATGCAAGAGACCCGGGGAGTATCTCATCAGGGGTCATTTTGCTTATATAATCAATGTACCAGTTGTTTTTTAATGTTGCATATTCCTGTTTCCGGCTCTTGTCAACTTTTCTGTTCCCAATCTCGAGGATTATTTCAAGCGAGGCCATCCGGCTGACTCCTTTAAGCCGTTCATTATCCTCTTCAGTAAAATTAATACCAAGCTGATCCGTCAGTCTTTTCCATGCCAGAAAGTGGTATCTGGCAGTATCAACAATTACTCCGTCAAGATCAAAGATACATGCAGCCGTTTGCATCACACTTTTTTTGATTTTGTTTCATCCACATCTTTCACAAAAAGAATCAATACCGCGGCTATAAACATTGAAATGCCTCCTGTAACAAGTGCATAAATACTCTCCCCGCCAAAAACATCCCGTACAAAGAAACCCAGAATGCTTGCTGCAAGTATCTGTGGAATAACTATGAAGAAATTAAAAATACCCATATAGGTCCCCATCTTTTTAGAAGGAAGTGATCCTGTCAGAATTGCATAGGGCATCGCCAGAATACTTGCCCAGGCAAGACCGATACCAAGCATGGAAAGGATTAACATCTTTGGGCTATTAAACAAGATAATGGAGATTAACCCCAATCCTCCTGCAATAAGGCTCACTGAGTGAGTTATACGTCTGTTCGTCAGCTTCGCGAGAACAGGAAGCAGAAAAGCAACTAATGCCGCAAAACCATTGTAGACAGCAAAAAGAATTCCCACCCAGTTTGCACCCTGATTATATAGTTCGCTTGTTGGATCCTTTGTGCCATATATATGACTTGTTACGGCTGAAGTGGTATAAATCCACATTGAGAAAAGTGCAAACCAAGAAAAAAACTGAACAATAGCCAGTTGTCCCATTGTTTTTGGCATCCTGTAAAGATCACTTAAAACAACCACCAGCCCACTTTTTGTTTTTCCTCCTGAGACAAACAGCCCTGATATAATCTGAACCAATCCAAAAGCCCCCAGGCCAACTGATAGAATATACAATTCCTTCTCAAGTGAAAAGAAATAGATAATCAGACTTATCACCAGTCCCGCAAAAATCCAGTAAAATCCTCTTTTTACAAACATACCTGTCTCAAAAGAATTATCAGTATCTGTCTCATAATTAGTTATAGAATTTTCTTCAGCGGAGAATTCGCGAAGCTCCTCGGGAGAATACTCTTTTGTTTTGATTATGGTCCATAACACTGCAGAAATAAATACTATTCCTCCAAAATAAAATGATAGTTTCACGGATAATGGTATCTGTCCTGCCGGTGCAGTATTTTGAATATGAAACCAGTTAGTAAGAACATATGGAAGAACGGATGCAATTACGGCCCCTGTGCCAATAAAAAAGCTCTGGGTTGCAAAACCTGTTGTTCGTTGTTCTGAAGGCAGCATATCGCCTACAAAAGCTCTGAATGGCTCCATTGATATATTTATCGATGCGTCCATAATCCAGAGCATTCCGGCAGCGATCCATAATACAGGTGAGTTTGGCATGAGGATCAAGGCGAGAGATGCCAGGATAGCACCTGTAAGAAAATATGGACGCCGGCGACCCAATCTGTTCCATGTGTTATCGCTCATATGTCCGATTATCGGTTGAATAATGAGACCGGTGACCGGTGCAGCAATCCACAATATCGGTATATTTTCAACTTTGGCGCCAAGTGTTTCAAAAATCCTGCTGACGTTTGCATTTTGCAGCGCAAATCCAAACTGAATTCCAAGAAATCCAAAACTCATGTTCCAGATCTGCCAGAAGTTTAGGCGTGGTTTTGATCTTTTCATATAGATGATTATATTTTAGAAGTTTTCAGACAGTTACAAATTATAATTTACTCAGATCAAGACCCCCTTTCCTGTTTCCCCCAGGGGGGAAATGCCACCCCTGCAGTCTGGCACCTCCGCTAAATCCCACCTCGCGGGATTCTTAACGCTCGGGCCCCCCTGTGGGGGAAGGTCGGGAAGGGGGTAAAGAAAATCTATATTCATTGAATTATTTAAGGGTATTGAAATTTTTAATAAATATACCGTCGATTTCTATCCAAAAATAAAAAAATGGTTCGACAAATGGTACATGTCAATCACTTATTTTACGTCATAATTGCTGATCTTCAGGCAAGAAGATCTGATCGCCTATGTTTCATTCGATTTCTGAAAAAACGATAATATATTAATGGATCTGATACAAGACAACTATTGAACCAAAGTAAATTTAAGACTGAATCCAAAATTAGTATTCGAAGTTGGAAATGTAGTCGCAACAAAAGGATTATTCATCGTACGATCAGCAAAGATCTGGAGATTAAATTTGTCGCTTAAAACATAATCAGCAGTAGCCCCTAAGGTAAATACTTTCTGCCCTATAACCGGTTGATCAACATCCTCCACCAGCTTCCTCGCAAGTGTTTTATCATCGCGAATAGAAAGATCGAAACGCAAGTTAAGATCGCTTTTCAGCGCCCGTTGTCCTGCTCCTGTTTTTAGAATTATCTTAACATTATCAAACCTGTAACCTGCACCGAATATCAGTTCATTAATCCGTGCGTCAGCTACCTGATTACTGGTCATATTAAGAGTGACAGTTCGTGATTTTCTCCATTCAAACCGGGTTGTAAGGCTGTTTTTCCAATTCATGTCCACATTGATCAAAGGACTGAATTGTTCACTGATTGTGACAACATTCATTTCATATTGCTGAATGAAGTTATTCTGAAGATCCCTTATACTGTTAATACCATTGTCATTAAGCTTATAATTCAAATTTGTGTTAAAAGAACCGATTTGATAAGTACTTCTATATTGATGCGTTAAGCTGATAGATCTGAATACCTTTTGCACAAAATCAAATTTCGACAATCCGTCAAAAGTTATTCTCCAGTTTGGCATCATTTTTAAGGCCGAAGGGAATGTTTCAAGACTCACCTTGTTGGCGTTTGATCTCGTATAAGCAGCAATGAATGCGGGGATCAGGACCTCACTGGATGTTTGCCCATATCCGCTCTTATATGGGCCTGCAACAGGATCACCGGTTAAAGGATCAATATCAGGGTTATAACCCGGATCTTTCTTTTGCCTTTCTGCTGCTCGCCTTTCCGAAATAATAATAATATTCTTCTTAAAAGCTTCAAATGCAGCGGAGGCATAATCATTACTCTTTGAGATCTTTTCAAAAGCTGTACCCCATGAGATGATAGAAATGGAATAGTTACCAGATACCATACGGTTGCGTGTACTGTCGGGGAAGTTCCCATTATAATCAGCAATATAATATGAACTTACAGCCTCCTGGTATCTTCTGTCAGCATTCATATCGATTCTTAATCCGGGAAAAGGCTCTATAAGGCTTCTTAATGACAGGTTTATACTATTATTATATGTTGCCGCTGTATTAAGCAAGGTATCTTTTGAAAGCCATCCGTTTGTAACTGCTTTGTCAAAGAAGTTTCTATTGCTGTATCCCAGAATAAAAGGCCAACCCGGGGCAAGCTTATTATTAAAGTTTGACATACCCAGGTATTTTGTTTCAGGTATATAACCAGGAAGAAATTCTCCCTGAGATGTAGTATAGGTAAGACTTAATGACCTTACGCCCATGATTGCCCTGATCAGATATTCACCGGTAACTATCAGAGGATTTCTGTTTTTTCTGACCTTGCCTTCAATAACTACTTTAGCATTATCTGTCTGTTGAGCTGCTGTGAAATTAACCTTGTTCTCGTTGACAATTTCCAACTTGCCTTTCACCTCTTCTCCACTTTTTCCGACAACCTTAACTTTTACATCCTTTGTCTTAAGATTATGATAAATAGTTTTGACAACATTTGCTTTGAAGTTTACGTTTTCCTTGGTAAATGTGACTGTTATTAATTCTGCCTTCATTTTACCTGCAGCACCTGGTAGTGTATTATTTTCAATTTTTTTAAGGAATTTCAATTTAGTGTATAGAGTTGAAAGATTCGCCATAGCTGTAAATGTCAGCTCGCTATGATTCTTAATTGAATTCCCCAAATTGATTTTCAAACTGTCGGGGAAAAGAGGACCGGCAAGCCACGTATAATCCGCACTATAGCGTGCGTTGGCATTCATCCAGGAAAGCAGAGGAAGCTTATTTACAGGAATTGTATAAGTAATATTCATAAAATGATTATAGTCGGTTGTCCTACCTCCATTCCTTAAGTTAATCAAAACCGAATCGCGCCATGCATTGTAGGTGCTGCTATACCTGTTTTTGTCAACACCTCCGGGAGGTTCATCAATTCGTGAAAGATTATTTGCAGTAAAATCAAATTTCAGATTACGGGTAATATCGTATTTAAAATCATAAATCCTGCTCCATTCAAAATCCTTTTTGAAGGAAGGAGTTATTTTCAGGTAAGGGTTGTTTATATCTCTAGTTATTAATTCATTATAATCGCGGCTAAGATCGGTTCTGAATGAAATGCTTTTTGGAAAAGTATAGAAGTTAAAGTCTTTAATAATTTTGAAAACAGGAGAATTCAGAAACCTTGCATTCCTAAAAGGCATGATATTGGCAGGTTGTGCCTGAAAATCATAATTAATCCCTCCTCTGTAATTTTTCTGAAGGTTAATTTCAGTATTAGTATTACTGCTGTAGATTTCATTATAAGTATAGTTCACACTTAAGTTTGCAGGGTCCCATGGATGCGGGGTTTTTCCCCGCTTTGTTATGCCCGCATTGCTTATTGTAATTGTCTTTCTTCTTGAATAATCTTCTGAAATATTCAATATTGAATCTCTTGCGGCCTTGTTTTTTGCAGCATTTAAGGCATCTTTTAATAGAATATCGGGATCAAGAGGATTATACTGGGGTTTAATCCTTGTTTCGGAATAACCGACATATACGGGAAGCCTTACTCCAATCTTTTCAGGGAAAAATTTCCCTAGTTCGATGTTGGATGAAATGTCATACTTCAATGACTGATTCTTGCTTCTCTCATTCACTTTTTTATCGATACTTCCCCATCCTGGAGTACTAAACTGACCAACCATATCAACAGTACCCAGATCAGCAAGTCGCGCCTGCATATGTCCATTTGCTGCCCATCCTCCGTTTTCAATAAAATCGTTTAGACGTAGTTCATCAAACCACACTTCGCCATATTTAGGACTTCCGTCATCAGCAGCTTTGTTCCTGGTTTTTATAGGATTCCTCACTCCTATCATGATGACCTTCACATTACTCATATTCGGATTTCCGGAAACTGAAATCCGGGCTGTTCCATTTGTATACACAAAGACATCCGAGATGCTTAATGAAGAACCGGGAAGCTGCATTTGACGATTACGCTCCTGTTTAGCATCCTGTAACAAAGACAGATCTATATCAAAACTGTTTTCCGCAGGCCATACCTTTGCCCTCTCATCATCTTTATTATTGTCATAATGACCTGGCTGAGTAAGTTTTAAAGGAAGCTCATATTCATAAAAATTACCCTTATAATCCGAACCTATTCTGATAAATGCTGTCAGGTCATCATCTCTCAATGGTTGTCCTATCATTGCTTCAGCATGGACCTCCATACGCAGTTTACGGTATTGCCTTATATCGAGATTTACATTTTTGAATGCAGCTCTGGCGTCGCCATCTTCAAGATTCTGGACTTTAAGTACCATCGATTGTTCGTTAAGCAGTCTTAACTGAGGGTTCTGAGGGTCAGTTACTCTGTCAAATCCCGGAGGTAAAACATAATTAACAGGTACTTTCCCCGAATTCTCCTCGATACTAACCGAACTTATTTCAAAGGTTCCATCCGTAGCCTCAGGCAGAGTAACCCTCTCGCCACCTTCCATAAATGAAATATTATATTTTCTCCATTCAGCACGAACAAGGTCGAGATTTGCAAACCGCAAAATAACAGAATCCTTAAAGCCCTTAAGAAACATTCTCATAAAGCGAATTGACTTAAAGTCCTGAATCGGACCAATTGCCTTCTGAAAATCAGTTATAGGTATCTGAAACTGATACCACTTTACACTTGATTTTTGACCATTTGCAAAAGTAATATCTTTATCTTCAATCTCATCAACTACATAGTTTGAACCGACCTTAATGTCTCCCGGACGAATACTGACTTTATATTGATAGTAGCTTTCTGTCTCGCTCAAAGTATTATCACGGTTAATATCTTCCATGTCAGGTAACGTTGATCCGGCTGTAGGATAAGACTCTTTTGACATCGCAGATGTAGGTGAGTTCCCTTCCTCTCCGTTATACTTTTTATATCTTTCGAGAATACCAAGATGTTGAACATCGTAATCTGATCCTCTGAAATAATGATAATCATCCCCTGACGGGTCCTTCAAAATATCCTGGTAGGAATCAGGACTCACGATAAGCGATGATTTCTGAAGGTAATCCTTAAAGAATGATTGTTCGTCCTGGTCGCTGAGACCATCAAGCCCGACATCCTGAAACAATCTCGATTCCGGAGCGTTGTCAAAAGCATTAACAACTGCCTGAATGGTTGGTACTCTTCCCCATGCAGTAGTATCAACGTTTTTTACAACAGGTGAACCTGGAAGTCCGTTCTCAAAACTTTTCCTTGAGTCCCGTAAAATATCTTCTGAAATGTTTCCCAGGTTTATATAAAGATCTCCTCCCTCCTGGCCCGGATTATCAACGAACGGGTCCATCACCCAAAACTTAATATATTGAATATTAGCAGCTTCGAAATCGTTTGTGAGTACTTCTCGCATTATACCGCCCCACCTTGATTTAGGGTCAATAAGTTTTCCGGTGGAATTCATTCCTTCTGAATATGCTCCAGGGTCAGAATCGTAGTTATAGGGGCCCTTCTCATCAGGATAATATGCAAGATTTAAAACGGCTATTGTAGCAGGAATTCCACTGGGGCTTTCTTTATAAGGGAAAATTTCGTTTTCATATATCTCTCTGACAAAATGGCTCGATTGTTCAATAGGGTTCTGCCTTATGTAATCAGGTGTTGATGATCCGTTACGTAGAAAAAGCGGGTCTATCACATACCAGGCCAATTTAGCCCGGTTAAAACCGCTGACAAGGTTGTTATTAAACCTGGCTTCAGGAAAAAGCAGGTCCTGTCCTTGTGGGACACTGGCAATAGACCATGCATTAAATGCTTTAAGATCAAGAGGAATCTCACTGGCTTCAAAGTCATCAATATATGAATTGCCGGCACTTGTTATCGCCTTTGAATGACCCGGAATCAGGTTAGCAAACTCACCAAAAAAGGAGAAGGATGAAGGAGCTTTTGTATTGAGAAGAGGAATTTTGTCAATGATTTTTGTAAGCAATTGTGATTCTGTTTTATATGAAGTATTTAAACCCCAAATTGTGTTTGAAATCGGTTCCTCTCCATAGTTTACCTTCTGAGTGTATGGCCTTTCAGTCAGGTGAAGTATTGTTGCCCCGATATCGAAGTTAGATGAAGCCCTGTAATCGAGATGGGTGCCAACAAGTGTTTTTGTCTGAAACCCAAAGAACTGATTGTTCTCCAGTGAAACCTGGATTGGTGTTTTTGATTCAATAAGTGCGCTGTTAATTATAGTCACCGTACCCATATTATAATCAACTATATAATCTGTGTTTTCAGTTAGTGGCACTCCCCCGGCAGTAACTTTAACTGAACCTTGTGGTATACTCGTCGCGTTGAGTCTGATTACAGATCCGGATTCAGATGAGTATTGTCCTTTCAGTTCGAATTTGTCTTTCTCGGCCATCTGGCGGGCTACTGTCTGGGTTGAATCGTATAATTCCTGAAAGATAAATTTGCTGGCCACTACAGGATCGGAAATCATTTTTTTCAGGTGGCTTCCAAAAGGCTCTATATAGGGGAAAATTATTCTTCCACGGTCAGACATAATAGTAACTCCATCTATAAAATCGAAAAAACCGTCAGGTTGCCTGTCAAGCTGGGAATTCAGATTGTCAAGACCCATAACCTGCAGAAGTATCTTGTCAGCCAACTTTCCTTCAGGGAGATAGTTAATTGAATTACCAGTTTTATCATCCTGGTATAGGACATTGAGTACAAAATCCTTTTTATCCAGTTTCCCTGATCCAAGAGAATAAATATTCTTCATCATCAGTTTCCAGGTAGGCAATTTTGGACTCAGATTAGTACCTTTTAGAAGCTTCAGTATCAGTGTCTGCGGGGCAGCGATTCCATCTGTCGAAAACTCACCAACTTTAAACACCTGACCAGCAATTGTATATTCATAGGCAACCGCCAGAACCTCATCTGCATTTAATGCTGTATTAAGCGAAATAAAACCCAGTTGTTTGTTAAAATAATACTCCCTCTCGTCAAGCTTTCTCGCATTCTCAATCTTTTCAAAATCACGTCCGATCTGAAATCCCGGATATAATGGAGCAAATGCATTTGTCACCTGGTCAACATTCCGGATTATGCTGTATGCTGAAGTAAACTGAACATACATTTTATTTGCATTATTGTTAGGGTATATCATTGCACCAGGGGTCGCCTGAAAAGCGGGTACCTTATTGAAAATATGGCTTTTGCTCTCACCCAGATCCACAAAAGCGATTATGTTCCTGTTGCTTGCTTCCTGAAAGCTGCTTAACTTGTTTGTTACCCATACTTCGATCCGTTCAATATTGATTCCTGAGCTGACAATTGGCAGGTTTTTTAGAGCTTCATCATAAGTATCTCTGAAGTATTGGGAAATAAAGAAATGTTTGTTTGCCTCATAGGCATCGGCATATATTTCATAATTAGTCAGTTGAGCACCTCCCGTAGCATTTACTACAGAAGTTTGTCCCTTCTGCTGTGAAAGTACGGTGGTGACAGTAAGCTTTCCGAACTGCATTTCTGTCTTAAGTCCAAAAAGACTATAACTACCTGTGATCAGAGTCCCGGTCAGGGGAAGAGTAACATCCCCGGCTTCAACTTTTTTAAGTATCTCATCTTCCTTTCCTGCATATTGAAGTTTTGTCCTGTTCTCAAATTCAAACATTGCATCGGTGTTGTAATTCACTCCAAGCGTCATTTTGTCACCAATAGTACCAGTGACATTCATCTGAATTTTTTCCTTGAAATCGAATGTTGGAATTGTCTGAAGTTTTACCGGGAGGGTAGGATTTTGAGTTTTGGAAATATTTATTCCGAAAATAAGTTGAGCTGACCCCTGCGGGATAATATTGATAGTATTACTTCCAAATATTTTATCAAATGCCGCACCTCCGATTTCGATTTGTGGTATCAGGTTTGACTTGAAACCGGCTTGAGCGCCTGAGATTCGCGATTGCCAGTAATCGCGCATTGCCCTGGCATATTCATATTTCCTGAATTCTTCAGGACTCATATGTACCGGGGTGCGATAATCTAAAGCTCCTATTTTCTCATAAAGGATATATTCGTTCTTGTCGGGGTTATAAATTACTGTGGATTTGAAATTCGATGGATTATTGAGGAAAAGAGGGGCCTTTTGTTGTGATTCCCAGGGAATTCCTGAGTCGTCTTTAAGTTTCAGAATCGATTTGCGGGTTGTATCGGGTTTCCCGCTATTTTGCAAAGCAGCCTGACTACTTGCTTCTGAGGACTTTAAGAGAAAAGAAGCTAACAGCAGAAGATACGAAAATATCAGAATATTTTTATATGATATCCCTGATCCCAATCCGGCTTATATTCAGATTTACAAGTTTTTAAGCGCTCTCTTTATCATATCC
>JADGPU010000048.1 GCA_017882305.1 Bacteroidales bacterium | reverse complement strand
AGGAAAAACCATGCTTGCAAAAGCGGTTGCAGGTGAAGCAAACGTTCCATTCTTTTCCATATCAGGTTCAGATTTCGTGGAAATGTTTGTTGGTGTTGGCGCTTCAAGAGTGAGAGATCTGTTTAAACAGGCAAAAGAAAAAGCACCGTGTATTGTTTTTATTGATGAAATAGATGCAGTGGGCCGTGCAAGAGGCCGTAATGCAAATTTTGGATCGAACGACGAGAGAGAAAATACTCTAAACCAGCTTCTTACTGAGATGGACGGTTTCGGTACGAACATGGGAGTGATAATCCTTGCTGCAACTAACAGGGCAGACATACTTGACAGAGCTCTGATGCGTGCCGGCCGTTTTGACCGTCAGATCCATGTTGAGCTTCCCGACCTTAACGAAAGGGAAGCTATATTTAAAGTTCACCTTCGTCCGATTAAACTTGAAAAAAGTTTCGATATAGGATTCATGGCGAAACAGACTCCCGGCTTTTCAGGTGCTGATATTGCAAATGTATGCAACGAATCGGCCCTTATAGCAGCCAGAAAAAATAAGACTGTTGTGGAGAAGCAGGATTTTCTTGACGCTATCGACCGTATCGTAGGGGGGCTGGAAAGAAAAACCAAGATCATCTCACCCGTGGAGAAAAAGACAATTGCTTATCATGAGGCAGGACATGCAACTGTCAGCTGGTTGCTCGAATATGCCAGCCCTTTGCTTAAAGTGACTATTATACCTCGTGGAAGGGCTCTGGGAGCAGCATGGTATCTTCCTGAAGAACGACAGCTTACCACGCGCGAACAGATACTGGATGAAATGGCATATGCACTTGGAGGAAGAGCATCAGAAGAACTTGTCTTCGGGAAGATCTCAACCGGGGCACTTAGCGATCTTGAAAAGATAACAAAACAGGCTTATGCAATGGTTTCGTTTTTTGGAATGAGTGATAAAGTTGGTAATATCAGTTTCTACGATTCATCGGGGCAATCTGATTTTGGATTCACGAAGCCATATAGTGAGAAGACAGCAGAGCTTATAGATCAGGAGGTTAACCTGATTATAGCAGAATCGTATGTGAGGGCTAAAGAAGTTCTTAAGAATAATATGAAAGGCCTTACCGAGCTTGCAGAGCTGCTTCTTGAAAAAGAGGTAATTTTCAGCGAAGATCTTGAAAGAATTTTTGGCAAGAGAAAAGCTGACCTGTTGAAAGAAGAGAGAGAAGCTGAGGCCAAATCTGCCCTTTTACTAAATAACAATGAAAATAGTAAAGAAGATAAAAAAGGGGAAAAATCAGCCAAATCTTCACCTGAGAAAACAAAAGTCAAATCAGAGAAAAAAGAAACTGTCACAGAAAATGCACCTCCGGAGAAAACTGTGAAAAAGGCAAAATCAAAAGCATAATATACTGAAGTTTTGAATACTTTTTTCAGACGGACATTAACAGGAGCATGGATCGTAATATTCGTAATGGGAGGGTTTTGGCTTCATCCCCTCTCATTTTTTCTTACAGGACTGGTTCTGCTCATCGGAACACAGTATGAGTATTACCTGATGATAAGGAACACAGGAGTGAAACCCCAGATGGTAACAGGCATTGTTACCGGGATTACAGCATATACTATTTCAACACTGATTGCTTCAGGAGCGATTCAAAAAAAATCTTTTCTCGTTCTTATTCCAATGATGTTGATAATAATAGTAATTGAGTTGTACAGGAGGCAGGACAAACCATTTGATTCACTGGCGCATACATTTTTTTCGGTACTATATACTGCTGTGCCGTTTTCGATGTTCCCTTTTGCAGCATTCTCAAGAACAGGACTTAATTCATTACTTCCTCATGCCAATATAATTTTCTCACCTGGAATAATTATTGGTTTTTTTATTCTTATATGGTCAAATGATACGGGTGCATATTTGACCGGGATGTCCTTCGGGCGACATAAATTGATGGAGCGTATTTCTCCGAAAAAAACCTGGGAAGGTTTTATCGGAGGTATCATTATTGCCTCTCTTGTAGCGTGGTTTCTTTCAGGTTGGCTGGGAGTCGTTGATAAAATCCATTGGGTTATTATTTCTCTTATCATTTCTGTGGCAGGTACATATGGAGACCTGGTCGAATCAATGCTCAAACGAAGCATTGGCGTAAAGGACTCAGGAACAATAATGCCGGGTCATGGGGGATTTCTTGATAGATTCGACAGTGCAATAATATCTTTCCCGCTTGTATATCTTTTTATATCCCTAGTTGGATGATTGGCAGGACTTGATTAGTTTTGTGCAAATTTTAAACAGATGAGGATTCATATTCATAAAGAAGGATATAAGATATTAGCATTTGGTCTGATAGCATTGCTGATATTAAATATCATTGTTAATATAATCTGGGCAGATTCAGGAATTGTGAGATGGGTATTTTTCATCTGCTCTTTTATGCTCTATATTTTCTTACTCTTTTTCTTCAGACTCCCCACACGTTCTTTCGAAACTGACCCCGGACTTATTTACGCTCCTGCTGATGGGAAAGTTGTGGTTATTGAAGAGACAATGGAAAATGAGTATTTTAAGGATATGCGTTTGCAGGTTTCAATTTTTATGTCCCCTTTTAATATGCACAGTAACAGATATCCGGTATCTGGGAAAGTAGAATATGTATGTTACCATCCGGGTCTGAATATGGTTGCATGGCATCCTAAATCTTCTGAACTTAACGAGAGGAGTACAATTGTTATAAGAACCAGTACGGGAACAGAGGTAATGATAAGGCAGATAGCAGGGGCTGTAGCCCGGAGGATTGTTACTTATGCAAAAGAAGATGTGGAGGTACTCCAGGGAGATGAACTTGGGTTTATTAAGTTTGGATCAAGGGTCGATGTTTTCTTACCGTTGGGCACCGAAGTTGAAATTCCTATCCTGCAACAGGTGAAGGCAAATAAAAGTATCATTGCCAAAATCTGAAAATGAATAATCATATGAATAGAGTTGATGATAAAATAATAGATGTCACCCGTGATGTCAAATGGATAGGAGTGCTGGATTATGATATCAGGACCTTCGATATAGTGATGCATACCGATTTTGGGACAACCTATAACTCGTATTTTATTAATGCTGATAAGAAAGCATTAATTGAGGTTACAAAAGAAAAATTCAATGAAACTTATTTTCGCAAATTAAGATCAGTTACTGATCCTGAAGAGATTCGATATATTATTCTCGATCATACCGAGCCTGATCATTCAGGCAGCCTCCGGCTTCTTCTCGATCTGGCACCGTCAGCTACTGTTGTTGGTAGCGGAAATGCAATCAGATATCTTGAAGATATTGTCAATAAACCTTTTAAATCACTGGTTGTAAAAGATGGTGATACCCTGGACCTCGGAAATAAAACCCTCAGATTTTTTTCTGCGCCAAACCTGCATTGGCCCGATTCGATGATGACGCTATTGGTTGAGGACAAGATTTTATTCACATGTGATGTATTTGGAGCACATTATTGTTCTTCTGAAATGTACAGCGATTTTAACGGGAAGTATATGGAATCCTTTAAATACTATTTTGACATCATCATGAAACCCTTCAGCAGGTTTATGCTAAGAGCAATTGAAAAGATAAAGCCTCTTGAGCTTGATTTCATTTGCCCCGGTCATGGACCGATGCATAAAAAAAACCTCAGAAAAGCAATAGAACTTTCAGAAAAGTATGCTGACTATTATATGCAGATTGTGTCTGAAAAAAATCGCATGAATATTCTGATAGCATATGTTTCCGCTTATGGTTACACAAAGGACGCAGCATATCTTATTGCAGAAGGGGTCCTGGAAACTAAGGGTATTACGGTGGATATTACAGATATAGAAAATATCTCTTTAGAAGAACTGGAGTCAAAGTTAATAATGTCTGATGGGTTACTTATTGGATCACCCACAATCAATCAGAATACCTTACTTCCCGTATACAAGTTACTTGCATTGATAAATCCGATACGGGATAAGGGCAAATTAGGTGGTGCTTTCGGATCGTATGGATGGAGCGGGGAGTCGCCAAATCTAATTCTCGAAAACCTTCGTCTTCTTAAATTGAAAATATTTGAAGAAACATTAGCATTTAAATTTTCTCCGGATAATCATAAAAAGGAAATCTTAAGAGAATTCGGAAGGAATTTTGCTCAGAGATATATTCAGGAATGCGGTCATATAAAAAATCCCGGTAATTAGCCGGGAGTCTTTTCGAAAGATCATGAAATTTCAATCTTTCTTGTGATCTTGTTTTTTTCCTCTTCCTGCTTGGGAAGCGTCACAGAAAGGATACCATCTTTATAATTTGCTTCTATTTTTTCCCTGTTTACATTTTCGGGAATATAAAAATTTCTGCAGAATGTTGAATAGCTGAATTCTTTTCTCTTGTATCCATCTTTGCTTTCTTCCGATTCATTCTTCATCTCAGATGAGATTGTCAGAACATCCTCATTCATATCAATTTTCAGATCTTTCTTGTCAATCCCCGGAATAGCCAGGTCCAGTGCATAATTCTTTTCATCTTCCCTGATGTTGACAGCTGGCATTGAGCTGGCCCTGTTTGAGAGAACAGGAAAAAAATCATCATCAAAAATATTCGGCATATAAAAAGGCCTGAAACTTCTTCTTGTAATTGTTGGTAACATGGTTTTGTCCTCCTATAATTTTAGTTTAACATTTAATCGTTTATCAGCTATTTTCAAACTTCGGACCAAATTGATAAATATGACATAATGACATGAATAATTAAATTGTCTAGGACAAAATGGCAGTAATGCCCTCTGGCCACTAATTCTGTGGTATTCAGTTAAATTAAACTTAGGTGTAGAGAATTGACCCCCCATCAGGGAGAAGGTGAGGGGCACAATTTTTAGCGAATTCAAAAAATTTGGATTAGGTTTGTACGAAGAAATGCCTTTAACAATGAAAGCAACGTTAAGAAACATTCTTATCTTTTTTGGAGTTTTGCTCCTTTTGGGTTGTGCCTGGTTTTTCCGTAATATAGTTGTTTATATTCTGGTATCAGGCGTTTTTTCTATTATGGGTAAACCACTTGTCGAACTGTTTTGTAAAATAAGAATTAAAAAATGGTCTTTTCCACGGTCTCTCAGTGCACTCCTGACGTTAATAGTAATCTGGGGGATGATTATTTTGTTTTTTGTTACTTTCGTCCCGCTTGTAACCCGGCAGATAGCTTATTTTTCAAGCATCGACAGTGAAAAAATTGTTCAGATTGTTTCGGGACCAATAAATAAGGTTGAGAATCTGTTCCGGGCCATTAACAAGGATATACCAAAAGACCTACCTATTCAGGACTACATCGTAAGAAAGGTTGCCGGAGTTCTCAATATTAACTTGGTACAGAGTTTTATCGGTTCTCTAATCGGAATTCTTGGTAATGTCCTGATAGCTATATTCTCAATAACATTTATTACATTTTTCTTTCTGAAAGATCAACGATTATTTTTTGAATCCATATTAATGTGGGTCCCTGATAAATATGTAGATAATGTAACCAGGGCTCTTTATTCGATAAAAAGTCTTCTTACAAGGTATTTCATTGGTATTGTTATACAAAGCACATGCATAATGATTCTTGTTACAATTGGAATGACTATTGCAGGAATAGATTTTCAACAGGCTGTGGTTATGGGACTTATAATCGGAATTTTAAATGTTATTCCCTATGCCGGGCCCTGGATTGGATTGTCGATAGCAATAATAATGGGTGTTGCTTCGCATATTAACCAGGACTTTACCACAGTAGTGATACCTCTCGTTACATATATGATAATTGTTGAAGCAGTGACACATTTAATTGATAATATTGTATTCCAGCCGGTTATATTTTCAAGTAGTGTTAAAGCACATCCTCTTGAGATTTTCATTGTGGTACTGGCGGCCGGATTTGCGGCCGGAATACCAGGGATGATATTCGGAATACCCGCTTATACTGTGATGAGGGTTTTTGCAAGGGAGTTCTTTTATAATTTTAAGGCAGTACAGAAGATCACTTCCAGTCTCTCTGCTGAAAATATCGGGAACAAAGCCCAGATGCCATTTCTGTCAAATGATGGACCCGCTGCAGATTAGCTTTCTGTAAAGTGCATGAAATTAAAGCTGGTTAAGATTATTATCTAAAGAGAGACGAAACAATAAATGGAACAAAAATTTTCTCTATTGAACCGCCTATTCCATTTTTATTATGATGGATTCAGGAATATGTCCGGCTGGGGGAGAAAGGTATGGGTGATAATCATCATTAAACTTCTTATTATGTTTGCTATATTAAAGATCTTCTTTTTTCAGGATTTTCTTTATAAAAATTACCATAGTGACAAGGAGAGAACTGAACATGTCCTCGAACAGTTAACTAATTCATCCGATAACCATGATAGATAACATTGATTTGAGCCTTGTAGACTGGTCAAGAGCTCAATTTGCCCTGACAGCAGTATACCACTGGCTATTTGTACCACTTACACTTGGATTATCATTCATTCTGGCCATAATGGAGACCATCTATGTCAAAACTGGTAAGGAAGAATGGAGACGAATTACCAGGTTCTGGATGACTCTTTTTGGGATAAACTTTGCTATTGGTATTGCAACAGGTATCATTCTCGAATTTCAGTTTGGTACAAACTGGTCAAATTACTCATGGTTCGTTGGAGATATTTTCGGTGCACCTCTTGCAGTTGAAGGCATTCTGGCATTCTTTCTCGAATCGACATTCGTCGCTGTTATGTTTTTCGGCTGGAATAAAGTGAATAAAAAGTTTCACCTGGTTTCTACATGGCTGGTTGCAATCGGGGCCAATCTCTCGGCGCTCTGGATTCTCGTTGCAAATGCCTGGATGCAACATCCTGTTGGCATGATATTTAATCCTGATACTGCTCGAAATGAGATGATTAATTTCTGGGCAGTGCTCTTTAATCAGGTCGCAATTGATAAATTCTTGCATACCATTTCATCAGGTTTCCTGCTTGCATCAATGTTTGTACTGGGGATAAGCGCATGGTTTCTGATCAGGAAGCGGGAAGAACATATGGCAAAGAGGAGTATTTTGATTGCCGGTGTTTTCGGACTTTTATCTTCTCTGATGGTTGCTTACACAGGAGATGAATCAACCAGAACTGTATCAAAAGTGCAGCCTGTTAAATTTGCATCGATGGAAGCACTCTACGAAGGAAAAAATAATGCCGGGTTAATAGCTTTCGGAGTACTGAAAGATACAGATAAAAAAATAGGAGATAAAAAGGTCAGGGAATTTGGCCTTAAGATACAAATACCCGGTTTACTTTCAGTGCTTACAGGAGGTGACAGAGATTCCTATGTTCAGGGGCTTTCGGATCATATATCAGGTAATGATAAGCTGGGTACAATTTCAACCGCTGAAAAAATACAAAACGGGAAATACGCCAGGGATATTCTGACATCTTACAAAAGAGCCAGGCTTAATAATGATACTGCACAGATTAGAGCTTTAAAAGGGGTTTTCAAAGACAAAGACTTTCAAAACAAATATTTCAGGTATTTCGGTTATGCTTCTATTGATAAACCTGAAGATGTTATCCCGAATGTGACTGTCACGTTCTATTCTTTTCATCTGATGGTTGTGCTGGGGTTCCTTTTCATAATGATTTTTTCGGTGGCACTTTATCTCCTGTTCAGAGGGACAATTTCAGACAACAAATGGTTTTTGTGGATAGCCATGCTGTCAATACCTTTACCATATATTGCAAGTGAACTGGGTTGGTTACTTACCGAAATAGGCCGGCAGCCCTGGATAATTCAAGATATGATGACTGTATCAAAAGCTGTTTCACAGATCAGTGCAGGGTCGGTTGTTACAACATTCATTCTTTTCGCAGTTCTGTTCACGGGATTGTTTATTTCAGAGGTATCAATTATGATAAAACAGATTAAAACCGGCCCCAAACATTAGGAGGATAAAATTATGACTGCAATGATTTCTCAGCTTTTTTTGCAACACTACTGGTGGATTATAATCTCAATTCTGGCCAGCCTGCTGGTCTTCCTGATGTTCGTTCAGGGGGGACAATCGATGATTTATTCTCTTCCTCAAAACAATACTCAAAAGACAATGATTATCAATACAATGGGGCGGAAGTGGGAATTTACTTTCACAACTCTTGTAACTTTTGGCGGCGCATTTTTTGCCTCATTCCCGCTTTTCTATGCAACCAGTTTCGGAGGTGCTTACTGGGTCTGGATCGCTATATTGTTCAGTTTTACCATACAGGCTATAGCATATGAATTCAGATCCAAACCTGAAAATGTTCTGGGGCAGAAAACTTTCGACCTGTTTCTCTTTCTGAATGGTTCTCTGGGGCCATTTCTTATTGGAGTAGCTGTTGCTACTTTTTTCACAGGTGCAATGTTTACTCTGAACCAGATGAACCAGGTGCATTGGGCAAGTCGGTGGTATGGCCTTGAAGCTTTATTGAATATACGAAACCTGTCACTTGGTTTTGCAGTATTATTTCTTGCCAGAATTAATGGGCTGCTATATATTATCAATACTATTGACAATGAACCATTGATCAGGAGATCAGTTAAAGGATTAATTGCCAATTCTATCCCTTTTCTGATCTTCTTCCTGTTTTTTGTCATCTCTCTTCTTTTTTCAAAAGGGTTTGCATCTGATCCTATAACCGGTACAATAACTGTGGAAAAGTTTAAATACATCCATAATCTTATTCAGATGCCTGTTGTTCTGATACTTTTTCTGGCAGGAGTAGTCGGTGTTTTATATGGGATTGGGATAACGGTTTTCAGGAAAAGTTTTTCGGGGATATGGTTTTCAGGAATGGGTACAGTACTTGCAGTATTCTCTTTGTTTCTTATAGCCGGGTTTAATGGGACTTCATTTTATCCGTCTCTTTATGATCTGCAGAGCTCATTAACAATCAGGAATGCGTCATCGAGCCTGTTTACTTTGAAAACCATGATGTATGTTTCTTTTATTATCCCTTTTGTTATAGGCTATAGCTGGTACGCATGGAAAGCAATCAATAATAAAAAAATCACCGAAGCAGAGATGAACTCAGAGGAACATAAGTATTAGGGTATGCGGCACGGTGTCCCCATTCAACACGCATCGCACACCAATATTATTTAAGACATTGAAAATCCAATATAATCAGAAATGTATATAAGTCAAATTCTTCAATACCTCATCTGGCCTGCCTTTATTTTATTAAGCTGGTTTGCCATAAAATATGCTTTATCTGTTTACGAAAAGAAATTTTCCGAAAAGAAATAACTACGGGTCAGAAGAGCAGTGATATTGCCGATGAGATAATATATAGAGGTATTATTAAAGGAATTGCCGTTGGCCCAAAAATCACAAAGCCGATTAGCACCAGTCCCAATAGAATATATCTTCCTTCATTTCCCTTTAACTTCAGGTTTGAAATCTTCAGAGAAAGCAAAGGGATCCTGCTGACCATTAATAATGACAATATAATTGTAAAAAGTACAAGCAAAAAAGGAGAACCGGTAAATGAGTTGAATAGCGGTGATTGCGAATAATGTCCTGCAATAACAACTGAAATAACTGCAAGAGCATTGGCAGGCGTGGGTAATCCTTTAAATGTTGTTGCCTGTGTTGAATCCAGATTAAATATTGCCAGTCGTAACGCTGCACATACCGGCATAATTGCAGAGACTAACATAAATAATGTAGCTTTCAGGCCATCAGAATTTATATCAATCGGACCATTCGATAGTATGGATTTATTCAGAAGATGATATATTATTAAACCAGGTGCGACACCAAAACTCACTACATCGGCAAGGCTGTCAAATTCTTTACCTATGGATGAATATGCTTTCAGTATACGGGCTGAGAAACCATCAAGAAAGTCAAAAATCATTGCCGCAAGTACAAGCCACGAAGCTGTAACTATATTCCCGTTGGCTGCAAAAATAATCGCGATGAATCCCGAAGTCAGATTAAGCGATGTTATGAAATTTGGCAAATGTTTCATGTTGATAGGAGATATATTATTCAGAAGGGAAGTAAAATTAAGATTAAATTCAATATTCATATAAATTAATTTGTTTCGATTTAATCATATACCCCCTTCCCTCCCTATAACTATCGGGACTCCCCCAGGGGGGAAGGAGTATCGATACCTTTCCTCCTGGTAGAAAATGAAAGGGGGTAAAATCATTCATTCAAGGTGATACGGATAATGTAAATTAGGTCATTCTTTTCTCATTTATTATTAGATTTGTACCAAATTAGATTAAATTGAATGATCGACTTCACAGATATAAAGATTGCGATTGATTTTGATGGAACAATAGTTGAACACGAATACCCCGGAATCGGGAAGGAAAAACTTTTTGCCTTTCAGACTCTCAAGGAGCTCGAAAAAATGGGAGCAAGGCTCATCCTCTGGACTTTTCGGACAGGTAAAGAACTTGATGAAGCTGTTGAGTATTGCAGGAAGAATGGGATTGAGTTTTATGCAGTTAATAAAAACTATCCGGAGGAGATATTTGATGAGACAGTAAGCCGGAAGATAAATGCGGACATCTATATTGACGATAAAAATATTGGAGGTTTTCCGGGTTGGAGTGGTGTGTGGCAGATATTAACCCCATATGAACTTCAGGAAGAAGAAGCTAAGAAAAGAATTTCATCGGCCCGAAAAAATATTTTTAAACAATTGTTTACCCCGAAAAACAAAGATGAATGAAAACTGATTATCAAAAATATCTTATTGCCATCTCTGTAATGCTTCTCTTAAACTGGACACTTTCATGCTCGGGTCGGTCGGGGAAAATGAAAGAGGCAGAGGTTAAACCCGCTCCGGTTCTGAGTGAAGAGGTATCTTCAAAACTTATAAGAATAATTTCACCTGAAGAAAATACAGGTTTTAAGCTCAATCAACCTGTTAAAATAACCCTTGCCCTTGAAGATAAGAAATTAGTGCCCGACTCTGTGACTGTTTATTTTAATGGGAATTTTGTAACAACTATTAAATCAGATCCGTGGGAGTATTCTATTCCTCCTGTTTTCACATCTGCCACTGGAAGAAAATCGTTAAAGGTTACGGCTTTCAAAGGAGGCAAACCTCAGAATACCGTTACCCGGTTCATGATTATTTATTCAGATATATTACCTAAAAGGAATGGTTACAAAGTGATTCATACATATCTTCACAACAGGGATGCATTTACCCAGGGACTTGTATATGACAACGGGGTATTATTTGAAGGCACAGGACAGGAGACCGGATCAACTTTAAGGGAAGTGGAACTGGAAACAGGTAAAGTTATCAGGCAGCATAACCTTGATGACTCATTATTTGGTGAAGGCATCGCCCTTTATCACGACCATATATACGAGGTGACCTGGAAAAGTAAAGTTGGATTTGTGTATGATAAATCGGATTTTAAATTGATAAATAAGATCTATTACTCTACAGAGGGGTGGGGTTTGACCACTATAAATGACAAAATTGTGATGAGCGATGGAACAAATATTCTCTATTTCTTTGAACCGGAGATGTTTACAGTTGTTTCAAAAATAGAAGTTTATGATAATGAGAAGAAAGTTGACCAGCTGAATGAACTTGAATATATTAATGGTGAGATTTGGGCAAATATCTGGATGACTGATCTTATAGCAAGAATTGATCCGGTAAGCGGGAAAGTGCTTGCCTATATTGATTTGAAAAACCTTCTGGCCAAATCGGAACGGGATGCAGACACTGATGTATTAAATGGTATTGCTTATGATAACAAGGGTAACCGGATTTTTGTTACAGGGAAAAAGTGGCCTAAACTGTTCGAGATAAAGGTTACGGAATAATTTTAGTCCCATAAACAATATTAATACTTTCCGGGATAATACTGAATTCTGCCGGGGTCTGACCAAGAGATTCGCCATCAGCTTCGGCATACATTACAGACTCTGAACTGACCTTTATATTTTTACACTTATACCCGTCAATCTTCGGATGCTGAAGGATTGTGCCATCATAAAGGATCTTCAGGTTTCTTATTATCTCAAATTTACCCATTCCTTTTATTATTGTCACATCAAGCAAACCATCATCAGGTAAAGCCCTGGGGGTCTGTCTCATACCTCCTCCGCAATAACGGCCGTTGCCAACATTTAACGAGAAAACATCTGCGCTGATCTTTTCATTATCAATAATTATCTCTGCCTTCGTGTTTCTATATGAAATAAGACTCATGAGCAGGTTATAGAAATATATCAGTTTGCCTCCGTGCCCTTTGTCTTTCTGATAATTGGTTCTTTTTACAACAACTGACTCAAATCCCAGTCCGGCGATATTAATGAAATATCTCTCTTTTTTCTCGGTCCCGTCATAGTAACTTAGAAGGCCTACGTCATGTAACATCAGTTTATTTTCAGCGATAATGCTTATTGCTTTTTCGTAATTAAGTGGGATCCCAAACATACGACCCCAATCGTTTCCAGTTCCGACGGGTATCATTGCGATGGAAATATCAGTCGTTGAACAACCCTTATTTAAAAAGACACCGTTGACAACTTCATTCAAAGTGCCGTCACCACCTACTGTTATTATGTTCCTGTAACCTGTGGAAATTCCCTCAATCGTAAACTGGATAGCGTGACCTTTTCTTTCGGTGAACTTTACAATGAAAGGCAAAGCTTTATTTTTAAGAAGAATGGAAATCTTATCCCAGTCTTTTTTCCCTTTTCCATTGCCGGCATTAGGATTTACAATGACCAGCCATTCTTTCTGATCGGTATTATTACTCATTTTGATTCTGATATGTGGCAGACAAAGATGGAAATAAATAAATAAATTTTTTAAAATCAAGATTAATATCACTTTAATGATCTGTTTATCAGACTCACTGTTCTCAGGCCTCTCAGTTGTAAAAAGAAGATTTCCAATCTGGCTGATTCTTAATTGATCACAAAATCAGCAAGTTATGTTTCTTAATAAAAAAGATCAATGTTAATAAAGTGTTGAAAACCCCGAAAAAAATGTTTACAATTACATCTTTCACCGCCGGTAGCAGAAGATCATAAATAGTAAATTTGAAACTCAAAATATAACTCGATAACTGAAAAACGATGGGAAGGATAATAGCTATAGCAAATCAGAAGGGAGGGGTAGGGAAGACAACAACTGCAATAAACCTGGCGGCCAGTCTTGCCGCTTTGGAAAAGAAGGTGCTGATCGTTGATGCAGATCCTCAGGCAAATGCGACTTCCGGTATTGGAATCGAAGCACGGCAGATAAGATGCACAATATACGATTGTTTGATTGATGGGAAAGAACCTATGGAAGCTTTACTCAAATGTGAGGTTGAGAATCTTTCAATAATTCCCTCAAATATTGACCTCGTAGGTGCAGAAATTGAAATGCTTGACAGACATGAAAGGGAAAAAACTCTTAAAGGAGTACTAAAAAAAATCGAAGCAGATTATGATTATATACTAATTGACTGTTCTCCTTCACTGGGTCTCCTTACCGTAAATGCCCTTACAGCTTCGCATTCTGTAATAATACCCGTCCAGTGTGAGTATTTTGCCCTTGAAGGACTTGGTAAACTTCTTAATACAATAAAAATAATTCAGAATAATCTTAATCCTGAACTTGAGATTGAAGGGTTCCTTCTTACGATGTATGATTCTCGTCTCAGATTATCAAATCAGGTTGCTGATGAGGTCAATAAGCATTTTCAGCAAATGGTTTTTAAAACTATTATCCAGAGAAATGTAAAGCTTTCAGAAGCACCGAGCTTTGGTCAGCCGGCTATTCTTTATGATGCTGATTCGAGAGGTACAGTCAATTATCTTAGTCTCGCCGAAGAGCTGATTGAAAAACAGGAAACAAGAGTTAAACAGTAATTACAGGACTTTTCAATTATCGGAAACAGAATGAATATGGCAAAAAAAAATGCGTTGGGAAGAGGTCTTGGTGCATTGATAAATGGTGTGGAGAAAGAGATCCTTGAGAAAAAAGTTGAAGCAAACCTTGATATCTCTATCGATTCAATCGAAGCTAACCCTTTTCAACCAAGGACAAGCTTTGACGAACAATCTCTTGACGAACTTTCAACTTCAATTAAGAAGCTTGGTATTGTACAACCGCTTACAGTACGTGAGGTTGGTGCGGGCCGTTTCCAGCTCATCGCCGGGGAAAGAAGGCTTAGGGCTGCACGTCTGGCAGGGCTTACTCATGTTCCTGCCTTCATTAGAACTGCAGATGATCAGGCAATGCTCGAATTGGCACTGGTTGAAAATATTCAACGTGAAGATCTTGATGCTGTGGAGGTTGCAATTAGTTTCCATCGGCTTATAGAGGAGTGTAAACTCACTCAGGAACAATTAAGTGACAGGGTGGGCAAACAAAGATCAACCGTAGCAAATTATCTGCGTCTTCTGAAACTGCCTGCGGAAATACAGCTCGGAATTAAAAACAAACACCTGATGATGGGTCATGCCCGAACGCTAGTCAATATTGAAGATCCGAAAAAACAGATCAATGTTTATTATAAAATCATTGATGGCGAACTGTCTGTACGTCAGGCGGAAGATCTTGTCAGACATTTACAGTCTGAAAAGAACAAAGACCCGGGGAAGATTGAAAAAAAGAGAAAACTGAATGATGATTTCACTCAGCTTTCTGATCATCTCAATAAGATATTTTCAACCAAAGTAAACTTCAGAATAAACGAAAAGGGGAAGGGTAAAATCGTGATACCATTTGAAAACCCCGATGAAATGGAACGCATTTTAGGAGTATTTGATCGCCTGAACTCCTGAAAATAATTATCTTTGTCGCGCTCTTATACTGGTTTTAGAATATAAAGACCGGTAATTTTTTATTTTGAAGACTTTTCACAAAATACTGATTATACTTATCCTGCAATTGCTTTGCGTTCAGCAGATCATGTTTGCGCAGGATACACTCATTGTTGCCAACCCGGTTAAGCACAAGTTTAAACCTGAGACACTTAGGGCTACAATGATGGCTGTTTCATTCCCCGGTCTTGGTCAGATTTACAACAGAAAATACTGGAAAATCCCGATAGTCTATGCAGGTTTCGGTGCTCTTATTTATAGCGCTGGCTTCAATGGAAAGAATTATAATTTATATATGAAAGCTTATCAGGATTTTACAGATAATATAAAAGAAACAGACAGTTATCTCAAAGTGATATCTCCCACTGTCGATCGAAGTACCTATGATCCTCTTTGGAATCCAAAAGGTTATGATCGTTCAACTTTTTCGAATTATAAGAATGCAATGCTACAAATGGTTGATTATTACAAGAGATACAGGGATCTTTCGTATATTGGCATCGCCGGATGGTATCTTTTTTCGATACTTGATGCAAATGTTGATGCCAGTCTTTTTAACTATGATATAAGTAATAATCTTAATATTACGCTCTTTCCTGTGCAGATGGCTTTACCTGGTGGATTCCTAGGAGCAGGACTAAGTGTAGGCTTGAAAGTAAACTTTTAAAATAATTATTTAACTATGAGACTTAAAGCAATACTGATAATTTTCTTTCTGGTAATTCTAAAAGCGAATGCTGCATCTGATGTAGACACTATAATTATTAAATCGGACAATAGTAGTGATAGAATTGCCCGTGATCTTGACAGCCTGGTAAATACATGGTATGTAAAAATAGCTATTAAAAATAATCAGAATGAAAATAATATAGACACAGTTGGATTGCAATGTCCTGATACAGTGTATGAAAAAAGGATTAGAAAAATTAATTCAATAATCTACCTTCCTTTTAATAATATCATCAGGAATCACATAGAGGTTTATACTGTCAGACAAAGAGAAAAATTCTGTGCTGTACTCGGCCTGAAGGATTATTATTTTCCGATGATTGAAGATGTTTTTGATTCATATGGTCTTCCTGCAGAATTTAAATACATGGCAGTTATAGAATCAGCATTAAATCCGAATGCGGTGAACAGGCGCTCAGGTGCAGCTGGTATGTGGCAGTTCATGTATAGTACCGGTCGTTTATACGGACTTACGATTAACTCATTAGTTGATGAACGCAAAGATCCGGTAAAGTCAACTCATGCGGCTGCTAGGTATATTAAGGATCTGTATGATATTTATAAAGACTGGGTGCTGGTTATTGCTGCGTACGACTGCGGCCCGGGAAATGTAAATAAGGCAATCAAACGGTCGGGCAACATAAAGGATTACTGGGAAATATATTACAGACTGCCTAAAGAAACAAGGGGATATATTCCACAGTACATTGCTGCAGCTTATGCGGTTAACTATTATGCAGAGCATAATCTTCAACCACTGCCGCTGAATATTCCTGTTGCAACAGATACGATTATGGTTAATAAAGACATTCATCTCGCACAGATCTCTGAGGTTATGGGTATTCCATTAGGGGAGCTTCAGGCGCTTAATCCCCAATATAGTACAGGGCTCGTTCCAGGGTCTTCTAAGCCTCAGACTCTTACTCTTCCTATGAACCATCTTGGAGATTTTATTGACCTGACTGATACTATAATGCAGTATAAATCAGATGTATATTTAAGGAAGGCAACCCGTATTGCTGACCCCATGCGCTCTTCTTATATAACAACAAATATTAAAGGCAAAACCAAATTAATTTATACCGTCAAAGATGGAGACAACATTGGTTTCATCTCTGAATGGTACAGGGTAGGGCTATCGGATCTCAGGAATTGGAATAATATTTACCGCAACAATATAAGGGTTGGTCAGAAACTGGTAGTTTATGTGGATCCTTTAAAATCTGAGTACTATTCGAAGATCAATACAATGGAGTTTACTGACAAACAGGCATTAGTTGGAAAAACAACGGCATACAATTCCCAGCCTTTGGCAACAACTTCGGGACCCGGGGAAATTGATGGTGAGTATATTATATATACTGTTCGTAAGGGAGATTCTATCTGGGATATTGTTAAGATGTTTGATAATGTAACTACAACACAGGTACTGGCATTGAATAATATATCTGATCCGGGTAAAATAAAGGTTGGGCAGAAGCTGAAGATCAAGAAAAAGAGCTGATTCTTTTTTAATATATGCGCCCTTTAAGGTCATTTTTGTTATTACTGATCTTCCTGGCCTGTTTTACCGGTCTTCATTATATAATTCATACAAATCAACTTTTTCCTTCAATTTATGAGTTTATTCCGCCTGATCTTATAAGCAATTTAATATCAGGAAGTAGGGATAACGGCAGAATACTCAAAGAGCAGACCGAGAGCATTAAAATAAGTTCTGCAGACACAGTTACATCAACCGTTTCAGTTCCTTTCATTCCTGAAAAACAGTCAGTCTCTTCGCTGAAAAGATTTCTTGATTCTCTCAGATATTCCCGAGGTCAGGTAAGGATCATATATTATGGCGATTCGCAAATTGAAGGCGACCGTATAACTTCCTATATGCGCCATACTTTAAGAAAAGGACGGGGAGGAACAGGCCCCGGGTTGTTTTTGCCGCTTATGCCGGTAATGTACACTAAATCTCTCTGGATACGGTCATCCTCAAACTGGAAAAGGTACAATTATTTATCTTATAAAACAGGTGAGATATCACACAGGAACCTTGGTCCATTTATGGCAATTTGCAGGTATTTACCTGAAGGAGAAATAACCTCCGATCCTGAAAAAGCATTTGTAAGGATCAGACCATCAAATGCTGCAGACAGCTCCTCTGCTGAATACGATATTCTGAGGATATTTTATGGAAACACACAAAGTATTGTAAATGTTGTAGTTAAAGCAGATGGTATTGAACTTTTTGCAGATACACTAAGAAGAGGCACGGATTATAATGAGATCAAGTGTCACTTATACAGGAAAAGAAATCTCGAGATAGAATTTGAAGGAAGGGTAAGCCCCGATATTTACGGCATCAGTATTGAAAGCGAAACAGGAGTTGTTGTCGACAACATACCTCAGCGAGGAAGTGCAGGGCTGGAATTTACCATGGTGGACAGGGAAAATCTCAGAGAGTCATATAAAAAACTATCACCCGACCTGTTTATTTTGCACTATGGTCTGAACATTGTAAAGAATGTAAAAGAAAATTATTCATATTATCAGAAAGGACTGATCCGGCAGATCTCACTGCTAAAGGAGATTTCACCTTTAACTCCCATCTTAGTTGTTGGTGTTACAGATATGGCAGTAAATGAGGGTGATAGTATTAAATCGTACAGTAATATTCCGGCTATTATTGATGCTCAGAAAGGAGCCACACAGAAAACTGATGTAACTTTCTGGAATTCATACAGGGCAATGGGAGGGAAATCCTCAATTATTAAATGGGCTGAAAAGAAACCTTCTTTGGCCCAGAAAGACTTCATTCACTTTACTTATACCGGAGCGGATACTCTTTCAGAAATGCTTACATCTTCCTTATTTGTCATTCGGGAGATTGATACCGTCCGACCAGCAATAACTGATAAATCGCAAGTCAAAGTTCCTGATGCTCCCGTCGTAATTATTGATGAGCCCCAAACTGGCGTTGGGAAAAAAAGCCTCATTAAATCTCTTGTGTTTTCAGTATTAAATTTTAGTCCTGATAAACCATTTGTCTTTACAACTGCAGCCTTCTGGATATTCTTTCTTTTTGTACTAGCAGGATATAGCCTGGTATATAAGAAATTACTGATCAGGAATGTATACTTGTTTTTGGCAAGCCTTTTCTTTTACTATAAAGCGGGTGGTCTGTTCCTGTTCATACTGATATTTGTAACAGTAATTGATTTTAGCTGTGGTTTATTGATCTATAAATCTAAGAGAGGAGCTGCCAGGAAATTTTTTGTACTCTTAAGCATAATCTCGAATCTTGGACTTCTTGGTTATTTTAAATATACAGGTTTTATTATCAACACAATAAACGAATTATTTGGTGCTAACTTCAGAGTTTATGACCTGCTTTCGACTTTCTCAAATTCAATTCTAGGAACACATTTCGATATAAGCTATATAATACTTCCTGTTGGTATTTCCTTCTTTACTTTTCAGTCACTCAGCTATACCATTGATGTTTATAGAAAAAAAATGGAGCCTGTCAGGAATATTATTGATTTTGGTTTTTATGTCTCATTCTTTCCACACCTTGTGGCCGGACCAATTGTAAGAGCATCTGTTTTTATTCCACAGATATATCAGGAATTCAGGCTTTCAAAGCATGAATTCAGCCATGCTCTTTATATGATTTCCAAGGGTTTAATAAAAAAAATAATCATCTCCAATTTCATAGCGCTTAATCTGGTTGACCGTGTTTTTGATGCCCCGTCAATCTATTCAGGATTTGAGAATCTCCTGGCAATATACGGATATGGATTGCAGATATACTGTGATTTTTCGGGTTACACGGATATTGCCATAGGCGTCGCATTGATTCTCGGATTCAGATTGCCTGTAAATTTTAATTCACCCTACAAGGCCAAAAGCATAACAGATTTCTGGAAAAGGTGGCATATATCTCTCTCGCAATGGCTTCGTGACTATCTCTATATATCGTTAGGGGGTAACAGAAAGGGAAAGATCCGTACCTACTTCAATCTGATGATAACCATGCTCCTTGGCGGATTATGGCATGGCGCTTCATTAAAGTTTGTTATATGGGGGGGACTACATGGTATTGGGCTGGTATTTAACAGGATATGGGATTCAATCTTCAAAAGTCATTTAAGGAATAGGTGGATAGGACGAGTATTTGGTGTTTTTATAACCTTTCAGTTTGTAAACTTTTGCTGGATCTTCTTCAGAGCGTCCGACATTGATAATGTGAAGATTATGTTAAAACAGATATTTGAGAATTTTTCTCCGGGATCATATATGACTGTTCTCCCTGCATACAGCAGTGCCTTATTATTGATGTCTGTGGCCTATATAATCCATTTTCTGCCTGAAAGGATCAAGGAATCGTACAGGGGGCTGTTTATAAAAATCCCTCTGGCTGCTCAGCTTGCCGTTATTATGGCTGTAGCAATCCTGCTATTTCAGATGAGGACAACGGAAGTAATGCCGTTCATATATTTCCGGTTTTAGATTATTACAGGTATGTATTCTGGTTTTTATCCCCTTTTACAAATGGAGAAATAGCCCTTTCGTAAATGCCTTGCACATACGCAATAGCCATGCCATAATTGGTAACCGGTACTCCTGCTTTAATTGCTGATTGCAGCCTGTTGTGAAGTTGTTTTCTTGTTATCATGCAGCCACCGCACTGTATTACAAGAGAGTAGTCAGTTATAGGCCGTGATAGGGCATCTAGTCCTGCCACAACATCATATTCAATCTTTTTACCTGTAAAGCTGGTCATCCACCGGGGAATTTTAGTTCTTCCAATGTCATCACAGGAAACATGATGTGTACATGATTCAAGAAGCAGTACCCTGTCGCCGTCTTTTAATTCAGATATTTTCGGAGTGCCTTTAAGATAATTATCAAAATCACCTTTGAACCTGGCAAGCATGATACTAAAGCTGGTCAGAGGTATATCACGAGGAATAGATGCATCAGCTTTGACAAAGACCTGAGAATCGGTTATTGCCAGGGCTGGCTTTATCCTGGTTTTTTTCAGGAAAGCATCCACCTCCCTTTCTTTTAAAACTATGGCAACGGCGTCATTGTCCAGAATATCCCTGATAGCCTGCATTTGAGGCAGGATTAGACGACCGGCGGGGGCTTCAATATCAATAGGTGTTATGAGAATTACAATATCCCCATAACTGATAAGATCACCAAGTAAGGTCGTAGTTTTATACGAGTATTCCGGAATTGTATTAGTGATGAGGGATATAAGTTGTTCAAAATTTCGTTTGTCGACTGATGAAAACTCGAAGAGCAATGTCCCGGTAATTCGGGATATCATATTTTTAAATTTCTCTGATGGCTCCTGAATATCAGATTTACTGTGTATTACAATAAAAGGGAGATCATTTTCACCAAATTTACTTAAAAGTTCATCTTCATATTTTCCCCATGAATTATCGGTAACAACAAGTAGAGCCAGGTCGATAGTATTAAGAGTCTGTAGTGTCCGGTCAACTCTTTTTTGCCCTAGGTCTCCTGAGTCATCTATTCCTGCAGTATCTACAAGGATTACCGGGCCAAAACCAGTGATTTCGAATGATTTTTTAACAGGGTCAGTGGTAGTTCCGGCATGGTCGGATACAATGGCAATTACCTGACCTGCAAGACAGTTGATCAGGCTGCTTTTCCCATTATTACGACGGCCATAAATGCCAATATGAGGTTTTGACTCTCGTCCTTTGGTAACCATTCTGAGAAATTTGCTGCAAAATTAGCAAATTTTTATTATGTAGAGACACCCAAATTGGGCGTCTCTACTTTGAATTCACTATATGTAAAATCTGCCTGCCAGTTCTTTATTTTTCAGAACCACAGAGTTAAATCTGCGCCAATCTGCGATTCCGATAGCTCCTAAAATCCGCATGTCGGGTTTTGGGAAATTTTTTTATAAAGATATCTACTATTTTAATTGATTCAGATAGCACAATTTAGAAAAAAGCACATATAGTCATCAGAGTTTTACTTAAATTCGAGATAAGCATCAGGATTATAGTTTATTATCTTTTCTTAGGACATATGTTTCCCATGCCACCTTGTACCTAATTATTAGATTATTAGCAGATTAATGTTTGGTTCTTCTATGTTGAGAAGTTTATTTTCCCATATATTCTCAGATAGTTTTGTCTGGCCCTTTTAATCCATTTTGCAGGCAGGATGATAAACCGGAACAAGAACTTTTTAATTCTAAACGTAGGTTTTAATGACTTGATTATTTTTGAGAAGTATCTAATAATATTATGATATAGATTCCTGCAAATTGCTGTTATATACAAAAATACGGTGTTCTGTTTCAGTTTTGAGAAGGGCATGTGATTCCATCCAAAGTCGTTTTTAAGTATATCAAACTGCTTTTCCATGTTTCCACGATGGTTGTAAAAATGGACAACCTCTTGAGTTCTTAATACTTTGTTATTTGTAAGTATAGCCCGGTATTCAAAAGCATCCATGGTAAACAGATCTAATTGCTTATCTTCTTTTAGCTTTCTTTTCACTACCAGTCTGTATTCTTTTGGTTCTGTTTTATCGTTTTTGGCTTGTCGTTGAAACGGTATAATGTTTATTTCACCGATTTCCATTGGCCCATCACAACTGGAAGTAACTGTCTCCCAATTTGATATCTGTATAAAATATTTTTCAACATAACTATTTTTGCAACCAATGTAAAAGTTCTTGACATTCTTATCTAGAAGTTTTATAACATCGTATTGATACGAAGCCGCATCTGCCCTAAAATGATCTATCGTTTTTATGTTATTATACTTCACTAATTTAAACACACGATTTAATGTGTCTGATTGAAAGGATTTGGCGTCACTGTTTCCATTTCTATTTTCAATATAAAAAACTTGTTGTTCATTAATGGTACAAACACCGGGCTGATACCCAGGGTTTCTTTTATAAGTCATTTTACTGTCACTTTTCTCATTAAAAATTATAGTA
>JADGPU010000123.1 GCA_017882305.1 Bacteroidales bacterium | reverse complement strand
GCGCCTGCTGTAAAAATATCAAAAAACTCCCGATAATGCTTTCCTGTAGCAGAAAAGAATTTCGGGAGCGTGAATCTTTTAAGATAATCGCTTACTCAGTTACCGGTTTTTTCACACCTTTAACAGATACATAAGTCTTATTATCTTTTTTTCTTTTGAACTCGACTTCTCCATCGGTTAGGGCAAAAAGAGTGTGATCTTTTCCGAGGCCAACGTTGATACCCGGATTATGTTTGGTTCCTCTCTGGCGAACTATAATGTTACCTGCCTTGGCTGTCTGGCCGCCGAAGAGCTTCACTCCCAATCGTTTACTTTCAGAATCGCGACCGTTACGTGAACTACCTGCTCCTTTCTTGTGTGCCATAATTCTATATTTTTATTTGATTAAAATTCAATTAATTATTCTTTGCCTTTTTTGGTTTTCTTTGCAGCAGGCTTTTTCTCAGCCGGTTTCTTCACTGCAACTTTTTTCGTAACAGTTTTCTTTACAGGGGCTTCTTCTTTTTTAGCTGCAGTTTTTTTGGCAGCTTTCTTTTCCTTAATGGTTTCTTCTGCAACCGGAACATCAACTACTTTTGATTCGGCCTTTTTTGGTGCTGCTTTTTTTGGTGAACCTATACCATTTATACTTATGATTTCAACCTGAGTAAAATTCTGACGGTGTCCGTTTTTAACCCTGTAACCCTTTTTCCTCTTCTTCTTGAAAACAATTACCTTGTCACCTCTCACATTGTTGAGGATCTTTGCTCCGACAACAGCATCTTTAATTGTAGGTTCTCCGATAGCTATTTTACCTTCATCCTCGATTAAAAGAACCTTGTCAAATTCGATTTCTTTTCCCTCTTCAAATTCGAGCCTGTTAACAAAAATCTTTGTGCCATTCTCAACTTTAAACTGCTGACCTGCAATTTCCACGATTGCGTACATCTTTTCTGTTTTTTACGTTACTCCATGAGGCGTATATAATCATTCGATCATATTACTTTCAGTTGCCCCTGTGGATTTATCCAAAATTGGACTGCAAAGATATAAAAATTAGATTATTTACAAACGAAAACGGCTGATTTTTTATTGTCAAATACTAATCAGAGATCAGATAGTATGAACTCGCTTATATTCTGATGATGAGGAATGAACAAAGAGGTGGATTTTATTGCAAGTATGTTGATAAAAAAGAATATTCTCATTCTAAGTGTTAGTGCTAATATCTTTATATTTGTCAGATACAACGATAAAACCGGTTATTTCTTTGGTGCATAAACAATTGACATGAAGAGAGTAAAGCTAAAAGTAATGGGTATATCATACAGTCAGACTCAATCCGGAGCTTATGCGCTTATATTGATTGAAGAAAACGGAGAGAGAAGGATTCCTATTATTATCGGGGGCTTTGAAGCACAGGCAATTGTGATAAAACTTGAGAATCTCGATCCTCCCCGTCCATTGACTCATGACCTTTTTAAAAAATTTGCAGATGAGTTTAATATATCGGTTATAGAAGTCATGATTTACAAGCTGGAAGAAGGTGTATTCTTCTCAAAACTTGTTTGCAACAATGGAGAGAAGGAATATTCAATTGATAGCAGAACATCCGACGCAGTGGCAATTGCGTTAAGATTTGGCTGTCCAATATTTATCACCGAAGAAATTCTTAAAAAAGCAGGAATAACAGTTAATCCCTCCGATAGTGAAATATCATCAGTAAATGAAGTTGAAAATTTCTTCGAACCTGAGAAAACCAAATATGACACTTTTTCTGATGAGGAGCTATATAAAATGATCGATGAGGCTATCAAAACTGAAGATTATGAACGTGCTGCCAAAGTAAGGGATGAGATCGAGAAAAGAAAGAAAAAAAAGAAATAACCATTCCGCATAACTTTTAAATAAATAATCATAAACTTATTATTATAATGAAAAGAACATTATTGCTGGCTCTTTTATCTGTGTTTTCTGCATATTATTCCGTGGCAAAAGAGTTTAAGGTCACTTCCCCCGACAGTAAAATTTCAGTGACAGTTAATGTTGGGACAGGCATAAAATGGTCTGCGACACATGAAGGCAAAGAGATAATAAACAATTTTAAAATTGCAATGATACTTGAAAATGGGAAAGTACTTGGAGAAAATGAAAAAGTCAGGAAGGCAGCATTCAGCAAGTTGAATGATATCATCAGGCCGGTGGTGGCAAACAAAAAATCAGAGATTACAGATAACTGCAATATCCTCACGATCTCTTTCAGTTCGGGTTTTTCTCTTCAGTTCAGAGCATACAACGATGGTGTCGCATACCGTTTTGAGACTTCATTGAAAGAAGAGCTTACTATAAAAAATGAAATCTCCGAATTTATTTTCCCGGCAGGATCACACTCATGGTATCCGCTGGAAACCAGTATTATGTCTCATAACGAAAGGACATTTATCTATTTATCTCTCGACACAATAACCAAAAAACATCTGGCAAGCCTGCCAACACTTTTCCAGGTAAATGGAGTTGATGTACTGGTTACCGAATCTGACATTGAAGATTACCCGGGTATGTGGCTTGTTGGCGCCGGATCGGGAAAAATTTCAGGGACATGGTCAAAATATCCGGAAACAGAAAAGCTTACCGGTGACCGTAACCTGTTTGTCACAAGTACTAAAGACTATATTGCCAAAACACAAGGTACACGTACATTTCCGTGGAGGGTATTTGTTATTGCCCCAACCGATGTCAAGCTGATCGAAAGCGATATGGTATATAGACTGGCCCCGCCAAATAGAATAGCAGATACAAAGTGGATCAAACCAGGACATGTAGCATGGGACTGGTGGAATGCTAACAATTTGTATGGTGTCGATTTCAGAGCAGGTATAAACAACGATACATATAAATATTACATCGATTTTGCTTCAAAGAACAGGATAGAATATATTATTCTAGATGAAGGCTGGTATAAGTCAGGGACAGTTCTTGAATCAGTCCCTGAAATTAATATCCCTGAATTATGCAAATATGCTGAAAATAAGCATGTTGGGATAGTATTATGGGTTGTCTGGAAAACTTTCTGGGACAAGATTGATGAGGCAGTTGCTTTATATGAAAAATGGGGAGTAAAAGGTGTTAAGGTTGATTTTATGCAGAGGGACGATCAGAAGGTGGTTAATTTTTACCTTGAAGCTGCCAGGAAAACTGCAGAACATCATCTTATTATTGACTTCCATGGGGCATATAAACCTGACGGTCTTGGCCGTACCTGGCCAAATGCTCTTACACGCGAAGGAGTGAAAGGAATGGAGAATGATAAGTGGAGCAAAGACATTAATCCTGACCACGATGTGACAATCCCTTTTACCAGAATGGTAGCAGGTCCGATGGATTATACTCCCGGGGCCATGGTAAATATGGACAGGGCTAATTTTACTCCAAATTTTACCCGTCCTGAGAGTCAGGGGACAAGAGCACACCAGGTAGCTTTATATATAATTTATGAAAGTCCTTTGCAGATGTTGTCAGATAGCCCTTCAAACTATATGAGAGAACAGGAGTCAACCGATTTTATTGTGAATATACCTGTTGTATGGGATGATATTATTGGAATTGACGGTAAAATAGGTGATTATCTTTTGCTTGCAAGAAGATCAGGGAAGGAGTGGTTTGTTGGGGCGATTACTGACTGGACCAGTCGCGACATGGATCTCGACCTTTCATTTCTCCCTGTCGGGAAATACTCTATGGATATATTTCAGGATGGAATTAATGCCGACAGGTATGCAGGCGATTATAAACATCTTAAAACTGATATAAAATCAGGTGATAAGATGAAAATTCATCTTGCTCCGGGTGGAGGATGGGCAGCCAGAATTACACCTGAATAACAAATCGAACTAAAAGGCATGAGGCAATATCTTGAACTACTTGATCATGTATTAAAAACCGGAATTGAAAAGAAGGACAGGACCGGAACCGGAACGATAAGTGTATTTGGTTATCAGATGAGATTTAACCTTGAAGATGGCTTTCCTCTTCTTACAACTAAAAAGCTACATCTTAAGTCTATTATTCATGAGTTACTCTGGTTTATATCAGGAGATACTAATACCAGATACCTGAACGATAACGGAGTAAAAATCTGGAACGAGTGGGCTGATAAAGATGGAAACCTCGGACCGGTTTATGGGTATCAGTGGCGCTCATGGCCTTCCGAAGGTGGAAAAAAGATTGATCAACTGGAGAATGTCATCAGCTCGATTAAGAAATCGCCCGATTCACGCAGGCATATTATCAGTGTCTGGAATGTAGGTGAATTAGATAAAATGGCTCTTCCTCCGTGTCATATTTTATTCCAGTTCTATGTTGCAGGAGGAAGGTTATCATGTCAGCTCTATCAGAGGAGTGCTGATATTTTTCTCGGAGTGCCGTTTAATATTGCATCATATGCTTTGTTGACACTTATGGTAGCACAGATAACGGGCCTTAAACCAGGAGATTTTGTTCACACATTTGGTGATGCACATATTTACCTGAACCATATTGACCAGGTAAATCTTCAACTTACAAGGGAACCTTATAAACTGCCCCGAATGTCAATTAATCGTGAAGTAACTGATATCAACAAGTTTAGGTACGAGGATTTTACTCTTTCTGATTATGTTTCCCATCCTCATATTAAAGGTGATATTTCAGTATAATATTTAAAGTATGATCTCAATTATAGTTGCTGTTTCTGAAGATTGGGGAATTGGAAAGAATAATGAGCTTCTTTGGCACATTTCCGAAGATCTGAAGAGATTTAAAAGGCTAACATCAGGAAACACGGTTATCATGGGAAAAAAAACCTGGGAATCATTGCCCCGGAGGCCGTTGTCCGGACGAAAAAATATTGTTCTAACAGATAATCCTCAGGAATCCATTGGAAATTCTGTCACTGCATATTCTCTTGATGATGCTCTAAGCAAATGCGTGCATGATGAAGAAGTATTTATTATCGGCGGAGGGAGTATATACCGTCAGTTCATGCCAATTGCGGATCGTTTGTTTATAACGCATGTTCATAAAAATGCCCCTGCTGATGTGTATTTCCCTGAAATTGATCAGAGTATATGGGAAATTACAAAAAAAGAGGAGTTTAAAGCGGGTGAAAACAACGACATCCCTTATACCTATACTATATACGAAAGAAAAAATAAAATTAAATAAGATTGAGATTCCTAACATAACTCGTCATCCCAAGCGCCTGCAAGGGATCTCAAATCGCTTTGAAGGTCTCAGCCTTAGCCTCAACCTCTTTAAGCTTGCTGATAAAAAGAGTCAAAGGATTTTAAGAAGCCTTCAGTATCTTAAGGTTTATTCTTTCAAGCTTCCGGTTCGCATAATCAATTGTTATTTCCAGCTCACTAATCTCAACTGATGGCATTTCGAACATGGCATCAAGCATGATGTTCTCGCAAATTGATCTTAAACCGCGGGCCCCGAGTTTGAATTCAATAGCTTTATCTACAATATAGTCAAGAACACCTTCTGCAAAAGTGAGCTCAATATTATCCATTTTGAACAGTTTGATATACTGTTTTATCAAGGCGTTTTTTGGTTCCGTAAGTATTGCTCTGAGAGCTTTTCTATCCAAAGGATCGAGATGTGTAAGCACAGGCAACCTGCCTATTATTTCAGGGATAAGTCCGTATGATCTGAGATCCTGTGGTGCAATATATTGAAGCAGATTGTCTTTATTTACTTTTTCACGGATTTTTGAAGCGCCGAAACCAACGATCTGGGTATTAAGTCGTTGAGCAATTTTCTTCTCAATGCCTTCAAAAGCCCCGCCACATATAAAAAGGATATTTTTAGTATCTACCGGAATCATTTTCTGTTCAGGATGTTTTCGACCGCCCTGCGGCGGCACATTTACTATCGAGCCCTCAAGTAATTTCAGAAGACCCTGCTGAACACCTTCACCTGATACATCGCGTGTTATGGAAGGATTATCCCCTTTTCGTGCAATTTTGTCGATTTCATCGATAAAAACTATGCCTTTTTCGGCTGCTTTAACGTCATAATCAGCATTTTGCAGCAGCCGGGTAAGAAGACTTTCAATATCTTCTCCAACGTACCCTGCTTCAGTCAGTACTGTTGCATCTACAATGGTAAATGGAACATGTAGCATTTTTGCAACTGTCCTGGCAAGAAGTGTCTTCCCCGTGCCAGTCTCACCAACAAGGATAATGTTTGACTTTTCTATTTCAATATCTTCAGCATCGGGCTTTTGCATCAACCTCTTATAGTGGTTGTATACTGCCACAGCGATAATCTTCTTAGCCATATCCTGACCAATTACATACTGGTCGAGAAAATTCTTAATTTCTTCCGGTTTAAGAAGATTGATAGTATCAAATGGTATATTCTTTTTACTGCCAAGTTCTTCGTTCATTATGCTGTGAGCCTGCTCAATACAGTGGTCACAAATATGGCCCTCCAGACCAGCTATAAGCATATTGGCCTCTTTTTTGGTTCTGCCGCAAAATGAACATTTATCCATTATAACTATTTTTGAGTTTTCATCAGGATCTCATCGATCATTCCATAATCTTTGGCTTCCTGTGATGTCATCCAATAATCTCTGTCAGAATCCTTTTCAACTTTTTCAACAGGATTACCGGAATGGAATGCAATTATTTCATATAGTTCCCTTTTCAGCTTCATGATTTCCCTTGCCTGGATCTCAATGTCAGAAGCCTGGCCTTCAAATCCACCTGCCGGTTGATGGATCATTATCCGAGAATGCTTCAATGCAGATCTTTTACCCTTTTTGCCTGCTGTAAGAAGAACTGCTCCCATGGAGGCAGCCATTCCGGTACAGATAGTTGCAATGTCAGCAGAGATGTACTGCATAGTATCGTATATACCCAGACCTGCATTGACTGATCCGCCAGGAGTATTGAAATAGATCTGGATATCTTTTCCGGGATCTGCTGAATCGAGATATAGCAGTTGTGCCTGAATAATATTTGCTACGTAATCATCAATAGGCAACCCAAGGAAAATGATCCTGTCCATCATTAGACGTGAGAAGACGTCCATTGATGCAACATTTAATTGCCGCTCCTCAATAATTGTTGGTGATATGTAACTGTCATTATAAACGGTAGCGTATTTGTGTAAGCCTGTACTACTGACTCCGCGTTTGCTTTTAGCGTACTTTCCAAAATCGTCAAGAATACTCATTTTTTAGCATTTGAAATTAACATGCAAAGATACTAAAATAAAAATAAATCATGGCAAAGTATTGATTACGATTCAAAAAGCTTATTAAATTCTTCGATTGTAACACTCTCGTTCTCAAGCTTTACAAGTTCCTTCATAAGCAAAAGAACCTTCTCCTCGAGGATCTTATCGGCTATTCTTTTTGCATCTTCTTCTCTTTTCAGAGTTTCTTTTGCATAATTAGCAATCTGTTCATCGGTTGTATAGAACAGGCCGTACTGCTGGAATTGATATCTTGTTATTTTTTCAGCTTCTTTCTGCAATTCTTCCTCACTTATCTTCACTTCATTGTCGCGTGCAACTTTATTTCGTATCAGTTGCCATTTAAGATCTTTTCTGAAACTGTCAAATTCTTTTTCAATTTGTTCTGCTGTGGATTTTTCATTCACTCTTAGAAGCCATCTTTTCAGGAATTCTTCAGGAAGCTGGAAATCGGTTTTTTCCATTGCAAGGGCTTTGATATCCATAATAAGTTTAAAATCGCTCTCACGCTTCAGGTTAACAGCGATCTCTTCCTCAATCTTTTTCATGAATTCTTCTTCAGAATTTACGACTCCTTCGCCAAAGATTCTGTCGAAAAGTTCTTTTCCCGGTTCAGCAGGATAAAACCGGCTGATTTCATTAATTGTAAATCTGTAATTTGCTCCAAGATCTGCTACCTCTTCTTTTTTCTTATGTAATATTCCGGCTATCTCAGTATCGTTTGGAAATGCTTTTTTCAGATCGAAGTCAATTGAATCGTTTAAATGTTTTCCGATAAACTCTTTTTTTATTTTTTTATCTTTAATTATGTCAATACCGAGTGAAGTGTCTTCAACAGAAGGACCTTCAGGTATCACATTGCCATTATCCTCAATAGCTTCAATCTTTCCTTTAACTACATCTTTTTCTTCAGTCTGTTCAACTTTTTTCAATTCACCATACCGGCGTGTATAGTTCTCGAGATATTCACTCCTCATTTTTTCATCCACTATGATTTCGTACTGGTTTATTTTATTTTTTTTCGACAGCTTCAGTTCAATTGCCGGTGATAGTCCGAGCTCAAATGAAAAGGTAAAATCCTGCTGGGCTTCGAAATCAATTTTTTCCTGTTCATCGGCTTTTGGAAGCGGATCCCCCAGAATTTCAAGTTTTTCGTCAGCAATGTATTTCTGAATGCTTTCTGTAACGACCTTATTGATCTCATCAATCTGGACAGCTCTGCCGTACATTTTCTTTACAAGTCCGATCGGAACCATTCCAGGACGGAATCCTTTTATTGTTGCTTTCTTCCTGTAATCTTTCAATACTGATTCAACCTTATCTTCATAATCGGTTTTCACGATCTTAACCTTTAAAACAGCATTCAGATCGTCGATGTTTTCTCTCGTAATATCCATTTCAATTATTGTTTATTGTCTAGTAAAAAAAACCGCCAAAACGTACTTTTAAAGAGGTTACCGGCGGCTTGACACTTTTGTGCGGATGAAGGGACTCGAACCCCCACGTCACGAAGACACAAGATCCTAAGTCTTGCTCGGCTACCAATTACGACACATCC
>JADGPU010000047.1 GCA_017882305.1 Bacteroidales bacterium | reverse complement strand
GAGGAAGTGACTCCAAGTCTTTCGTGAGTCACGAAACCGACATCCATCTGCATTATTTTTACCAGCCAGCCTAATCCGAAACTGAATGAATTATTATCTGTACTGAATCCCCCTCTGAGCCAGAGCTTTTTAGCTGCCTCATACTCAAAACCGGTTCTGATTATCAATTTACTACCTGAACTCATTTCAGCTTCAACCCCTGCAAAAAGTGATTTGTTAAGATAAGTTCCGGCACCAATCCTCAATGACATTGGCAGGGAAGTTTTTCTTAATGAATTAGGGACAGGGTTAAAAATGTGAATACCAAACCGCGAGTTTTCGGAGGGAGTTATGAGCAGCCCTGCCTCACATGTAACAGATTGATTATTATCGTATTCCCCTGACGTTCTTTCTGAAAAATAATCCACCTGTAACCCGGCTGATATTTTATTAGAAAGTTTCATTCCACATGCAAGACCCGTCATATCCCTCTTAAAATCGGAATATCCGAAATGTGAATAGACGGCTCCAAGAGAGGCTTTTCCAGCCGGGATAATCAATCCGAGAGAACGAGTTCCAAGTTCACTGATATTGAATCTGTTTTCGTAGTTGAATCCGAATGAGAGTGAATTATTATAGGCCAGAGTTGCCTGATTGTGGAATGAAGACCAGAAACCGTTCTTCATGATACAGACATACCCTGTTCCTGCTTCACCTGCTCCGGCAGAAGGACGATAGGGATCCCCCCCGAAGGTGGTTAAAGAGGAAAAAATAAATAAAAAAGAAACAGATATTTTCAGCAGCGAGCTCAACTGTTTCAAAAATTGTCACCATAAATATACAAAAAAGTTCAATCCGGGTAACAAAATTGAATTTTTTTTTTCACTGTGCCTCTCTGTGTTTTCTCCGTGTCACTCTGTGTTAGTTCTTAATTTTTTTTGTTACACGGAGAACAACAGAGGATACACAGGGTTTCACAGAGGAAAAACTAATTTGTTTTGTATTGATACTTTACATTTTTCAGCTCCTCATTTGCCTGAACGATCTTCTTTTTGAGTGATTCCTTATACTTTACAACCTCTGTCATAATTGCTTTATCACCGGTGGCAATAATCTGAGCTGCAAGGATGCCGGCATTCTGGGCAGCGTTTACGCCCACAGTAGCTACAGGTATCCCCGGAGGCATCTGGAGAATTGAAAAAATTGAATCCAATCCTTCGAGAGAAGCTTTAATAGGTACCCCAATAACAGGGAGCGGTGTCATTGCAGCAATCACACCCGGAAGATGGGCTGCCATCCCAGCAGCAGCTATTATCACTTTTATTCCCCTCGCCTCAGCATTTTTTGCAAATTTTTCAACCTCTTCGGGCGTTCTGTGAGCTGACAATGCATTCATCTCAAAAGGTATCCTGAAATTATTTAATATCTCTGCTGCTTTTTCCATAACAGGCAGGTCAGATGTGCTTCCCATTATGATGCTTACAATCGGTTCCATCTAAAATAATTTAATTTAACTTGCTGATAAGGACAAAAGTAAGGTATTATTTTCATATTTTCGCACCGGCAAACAGTTCAATTATTGGCTTCATGAAAGAAATCTGTATACATGATAAAAAGTTCAGGGAGTTTTTAACTAAAAAAGATATACAGCAGAGGATTGAAGAACTTGCCAGGCACATGAATACCGATCTGGCAGGGAAAGAAGTGGTCTTTATTGGTATTCTGAACGGGGCATTTCTTTTCGCAGCTGATCTTTTCAGACTGATCGAATTTCCATCAAGAATCACATTTGTAAAACTTGCTTCATATCAGGGAACTGGATCTTCGGGATCAATCAAAGAGCTTATCGGTTGGAATGAAGATATCAAAAACAAAACGATTGTTGTTGTTGAAGATATCATAGATACTGGAAATACTTTGGAACGCATTGTGGATGAGCTTGTTATAAGAAAAGCTACTGAAATAAAAATTGTTGCTTTGCTTTACAAACCTGCAGCATATACCAAGGATATACACCTTGATTATGTGGGTTTCGAAATCCCCAATAATTTTGTGGTTGGATATGGCCTGGATTATGATGGGTTGGGACGTAATCTGCCATCTGTATATACATTAATTAAATAATTTCTAATTCATAATTCGTAAATTGATTTACCCTATGGTTAATTTTTTGATTTTTGGCCCTCCCGGTTCAGGTAAGGGAACACAGTCAGTCAGATTGGCTAAAAAATTCAATCTTCTTCATCTTTCAACAGGCGACATGCTTCGGGCCGAAATTAAAGCCGGTACTGAACTTGGTAAAAAAATGAGCCTTATTATGTCGAAAGGTGAATTAGTCCCCGATGAGGTCGTGATTGAAATGATTGCTTATAAAATAGATAACAGTAAAGGATCGGCTGGATTTCTCTTTGATGGATTTCCTCGCACTGTTGCCCAGACTGTTTCTCTCGAGAAAATGTTGAATGATCGGGGGATGAAGATCGATCAGATGTTTGTTCTTGATGTTGATCATGATGAGCTCTTTAAGAGATTAATAGCCAGAGCTGAACTGTCAGGAAGACCAGATGATAAAGATCCGGCAGTCGTTGAAAACAGGATTGATGTTTATAAAGAGAAAACAGAGCCAATAATTAAATACTGTAATCAGAAGGGATTATATCAGCCTGTAAATGGTATGGGGACTATTGATGATATATTCAAAAGGCTTTCTGATTATATGAAAAAACTAGTTTAAAAACCTCTATTATTTACCCCCTATCCTCCCAAATGGGGGGTAACGAATGTATAAAAATTATAAGCCCCCCATATGGGGGTTGGGGGGTAGAGAATGGGAAGGGATGGGTAAGGGTTAAGAGGAATGAGAGAGAAGAAACAGAGTTACGCAGAGAAAAAAATACTTATGTCCGGATCGAACTTTGTAGATTATGTAAAGATTTATTGCCGCTCGGGTAATGGAGGAGCTGGTTCAGCTCATTTCCGCAGGGAGAAATTTGAACCAAAAGGCGGACCTGACGGAGGTGATGGCGGAAGAGGAGGGCACATAATACTGAGAGGTAATGATCAAATGTGGACTCTTCTGCACTTAAAATATCAACGTCATATATTTGCGGAGAATGGCGTTGGGGGTAGCAGACAGCAGTCAACCGGAGCCGAAGGAAAAGATGTGATTGTTCAGGTTCCACTGGGTACTATAGCAAAAAAAAGTGAAACAGGTGAGTCAATTTTTGAAATAACAAAGAATGGTGAAGAAAAGATCCTGGCAAAAGGAGGAAGGGGAGGACAGGGGAATGTCCATTTTAAATCACCAACCAATCAGACCCCAAGATATGCCCAGCCCGGAGAACCGGGAATTGAAGAAGAATTTATACTTGAGCTTAAAATACTTGCTGATGTTGGACTCGTAGGGTTTCCGAATGCAGGCAAATCAACTCTGCTTTCGGTAGTATCTGCTGCCAAGCCTAAGATTGCCGATTATGCATTTACCACCCTTGTACCCAACCTCGGAATTGTCAGCTACAGGGACGAAAAGTCGTTTGTCATGGCAGATATTCCCGGGATTATTGAAGGAGCGCATGAAGGCAAGGGTTTGGGGATAAGATTTTTAAGGCATATTGAAAGAAATTCGATGCTTCTCTTCCTGGTACCAGCCGACAGCAAGAACATTAAAGGGGAATATGAAATCCTTATTAATGAATTAAAAATGTACAACCCTGAACTACTCGATAAAAAACGTGTTCTGGCAATTTCAAAAACTGATATGCTTGATGAAGAACTTATAAAAGAGATAAAAAATGATCTGCCTGATATTCCAAGGGTATTTATCTCTTCTTTAACAGGGCAGGGAATAGTTACATTAAAGGATATGATTTGGAAAGTACTTAACTACGACTGATATTTATAAATGCTTGAACGATTTGACCAACAGGTTTTCTTATTTATTAATTCATCAAATTCACCATTCTTCGACCAGGTGATGCATGCAATCAGCGGGAGATTAATCTGGGCACCGCTTTATCTGGCAATACTTATTTACCTGGGTATTAAATACAAAAGAAAATTCCTTATAATTCTCATTTTCACAATTCTGGCTATCACATTGTCAGACCAGGCATCTGTTGTTTTAAAAAACCTCACTCAACGGTTGCGTCCCTGCAATGACCCTAGTCTTACAGGACTTGTCCACCTGATAAATGGTGAATGTGGCGGGCTTTTCAGTTTTGTCTCTTCACACGCTGCAAACTCATTTAATGTTGCCTTCCTAAGCCTGCTTCTAATAAAAAAGAGATGGTACTCAATTAGCATAATAGTTTGGGCTACGGTAATTGGATACAGCAGGATCTATCTTGGTGTTCATTATCCAGGCGATGTGATATGCGGATATCTTCTCGGTGCGTTTATAGGCTGGGGTATCTATAGCCTTTATGTGCTGACTGACAATAAGATACTAAAGAATAAACCTTATTTTAGTTCATTAGAAAATCGCCCCCCTACCCCTCTGAAGGGTGTCTGACTCAAAGGCTGTTTTCTTAAAGAAATTAAAGATTTAAGTAGCCTAAATGTTTTGCATAAACCTGGATACTACCGACCCGTTCTTTAATCTTGCGATTGAAGAATTACTTCTTAAAAACAGTAAAGAGGAATATCTTATCCTTAGTGTCAATAACCTCGCGGTTATTATAGGAAAGCATCAGTCGGGCCACATGGAGATAAATACAGAGTTTGTCAATAAGAATAAGATACCGGTAATAAGAAGAATTTCGGGTGGAGGAGCAGTATTTCATGATCGTGGAAATCTGAATTTCAGTTTCATCAGGCAAAGTGAAAGTGGTAAGCAGATCGACTTCAGGAAATACACTCAACCTGTCATAGATTTTTTACAATCCATGGGAGTTGCAGCAAAATTTGAAGGGAAAAATGATCTGAAAGTTGATGGATTAAAGATATCGGGAAATGCCGAACATATTCATGGGAACAGGGTCCTTCATCATGGGACATTACTTTTCAGCACTTCTCTTAAAATGCTTCGGAATTCACTACGGAAAGACACATCATGCTATACTTCCAGGGCCGTTGTCTCTAAACCGTCATCTGTTATAAATCTGAATGAGAAAATAAGCTGTCTTCAGGATATTAATGAATTCAGATCAGAAATGATGAACTACTTCCTGAAGAACTTTTCTGACAATTTTCCTTATAGTCTAACTCAGACAGAAATCCGGCAGGCTGAATCTTTGGCTGATTCAAAATATAAAACCTGGGAGTGGAACTGGGCTTATGGTCCGGAGTACGCTTTTAATAATAGTTTTGAAATGAGTAAAGCACATTATTCCTGCAGCCTTTTTATTAAAGATGGGATTATCCGGGAATCTATTATTGAAGGGAGCGATCAGATGAAAAAAGCCTCAAAGAAACTTATCGGGTGCAGGCATATGGTGAACGATCTATCAGAAGCTTTCCGGAATGAAAATATTTTTTTAACTGAAAAGGAGATCTTTAATTTCTTTTAAATTTTTTGTTGCACAGAGGTACACAGAGAAGGCACAGAGGTATACAGAGGAAGAATGAGTTATGATGGATATCTTTAAATCGATAATTGTTTGGTTAATTGGCATTTGCTTTGTTGTTGTGACATTTCCTCTGACATTGATGGTCTGGTTACTGGCTCTTCCATTCGACAGGGAAAGGACAATTATCCACTTGTTCATGATGTACCAGAGTCTGTTTCTTTCGTTCTTAATTCCAATCTGGACAATCCACATTGAGGGGAGAGAGAAAGCTATTAAAGGGACTACCTATGTAATCATTTCAAACCATCAGTCATTACTCGATATACTGTTAATAAACTGTCTCAGGTACAAATTTAAATGGATATCGAAAATTGAAAATTTTAATGTTCCGGTTATTGGCTGGTACTTAAAAATGGCTAAATATATTACTGTTGACCGAGGAAACGAAGAGAGCAAACTAGAGATGCTGGGGAAGTCATATAATTGTCTAAAAAAGGGAATTTCCATAATGATATTTCCTGAGGGTACACGATCTCTGAACAATGAGATAGGTTTCTTTAAGAGAGGTGCTTTTCAGATGGCATTAGAGGCGAATGTTCCGATCCTGCCTGTTCTTATTGATGGTACAGGAGGGATTCTTCCAAAACATGGCCTGATTTTCGGTAGCGGTCATCAAATCAGGATAAAAGTACTGGATCCGATTAATCCTGCTACATTTGGTACTGATAATCCGGAGAATCTTGCAAGGCAGCTCAGTTTATTAATGACATCCCGGTTAAATGAATTAAGAGCCCAAATCAGTCCCCGATGACACAAAGTATATCATATCGCAGGATGCTCACAAGGATGGGTTATTATAACTATCAGAATGGATTTATATATCATCATATAAACCAGGAAGGCGGATGGGAAAATCACCAGGAGCACTGCAGGAATTTTATCATTAAAGCATTGGAATTATATAAACCTGAAAAGGTAACAGTTCTTGGCAGCGGTTGGTTGCTTGAACTGCCTTTTACAGAGTTGATTGAGCGAACCGGAAGAGTTTACCTGATAGATATTATTCATCCTCCTGATGTGATCAGTCAGGTTGGAAGTTTTAAGAATGTCGAGTTAAAAGAGCAGGATATAACCGGAGGATTAATTGCGGAGATATGGCAAAAGACGAAAAAATACTCATTCCTTAAGAAGTTAAAATCCCTTGAGCATATTATTATACCTGAATTTAAACCGGATGGAGATCCAGGGATGGTTATTTCACTTAATATCCTTACCCAGCTCGAATCACTTCTGATAGATTTTATAAAAAAGAGGTCAAAAATTAAGGAGGAAGAATTTAATCATTTCAGAACTGAAATACAGAGGAAGCATATTGATTTTCTTAAGAAGCACCGGTCAGTTCTTGTTACAGATTCTGCTGAAGTTATCATGAACAAGGCTGGAAGTATTAAGACAATTCCAACTTTATTAACTGATCTTCCACTTTATAACCTCAGAGAAGATTGGACATGGAATTTTGATCAGACAGGAGCTGATCTGTATAACAGCAGAAGTCAGTTCAAAATTGTTGCTTTAATAATCTGAAGAAATGAAAAAGAACAGGTCATTTTGTATTAAATTCCAAAATTAAAATGGTCTGAGCTAAAAATTTGTTAGTTTCAAAGTTTTTAAGACTAATAGAGTATCCATAATTATGAATTAAATAGTAATTGTTTTTTGTTTTTTACCCCCTTCCCAACCTTCCCCCATGGGGGAAGGAGAAACCAACAAGGCTTTTCCCCCTTGGGGGAAACGGGAAAGGGGGTCATTTCAAAGAAAATGGAAGTATTTGAACATTAACATTATAAATAAGATTACTTTTTTTAAACTTTTTATTTATAATAACCGATAATCACATAAAACTATACTTTGTTATACCAAATTCAGAGTTTTTTGTAAAGAATAAAAAGATGAAGTTTTATGAATAATATCAAATTTGGGGAAAGTTCAGGCAATTTAGAATTAAAGCGAGAGTTAGGTCTTGCTGCTGCAGTAGCTATTGTTGTTGGTAATTGTATTGGTTCGGGTATCTTTACTTCTGCAGCGTCTTTAGCTGCTAAATCAAATCCTAAAACTGCTTTAATTGCCTGGATAATTACATCTGCCGGGTCTTTGTTGATCGCGTTAAGTTTTGCAAGCCTTGGGACAGCTATGCCAAGAACAGGGGGTCCTATCGTTTATACAAGGGCTGCCTTTGGTGATTTTGCCGGCTTCTTAATTGCCTGGACATATTGGATAGGAGCCTGGGTAGGAAACGCAGCAATCATTACTGCATTTATGCTCTATTTCACTTATTTTGTTCCTGGTGCGACTACACCAATATTAGCATTCTTAATTACTTCTGGTGTATTGTGGTTTTTCACATTTATAAATATTCTTGGTGTAAAAGGAGCAGGTCGGGTCAGCATAATAACTACAGTGCTTAAAGTGGGCGCCCTGGTGGTATTTGTAATAATAGCAGCGTTACATTTTAATCCAGCAATGCTTAGAACAGTCTCCAGCCCCATCGTTTCTGGAATGAATACTTTACCAGCAGCAATTGCAATTGCTCTATGGTCGTTCTTGGGAATTGAAAGTGCTACAGTTCCGGCAGGCGAAATAAAAAACCCACAAAAAAACATCAGAAGAAGCACAATTTATGGTACTTTAATTGCTGCTGCAGTGTACCTTACTGTTTCTATAGTAGGTATGGGTGTACTTGACCAGACCACATTAGCCCATTCAAATGCGCCGCTTGCAGATATTATTAATAAAGCAACAGGTGGAACCTGGGGTGGAAATTTTATTGCATTGGGGGCAATTGTATCGACGCTTGGCGCTGCTTCAGGCTGGATTCTAACCACTGCCAGGAGCGCATATGGTGCTTCACAGGATAAACTTTTTCCGGCATTTTTCGCAAAAATACATCCAAAATATCTGACCCCTGTTACTTCTCTGATAATAAGTGGTCTGGCAGCAAATATCCTTCTTATACTGAACTATATGGGCACATTAAGCAGTGCTTTTAATTTTATGTTGCTGCTTGCTACACTGGCATTCTTACCTGCGTATGCTTTTTCAGCAGCAGCAGATATTGTACTCCTGAAGAATCATTCATCAGATTTTAATCTTTTTAGTTTTCTTAAGAATTCCTTCTTTGCGTTGCTTGCATTTGGATATTCTATCTATGCCATTTATGGAACAGGAGCAAAAGTTGTAATGTATGGATTTATTTTAATGCTGATAGGTATTCCTGTCTACCTGTTTATGATGCTTCAGAATAATAAGAAAGATAAAGTAGTGGATAATTTAAGAGAGAATGCAGGGTTACAATAAAAACAGTAAAGAAATTTCCCGCAGATTGCGCTGATCATCGCAGATCAGATTTTAGTTATCAGCGAAAATCTGCGAAATCAGCGGGAAATGAAAATACCTGAGAAGATTATGTCCTTATAGCTGTCATTTATCAACATTTTTACTAAAATCGTAATCATCATTTAATCAGCTAAATATTTTAGAGAGAGACTGATTGTGGCTTTTACAGTGCTAAATTTCAATCCGATTGTTGAAAAATTGACAAATAATGCCTTCTGTAAATCGTTATATTTGCGCAAAATTTCTGCAAAATGTCAGTTGGATATTCGGAAGAGCATATAAAAACACTTGAGTGGAGAGAGCATATTCGCCTGAGGCCCGGTATGTACATCGGGAAACTTGGCGATGGGTCTTCCCAGGATGATGGTGTTTATGTACTTCTTAAAGAAGTTATGGATAATGCACTCGATGAGTACATGATGGGGTATGGGAAAAAAATAGATGTATCCATCAATGGCAAAGAGGTAAGAGTTCGCGATTGGGGCCGTGGTATACCTCTTGGAAAAGTACTGGATGCTGTCTCCAAAATGAATACAGGGGCAAAATACGATTCAAAAGCATTCAAAAAATCAGTAGGCCTTAACGGAGTCGGAGTTAAGGCAGTTAATGCTTTATCAAGTAAATTTATAATCCGGTCCATTCGCGAAGGCCAGGTTAAGGTAATTGAATTTGAACACGGAAGAACCGTCAAAGACTATTCTCTTGAATCCACCAGTGAGGAGAATGGAGTCGAAGTGATTTTCCAGCCCGATGAAGGAATGTTCGGCAACTACTACTACATTTCGGAATATGTGGATACAATGCTCAAAAATAATGTATACCTTAATTCCGGACTTGTAATCAACTTTAATGGTAATAAGTTCTTATCACGTAATGGTCTTGTTGATTTACTTAACGAGAACATGAGCAAGGAGGGTCTTTATCCCATCATTCACCTTATGGGAGAGGATATTGAGATAGCATTAACTCACGGACTGCAATATGGAGAAGACTATTACACTTTTGTTAATGGTCAGAATACAACTCAGGGAGGGACACACCTCACCACCTTCAGGGAAGCAATTGTGAAAACTATAAGGGATTTTTATAAAAAAGATTATGACCCTTCCGATATACGATCATCAATTATTGCAGCTCTTAGCATAAAAGTTGAAGAACCTATCTTTGAATCGCAGACAAAGACAAAACTTGGATCGAAAGATATGGGACCCGAAGGACCATCGGTCAGAAATTTTATCAGCGAGTTCATAAAGAAACAATTAGACGATTTTCTGCATAAAAACCCTGAAACTGCAAGAGCAATACTTAAAAAAATACAGGACTCAGAGAAAGAGAGAAAAGCTATTTCATCAATCCAGAAGCTGGCCAGGGACAGGGCAAAGAAAGTGAGTCTGCATAATAAAAAGCTGAGGGACTGTCGGATACATTACAATACCAATGATTCAAATAAGCTTGATTCAACAATTTTTATAACTGAAGGCGACTCGGCAAGCGGTTCAATTACCAAATCGAGAAATGTGGAAACACAAGCTGTCTTCAGCCTTCGTGGTAAGCCTCTTAACTCATTTGGTCTGACCAAGAAGATTGTATATGAGAATGAGGAGTTTAACCTGCTTCAGGCTGCACTTAATATCGAAGACGGGATCGAAAACCTGAGGTATAATAATGTAGTGGTTGCTACTGATGCCGATGTCGATGGTATGCATATCAGGCTCCTCTTACTCACATTCTTCCTTCAGTTCTTTCCCGACCTTGTAAGAAAAGGTCATGTTTATATTCTTCAGACACCTCTTTTCCGGGTCAGGAATAAAAAAGAAACAAGATATTGTTATTCTCCCGATGAGAAAGCCAGGGCTTTGAAATCACTGGGACCAACTCCGGAAATAACACGTTTTAAAGGACTCGGGGAGATTTCTCCTGACGAGTTCAAGAACTTCATCGGAAAAGATATGAGGCTCGAACCGGTGAGGATGAAGAAAAATGACTCTGTTAATGGGTTCCTGGAGTTTTTTATGGGTAAGAATACACCTGACAGGCAGGATTTTATCATTGAAAACCTGAGAATTGAAGAAGATATAGTCGAAGAGGAAAAATAGAAAGAACATTATAATGAGACGTGAGTTTATTTATGGAAGAAGAGGATCTTGAACTTGGCAAGGCAAATGGAAAAGAAATAGTTCCGCCGGGACCCGTAGCTCTTCATTCCGTAACAGCTTTATCGGGCATGTATCAGGATTGGTTCCTTGATTATGCGTCGTATGTTATTCTCGAAAGGGCTGTTCCACATCTTCATGATGGACTGAAACCTGTGCAACGCCGTATACTCCATTCAATGAAAAGGATGGATGACGGTCGCTATAATAAAGTGGCAAATATCATTGGGCATACTATGCAGTTCCATCCTCATGGAGATGCCTCAATTGGTGACGCACTGGTTCAGCTGGGACAAAAAGACCTCCTGGTTGATGCACAGGGTAACTGGGGAAACATACTGACAGGCGATGGTGCAGCAGCGCCAAGATATATTGAAGCCAGGCTATCAAAATTTGCTCTGGAAGTAGTATTTAACCATAAGACAACCGAATGGAAATTATCATACGACGGGCGAAATAAAGAACCGGTTACTCTCCCGGTAAAGTTTCCTCTTCTTCTGGCACTGGGTGTGGAAGGTATCGCAGTCGGTCTTGCTTCAAAAATTCTTCCTCATAATTTTAATGAGCTAATTGATGCCACAATTGATTATCTGCAGGGTAAAGATTTTGTTATTTATCCTGATTTCCCCACCGGAGGAATGGTAGATGTTTCAAAGTATAATGACGGACAGCGTGGAGGAGTGATTAAAGTAAGAGCAAAGATCGAGAAAGTTGATAAAAAAGCTCTTATCATAACAGAGATTCCTTTTGGAAAAACGACCACTTCTCTCATTGAATCAATTATAAAAGCAAACGAAAAAGGAAAAATCAAAATCAGAAAGATCGATGACAATACATCGGCAAATGTCGAAATAGTCGTTCATTTAGTCCCTGGCGTATCGCCCGATAAAACAATCGATGCACTATATGCGCTTACCGATTGTGAATATTCAATCTCACCAAATACCTGCGTTATTGTCGATGATAAACCCTCATTTATGGGGGTTAGTTCCATACTTAAGCATTCTGCTGACAGAACGGTTGAGCTGCTGAAAAATGAACTTGAGATAAGGCTTAACGAACTAAGGGAAGAATGGCATATGTCGTCTCTTGAGAAGATATTCATCGAGGAGAGGATTTATCACGATATCGAAGAGTGTGAAACATGGGAAGCTGTAATAGTAGCTATTGACAAAGGGCTTGACCCGTTTAAGAAACTTTTATTGAGGGAAGTTACGAGAGAGGATATAATCCAGCTTACAGAAATAAAGATCAAGAGAATCTCAAAATTCGATGTAAAAAAGGCCGGCGAACATATAAGAGGAATTGAAACAGAGCTTGAAGAGGTCAAAAATCATCTTCGTAATATTATTCCATTCGCAATCAACTACTTCAGACAGATAAAGAAAAAGTATGGTAAGGACAAAGAAAGAAAAACGGAACTAAGAAGTTTTGATACGATTGAAGCCACAAAGGTGGTAGCCAATAATGCAAAACTCTATATAAATTATAAGGAGGGGTTTGTCGGGACCGGTCTGAAAAAAGATGAATTCATCAGCGATTGCTCTGATATTGACGATGTTATAGTTATCAGAAAGGATGGAGTGTATCTTATCACAAAGGTGGCCGATAAAGTGTTTGTTGGCAATGATATACTCCATGCCCAAATCTTTCTTAAAAATGATGAGCGTACTATTTACAATATTGTTTATCAGAATGGTAAGGACGGGCCGTTGCTTGCAAAACGGTGTGCCATTTCAGGCCTGACACGCGACAAAGAGTATAATCTGACCAGAGGGACTCCTGGTTCGAAAATAGTATATTTAAGCGCGAATCCGAATGGTGAGGCAGAAGTAATTAAGGTCCATCATAAACCAAAAGCAAGGCTTAAAAAACTTATGTTCGAATTTGATTTCGGACAGATGAACATAAAGGGAAAATCCTCAATGGGTAATATCCTTACAAAGAATGCTGTACAAAAAATAAGCCTCAAAGAAAAGGGACTCTCAACCCTCGGCGGAAGAAAGATCTGGTTTGATGATGCAGTTTTCAGACTTAATGTTGACGCCAGAGGAACTTATCTTGGCGAATTCAGTGCCGATGATAAAATACTCGTGATTACAAAAAATGGCTTTTTCAGGATTGCAGGTTTTGATCTGTCAAACCATTTTGAAGACAACATACTGATAATTGAGAAGTTCAGACCCGGTAAGGTATATTCCGCCATTTACTGGGATGCTGAACAGAAGTTTTATTATGTGAAACGGTTCACAATTGAAGAGTCTGAAAAACCACAGTGTTTCATAAATGAAGATGCTGAATCAAAACTTATCAGTCTCACAGAAGTAGAATATCCGCGTTTTGAGATTTATTTCGGAGGCAAACATAAGGGCAGGGATAATGAAATAATTGAAGTTGCTGAGTTTATTGGTGTAAAGAGCTACAAAGCAAAAGGGAAGAGGATGACCAGTTATATGGTGGAAAACATCCAGGAAATTGAGCCTGTTATTAAAAAGGAGGTCGATTTAACAAAGGAAGAAAAACAAGATGAGGAACTTTCGCAACCTGCCATACTTGATGATCCTGCACAGATGAAACTTGAGTTATGATGGCCAAAAACCAGATTATCTATATAATTGGTTTCATGGGAAGCGGTAAAACTACTGCAGGTAAAAAACTGGCATCGCTTCTTGGCTGGACATTTACCGACCTGGATAAAAAGATTGAAGAACATACCGGGAAAACTATTCCGGAAATCTTTTCACAAAATGGGGAAGACTATTTTCGTAATATTGAAAAACATCTTCTTAGAAATTTTAAATCCAGCAAAAACATTTTAATTTCGACCGGTGGCGGGACACCATGCTATAGTGATAACATGGATTTTATGCTTGAAACCGGGCTGACTCTATACCTGAAACTAACACCGGCAGAGTTAAAAAGCCGGCTTTCTGAATCAAAAGGTGAAAGACCATTGATAAAAGATTTAGAAAAGGCAAAACTGCAGTCTTTTATTGAGGAAAAACTTGCAGATCGCGAAAAATGGTATGACAGATCTGACATAACTGTTGAGGGAATTGATCTTGATATCAATATGTTACTTTCCCTTGTTAAATCGAAACTGAACATTTGATTTTCAACGAGCTCAATGTAGAAAGGAGGTATCTGGTCAAACATCGCACATTATTAAATTCAATAAATTATGGTTCAAAAAATAAGGGATTGACTAATCTTTTAATTTTAATTGCTAATTTAGTGTGCTATAATTTGTAACGGGGCAATTTATGAGAGATAAGTTACGCACTCTCCTTGGAATTGATACAGGAGAGGAGTCAATGGTATCACTGCTTCTGACACAATCGGTCTTTCTGGGGATTTTTATCGGAGCTTTTGATATTACCGCACATTCCCTGTTACTCTCCACTTTTAACGAAAAAATGATGGCACGGGGATATATGTTCTCCGGGATTGGCGGTATAATTCTTACATCACTTTATTCATGGTTTCGTACAAGATTGCAATTCAGAAACTTCGCAATCATTAACCTCATTGTTATCACATTGCTGACACTTTCCCTTTGGTCCGCATTGTCTGTTTCAACGGCAAAATGGATAATATTCGTGTTGTTTATTATGCTCGGGCCCGTGAATATAATGGCATTATACGGTTTCTGGGGAACTGCAGACCGGTTATTTATCAGAAGACAAGGAACAAGATTGTTCTTGTTTGCTGATACGGGACTGATCATAGGAATAATTATTATTGCTTTCGCCATTCCGGTAATAATATCTTTTAAATGTCAATCACACAACATTTTAATTGTTAGTGCATCATCTGTATTTATTGCCGCTATTATCCAAAGTATGATCGGAAAGCATTTCAGCCCTGTTGTCATTGATGGGGAACAATACGCTGAAAAACCTGAAAAAAGAAAATCTCTTTTTGTTGTTTTTCGTGAAGACTCCTATATCAGAACTATAGTCATTTTTGCAGTTCTTTCGGTTTTAACTCTTTTTTTCATACAGTATTTATTCATGGCAGTTGCAAGAGAACAGTATCGTTTTGCGGAAAATCTGGCAAGTTTTCTGGGCATTTTCACCGGCAGCATGATGATCTTTACTCTGTTTGGAAAACTGGTTGTCTTTCCGTATATTCTTCATAACTATGGTCTTCGGATCTGTCTTATCATTTCTCCGGTACTAATTACAGTTTTTACCGCAATGGTAATAGCAACTGGTTCGTTCATGGGTTATAGCCCTGAGGCAGCTAGCGGATTCATGATATTCTTCTTTCTTCTTGCAGTCAGCAGACTTATTTCAAAATCTCTGAAAGATTCAGTGGAATTTCCGTCTTTTAAAGCCATTTATCAATCAGTTGATAATAAAGTAAAATCTGAGCTCCAGTCGGGAATGGTTGATATTGTGAATGAAATGGCGGTAATCGTTTCGGGAATAATCCTTACTGGCCTGGGTCTTGTTAGTTTTATTAAGCTTATTCATTTTTCATTGTTTCTTTTTATTATTGTCTTAATATGGCTGTTTTTTGCTGTCAGGTTATTCAGGGAGTACAGAAAATCCCTTATAAAAGGAACTGAAAAAGAGGTTTGGGCAGGATCCGGATGGGATATTTCAAAGAAAAAGGATACTTTAAAAAACAGATTTTCTGCTTTTATAGATTTCAAAACAGATTATTTTAGTCTTATATCTGGTGATTTTTCGGTTTTGAACAAAATCAGGAATGATTGGTATTTTGAAGAAATTATTGACTATGCCTATTCGAAAAAGGATATAAATCTTTTACCTGTTCTGAAAAAAACTGCAAATAATACCGACCTTGATGACGGAGTCAGGCAGCACTCTGCTGAAGTAGTCGAGATTCTGCAAAAGCATTTGATTTCTCTTAAGTTTGATAATGAAAAGATAAGCGAAGCAATAAAAACACTTTCGGGCTCAAGAAAGCCTCAGACAACAGAAATTCTCAGGCTTTTAAGGGATAACTCAATTGAATCAAAAAAACTGGCAATTTACATGATTGGGAAATTCCGGTTAACTGACTTATTATCAGAAGTATGTGTATGTCTCAGTATGCATGGGTTGGAAAAAGATGCTTATGAAGTTCTAAAGACCTTTGGTTCGGATGTTGAGGATGAATTAGTAAGTTTTTATTTAGTCAGATCAGGAAATGCAAAGTTAAGCAAAACAATCCTGCAGCTTTTAGGAAATACTTGCACTAAGGAGACCCAGGGATTCCTTTTTTCCCGCCTCTGGTCGAACTCAAGACAGCTAAAAGAAATTGCTGCTAAATATCTTATTAGCTGTAAGTTCAAACCATCTGAGGAGGAAAAGAAACGCCTTCATCAATTGATTTCTGAAGTTATTGGCTCAATTACCTGGAATCTTTCTGCAAAAATCACTTTTGAAAGAGATAATGATAATTTCCTTCTCGGAAGAATTAGCCAGGAGATAAACAGATGGTATGAGTTTCTTTTTAATATTCTGTCAATCACTTATGATTCAGGTTCTATATCAAGGATCAGGGAGAATCTTATCAGCGAAACTATGGAAAGTGTCACTTATGCTCTCGAAATGACAGACATGATAGTTTCTGATTCAATAAAACCAATGTTGATTTCTCTTCTTGATGTTATTCCGGATGAGGATAAGGTCATGAATCTGTTTCAATTCTATCCCGGCGAAATCCCGGTACGTAAAAAACTTCTTGAAGACATAATTAACCGCGATTATAATCTCATCAGCTTGTGGACCAAAGCCTGCACACTGAGAACTATTACCAATATTGAAGGTGATGATATGACCGAATCGGTGACCGCTCTTCTTTTCAGTCCGGAAGAATTAATTCAGGAAGAGTCTGCAAACCTGATCAAACGCTCCGGGCCTGATCTCTACTTATCGGCTTCTGGAAGAATACCTGATGCAATAAAAACGCGACTGGAAAGTATAATAAATGGAACGATAGATAAAGAAGAATTTCTTTTTGAAAAGATGCAATTCCTCTCAAAGCATTTTGGTGTAATTACAGAAGATCAGTTGTTGTCAGTAGCCAGTGAAATGAAGTTAATTAAAAATTTTGACAGCAAATCCCTTCCATATTCAGAAGGCTGCATCATTTGGCCCTTATACGGAGACAATGAGAGTAATGAAGTTCATGTAGTTTACAAAGAAGATATAGGAAGACTGACCCGGAGGTACCAGAAGGAACAAAATCTTTCTTTTTACTTTTTACCTTTAAGTGCAGTTGAAGAATATCATTTTCAGTTCCCCGACAAATCATTTGAGATTTTGAAATATATAGATACTAACGAGGAATAATTCTAACTCATATAGTTGACGCATAAAATTAATAAATGAAGAAAAGAAAATATCGATGGACAAGAAAAATTTCAACCCCTTTCCCGGACTAAGGCCCTTTGCTCCTGAAGATAGCGATCTGTTCTTCGGACGGGAAGCTGAGAGTGATGAGGTAATCTTAAAACTACTGAAAAACAGGTATATTTCTGTTATTGGTACTTCAGGAACCGGCAAATCATCACTTATCTATGGCGGAGTTCTTCCAAAAATCATGAATTTAAAAATCGGGGAATCCTCAATCTGGAGGATTATTTCTTTCAGGCCGGGGAACGATCCGTTCGGAAATCTGGCTGATGCATTATCAAATGGGATTACAGACTCAGGGCAGAAAAGAATCGAGAGAGATGTTATTCTCTCTGAACTTCTCAATAATCCGGGCAGTTTTTCTGAAGTCGTCAGGAAATACCTGATAAAACCTGATGACAATGTCTTTCTGGTTATTGATCAGTTTGAAGAACTTTTCAGATACTTTTCTCCCGGAAAATCAGAAATTTCCCATGACACTGCAATAAAATTTGTCGAGTTTCTTGTAAACTCCGTCATCAAGCCTGATATGAATGTTTTTATTATTGTTACGATGCGTTCTGAATATCTGGGAGAATGCTCACATTACAAGGATCTTACCCGATTGATAAATAACAGCAATTATCTTGTTCCTGATATGGGAACAGAAAATTTGAGGGAAGTAATTGAGAAGCCTGTAAATTTTGCCGGTGCAAAAATAGAGCCCAAACTTGTCGAAGCACTTCTGAATGACATCGGAGAAAGGGCTGGTCAGCTTCCTCTTGTGCAACATGCTATGATGAGGACCTGGACCCACTGGCAGGAACTTGATGAGCCTGACAAACCTATAAGCAAAGCCGATTATGACTCTGTTGGTTCAATAAATAATGCTGTTTCCTTTCATGCCGAAGAGACATATGAGGAACTAAACCAGCAAGGAAAGGAGATTTGCGCGATATTATTCAAAACTATTACGAGGAAAGGTTCAGATAATAAAGGTCTGCGGCATCCATCAGATATTGAAACGATAAAGTCTGTTGCCGGGTGTTCAAAGGAAGAATTAATTGATGTTATTGATAAGTTCAGGAGTCCGTCGAGATCGTTTATCACTCCACAGGCTGATGTCGTTCTGAGTGATGACTCTGTGATCGACCTGCAAAACGAATGCCTTATCCGTGTATGGGATCGTCTGAAGGATTGGATAAATGATGAAGATTCTTCAATGCAGATGTATTTACGGATATCAGAAGCATCTGCTCTTTATCAGCAAGGGAAAACCGGTTTATGCAGACCACCGGACCTGCAGCTTGCGATAAACTGGCGCGACAAGCATAACCCAAAACTCTCATGGGCAGTTCAATACAACCCTGCTTTTGAACGGGCTATGGTTTACCTTCGTACCAGCGAAAAAGCTTATCTGGAAGAAGAACAAAATAGAATACGGCTTCAGAAAAGGAAAGTGAAGAGGAACAGGCAGATTTCAAGAGTCCTTGGAATCGTAGTTTTAGCAGCTGTGGGAATCATGCTCTTTGAATATGTCCAGAGGTTAACTGCTGAAAGACAGACCATTCTTGCTGAAAAACAAAGGATCGAAGCCGTCAGGGAAAAAGCAATAGCTGATTCCTTTGCCATTATTGTTTTTAAACGTAAGATTATTGCAGATTCAACTGCCGAGGTTGCCATTCAGAATGCTGAAGAGGCAAAAGAGCAGAAAACTGTAGCTGAAGTTCAGAAATCATTTGCTGAAAGAAATGCTGAAGAGTTACTCCGTCAAAAAAACCTTGCTGAAAAACAAAGAGATGGAACACAGCGTCTGAGGATGCTTTCTATTGGAAAGTCAATGGCACTCAAATCGTTGCAGATGACAGGCCAAAAAGACCTTCAGACCCTTCTGGCTTATCAGGCTTATCTGTTTAATAAGAAGAATATCGGACCTGAAAATGATGCTGATATTTATGCCGGTTTGTATAATGTTGCTCTCCAGTATGGCAGTATTAACTATAAATCCTTCAAGGGGCATAATGGTGAAATTAAGAGTATAGCATTTGTGCCGGGGAAAAACGAATTTTTTACTTCCGGAAATGACGGAAAGGTATTGAAATGGTCACTTGAGAAAAAGGATCAGACACTTCAGGTCATTTATTCAGGAAGTGATATCATCGATGTTCTGGCCGTCAGTCCTGATGCCTCCTGGCTTGCCTGTGGAAGTTCAAACTCATCTATTAGAATGATCCCGTTAGAAGGGAACAATATCGGATATGAGATGAAGGGTCATAAAGGGGAAATTAAATCACTTATATTCTCTTACGACGGGAAATATTTATATTCAGCCGCTCTCGACGGGAAAGTTCTTAAGTGGGACATTGCAGCGAGGACAAGTGTTAATGTTTCTAACGGTTCGATGGAAATAACATCCATAGATATCTCCTCAAAAGGGAATTATCTTGCCGGTATCAGTGCCGATGGTAATGTTGTTGTTTGGAATCCCGAACAAAAACCAGATAATTTCAGAATTGAAACAACCGGAAAAAATATTAAGGTGGTTAAATTCAATCCCGGGAACAATCTTCTTGCAATTGGCGATGCTGATGGTAATGTAGAATTATGGGATATTGAACTTCATAAAAAGCTTTCAGAGGTAAAAGCTCATAGCGGACAGATTAATGATATTCGGTTTAATACAACTCTGAAACAGATGGCAACCGCAGGTAATGATAAGAAGATTAAAATATTTAATATTAATGATCCGGCTGACCTTACAGAACCACCTGTTACATTAACCGATAATGAAGGAATTGTACTGGTAATGCAATTCAGTCCCGATGGTCAGATGATCATATCCGGCGAATCAGGCGGAGGCAATAACCTTATTGGCAGGCCATCGCATGTGGACTATCTGGTTAATGATATATGCAATTTGGTCTCAAGGAATATGACTCAGGAAGAGTGGAATGTATATGTTGGGAAGGATATTCCTCTCGAAAAGACCTGCCAGAGCAAAAGTTTTAATATTAAAATAGAACCGATAAAATCTATCAATAAATAAAGATTAGTATATCAAATTATTGAAGGAGTTAATTAAATTTGACCCCGATTAGTACCCTGAACAAGGGTACTTTATTTTTGTTTAGTATTTATTTAGATTTAAGATAATGAATGACAGAAAAACTTTATTGATGATACTTGATGGCTGGGGAATCGGTGATGGTTCGAAAGCAGATGTAATTAGTCAGGTTCCAACACCTAATCTGACATATTATAAAAACAATTATCCGAATTCCAGGCTCCATGCATCAGGGGAGGATGTCGGATTGCCCGACGGGCAGATGGGAAATTCTGAAGTAGGCCATCTGAATATTGGTGCAGGAAGAGTTATTTATCAGGATCTTGTTAAAATAAATAAGGAATGCAAGACAGGAGATATCAGAAAGAATAAAATTCTGACAGATGCATTCTCTTATGCACGTGATAATAATAAACAGGTTCATTTTATGGGATTGCTGTCCGATGGAGGTGTTCACTCCCTTGATAAACACCTTTATTATCTGTGCGATATGACAATGGATTATGGATTAAAAAATGTGTTCATACATGGATTTGGCGACGGCAGGGATACAGATCCCCGCAGTGGGATCGGCTATATGAAGAATCTTTTGGATCATCTCAAAAATTCTAATGGAAAAGTCGCTTCATTCATAGGAAGATTCTATGCAATGGACCGTGATAAGCGATGGGAAAGAGTTAAAGAAGGGTATGACCTGTTAGTTAGCGGAACAGGAGCGCCAACTACCAATATTCTTGACGGAATGCAGAAATCATATGATGCGGGAGTAACCGATGAATTCATGAAACCGATTGTTGTTACTGATAATTATGGTAAACCTGTTGGACTGGTGAAAGAGGGTGATGTAATCATTTTTTTCAATTTCAGAAATGACAGGGCAAAGGAACTGACAATTGCACTTACTCAAAAAGATATGCCTGAGAATGGGATGAGGACCATTCCATTGTACTATTGTACTATGACTCCCTATGATGCTACCTTTATTGGTCTGCATATCATTTATCCGAAAGATAACGCTGAAAATACTATAGGAGAAGTACTTGCAAACGCAGGGAAACATCAGCTCAGAATTGCGGAAACTGAAAAATATGCCCATGTTACATTCTTCTTCTCCGGGGGACGGGAGGAAAAATTCATTAACGAAGAGAGGATAATGATTCCTTCTCCAAAAGTTGCAACGTACGATCTGCAGCCGGAAATGAGTGCTTATGCTGTTACAGAAGCCGTTATAAAAGCAATTGAATCAGAAAAGTTTGATTTCATCTGTCTGAATTTTGCAAATGGCGACATGGTTGGTCATACCGGGGTTTATGAAGCAATTGAAAAAGCTGTTGAAACTGTTGACGAGTGTGCAGGGGCCGTAATTAAATCAGCCCGCAAGGCAGGGTATGATGTTCTGGTGATTGCAGACCATGGGAATGCCGACAAGGCATTAAATGAAGACGGATCGCCAAATACGGCTCATTCGCTTAATCCTGTTCCCTGTATTCTTATAAGTGATGACTATAAAAAGATCAATGAGGGAATCCTGGCAGACGTAGCACCCACATTACTAAAAATTATGGGCATTCCCATACCCAAGGATATGACCGGGAAAGTGCTTGTTTAAATTACCTCACCCCCTTCCGTCCCCCGCTCCCAGGAGAGCGGGGGAGACTTGTTTTATGCATAAATTGAATTTAATCTGGTTTTTAAAGTCCCTCCCTCCTGGGGGAGGGATTTAGGGAGAGGCAAATAAAATTCTATGCTGCGAATCGACAACACCATATTCAGTTTCGATATCCTCGAAAAAAAATTCATATGCAATCTGCCGGAATGTCTTGGCAATTGCTGTCGTTATGGTGATTCCGGTGCTCCTTTGACCGCTGAGGAGGCACATATTCTTGAAGATATCCGGGATATAGTAAGACCATATCTTAGGCCGGAAGGTATTGCAGCTATTGATGAGAAAGGGACAAGTATCACAGATTTTGAGAATGAAAAGGTAACTCCGCTTATTGGTAATGAAGAATGTGCCTATACCAATAAGAATGGTAATATATTCTTATGTGGGATAGAACAGGCATGGTCAGATGGTAAAATCTCATTCAGAAAACCGGTATCATGCCACCTTTTTCCTGTTCGTATTAAAAACTATTCTGATTTCAGAGCTGTCAATTATGAAGAACTGGCTATATGTTTCTCTGCACGCAAAAGAGGTTCTGTTGAAGGAGTTTATGTTTATGAGTTTCTTAAAGAGCCTTTTATCAGGGCTTTTGGAAAAGAAATGTATAATGATTTGTGTATTGCAGCAGTGGAATTGAGGAAGAAAAATACGTTAATAAAATAGGAATATTTTTGCATACAAATCTGCCTGATTCGTTGTTAAAAAATCGTTAAACATACCAGTAGATACGCCCAATTTGGGCGTATCTACTTTATAAATTTTAGGCCCAATCTAAAAAAATAGAATTATTATTTGGAAAATTAATTCAAAACGTTTAGATTTAATGCTGTTAACATAGACCTATTAAACCTAAAACTAATTTCGTATGAAGAAACTATTTCTGCTGATTGTTTTGTTTGTGTTTATAAGTGGCTGCACTTTATTGGCACAGACAATAGTCATTACAGGTACGGTTACCTCTTCAGTTCAAGGGGAAGGTGCAATTCCTGGTGTAACTGTTACTGTTAAAGGTACAACTATCGGGGCCCTTACAGATGTGCGTGGAAAATTTTCAGTTACAGCACCACAGAATGCAACCACCCTGATTTTCTCCTATATCGGGATGAAAAAACAGGAAGTTGAAATCGGAGGCCGTAAAGTAATTGAT
>JADGPU010000046.1 GCA_017882305.1 Bacteroidales bacterium | reverse complement strand
TCAAATGTTTATACCAACTGCATGGAATATTTGATTACTGTCTAATTTTTTTTGATAAATACTATTATCCAAATGAAAAAGTTGTTACATTTTTGATTAATAATTCGTGATTATATTTTTTCTTAAATTAGACCGACCATATGCAGATTGGATTAAAAAAATTGAATCTATATATTAGATCAAAAGAATCAATTCGAGTATTTATCCTTCTGGCAGTATGTGGAATTTTAAGCTTCCAGGCTTCAACACTTAGAGCCGATGAACTTCGTGCCCATCCTGGTTCAATTGTTTTCAATGCAATTAAAGGACATTCTCTTAATACTGAACGGTCAGTTTTTATTTTTTCGACGCTTGAAACAAACATGCAATGGAACCGATCAAAAGATGCCTCCTGGTTAACAACTGATATAACAAATGGAGATACAGACGCTGCGAATATCTTAGAAGTCGGTGTAAATACAAGTGGAATGCAATCGGGAATATACTATGGACATATTACTATTGAATCAGCTCAATCGGATGCTGATCCAGTTATTATTTCTGTCACCTTGGTTATTAATCCGGATGTTCCTGTTTCGATTACCACATGGAAAGATGGCTACAGTTCAGCCATGAGTCTCAGCGTAGACGATGGTCAAGCTTCAGGATTTGATGAACTACAGGCAAATGGTTTTACAGGTACATACGTTACCAATGGTACAACTCCTCCCTCGTTCTATACTGCCTACTATAATGCAGGAATGGAGTTAGGATGCCATTTAGTCAGCCATCCATGTGCTACACGTACTGATGATGTCCTGATTAACCAGGAAATTCTACCTAATATTCTTGGTATAGTCACAAATACCCCTGAACCCAGTTCAGATATAATTACCCTTGTCTGGCCATGTGGCTATACAAATTATCGTGAAGAGGCTGATGCTACTGAGTATTTTCTAAGTGCCCGTGGTTATTCAATAAATCAATTAGAAGATGCCACACCTGATAACTTTATGAACTTAAAAAGTTTTAATTCTCATGAGCATACTCCTTATCCACCGGCAGATTTAAAAACTGTAGTCGATGATGCAATTGTCCAGAAGAAATGGTTTAATTTAGTTTTGCATGACCTTAACGATGATGATGATGCATTTACTTATGCACACTCAAAAGACATATGGGTATCTTCAATAGGAAGTGTAATAAAGTATATTTTGCAGAGGGACAGGTTTATTTTGACTGATTATAATGAAACTACTAACAAGATTACTTATAATGTTTCCAGGTTACCAATTCCATCGTCAGTTTCCAAAAACTTTGAAGCTGCTTTTCACGCAACAGATGTATCAACAATGCAGATTGATATTGATGATAGCAGAACCGTTCAACAAGTTTTGATTAATGGTGCAATAAGCTCTTATCAGATAAAAGACCTAAGTGGAAATAAGGTATTACTTGCGGACGTAAAATTGGAACCAACCAGTACCAAATCGATTGAAATTGATTATCAGATTATATCTCCTTATACTCTTATAATATCAGGCGTAACTGCAAATGGCAAAGTTTATGACGGAACAACCGCAGCCACCTTGAATAAAGGAAGTGCAACTCTTGTAGGTGTATTGACCGGAGATAATGTTACACTTATTTCTACCGGAGCAACCGGAAAATTTGTTAACAAAAATGCTGGTACAGCCAAATCAGTCACTACCACAGGTTTTGCTCTGGGAGGAACCGATGCTGGAAAATATACTTTGATACAACCAACTCCCTCGGCAAATATCACAAAAGCTGGTCTTACTGTAACAGGAGTGACAGCCAATAATAAAGTATATGACGGTACAACAGTAGCTACACTGAATACTGGAAGCGCCACACTCGCAGGTGTAATTGGCGGAGATGTTGTTTCCCTGGTATCAACAGGAGCAACAGGGACCTTTGTGAACAAGAGTGTTGGCACGGGCAAGTCAGTCTCAATATCAGGCTTAATTCCCGGAGGTGCTGATGGAGCCAATTACGCGCTGACACAGCCATCGGCAACAGCAAATATCACGAAAGCCGGACTGACTGTATCAGGAGTGACAGCCAATAACAAAGTATATGACGGGACCGTAGCGGCGACTCTGAATACTGGTAGTGCTGGCCTTGTGGGTGTTTTTGGAGGGGATGCGATTACCCTTATCTCAACGGGTGTAACAGGAACCTTTTCAAATAAGAATGTTGGAACGGGCATAGTAGTATCAATATCAGGCTTTTCTATCGGGGGTAGTGATGCTGCCAATTATACTCTTACACAGCCAACAGCTACTGCCAATATAACGGGTATTGTCTTAACAGTAACAGGCGTAACAGCCAATAACAAAGTTTATAATGGGAGTAAAGCAGCGACGCTTAACACAGGAAGTGCAGCCATTGTAGGAGTTTTAGGAGGAAATATTGTTACACTTATCACAACAGGCGCCACAGGGACTTTTGTGAACAAGAATGCCGGTACAGGCAAAGTAGTTTCAACGTCAGGCTTTTCACTTGGAGGAAATGATGCAGCTAATTATACATTGACACAACCAACAGCAACTGCGGATATCACGATGGCCTCACTGATAGTATCAGGGGTAACGGCCAATAATAAGGTATATGACGATGCAACAGTAGCTACACTTAATACTGGAAGCGCCTCGCTTTCAGGTGTAATTAGCGGAGATGTTGTTTCCCTGGTATCAACAGGAGCGACAGGGACCTTTGTGAATAAGAATGTTGGTACGGGCAAGTCAGTCTCAATATCAGGCTTAACTCTCGGAGGTGCTGATGGAGCCAATTACACTCTGACACAGCCATCGGCAACAGCAAATATTACGAAGGCCGGACTAACAGTATCAGGAGTGACAGCTAATAACAAAGTATATGACGGGACCATAGCGGCAACTCTGAATACTGGTAGTGCTGGTCTTGCAGGTGTTTTTGGAGGGGACGCGATTAGCCTTATCTCAATGGGTGTTACAGGAACCTTTTCAAATAAGAATGTTGGAACAGGAAAAGTAGTATCAATATCAGGCTTTTCAATTGGGGGTAGTGATGCTGCCAATTATACTCTTACACAACCAACAGCTACTGCCAATATAACAGGTATTGTCTTAATAGTAACAGGCGTAACAGCCAATAACAAAGTTTATAATGGGAGTACAGCAGCGACGCTTAATACAGGAAGCGCAACCATTGTAGGGGTTTTAGGAGTAGATATTGTCACCCTTATCACTACAGGCGCCACAGGGACTTTTGTGAACAAGAATGCCGGTACAGGCAAAGTGGTTTCAACGTCAGGCTTTTCACTTGGAGGAAATGATGCGGCCAATTATACATTGACACAACCAACAGCTACTGCTAATATCACGATGGCCTCACTGACAGTATCAGGGGCAACGGCCAATAATAAAGTATATGACGGTACAACAGTAACTACACTGAATACTGGAAGCGCAACCCTTGCAGGTGTTTTTGGAGGGGATGCTGTTAACCTCGTATCTTCAACAGCCACGGGAACCTTTTCGAACAAGAATGTTGGGACTGGAAAGATAGTTTCGACATTAGGTTTTACGTGTGGAGGGACAGATGCAGGAAATTATACATTAATTCAACCGGTATTAATCGCCAATATATCAGCTAAAGCCTTGACAATCATTGCTAATGATCTCACTAAGGTTTATAGGACCAGCTTGACTTTTACAGGTTCTGAATATAAAGTAGAAGGACTGGTAAGCGGGGATGCAATTTTGGGTATCACACTCAGCAGCCCCGGCGCAGCTGCTTCGGCCGTTGTCGGAACATATGTCATTTCAATAGGAGGAGGGTCAAATACTAATTACACTTTTACTTATGTTAATGGAATACTGAAAGTAACAAAAGCAATACTTACAGCAAGGGCTGATGACAAAACGAGAGTTTATGCATCTGACAATCCAGCCTTAACTATCAGCTATACTGGTTTTATAGACGGAGAAGATGCTTCAGTGATTGATGTGAAACCTGTTGCTTCTACAGCTGCTCTGAGTTCAAGCGATGCAGGATCATATCGCATTAGACTTACGGGTGGGATCGATAATAACTACGATCTGACACTGGTGGATGGAACCCTGAGGATAGAAAAAGCACCCTTGACCATAACGGTAAAAGACGTGACCAGGGTTTATGGATCAGCAAATCCTGCATTTGAAATAACCTGTTCAGGTTTTGTCAATGGTGAGGATCAGAGTGTACTTGATAGACAGCCTGAAGCAGAAACTGATGAAGATTTTATGACGGATGCCGGTGCTTATGATATTAATGTATCAGGAGCATCTGCTTTAAACTACAGCTTCATCTATAATAAAGGAACCCTGAATATAACGAAAGCCGATCAGTTTATCACCTTTGCGGCAATCCCTAATCCATTAAGAATGACACAGAAGAGCGACCTGATTGCAACGGCCTCGAGTGATCTTCCTGTAAGTTTTGAGATATCAGATCCGAAAATCGGCAGTCTGAATGGCAATATTCTGACAGTGGAGAACGACGGAAATCTGACAATTAGTGCAATACAGGAAGGTGATCATAACTGGAATCGGGCACCTGATGTGACACAATCGATAGTTACTCTTCCTACATTTAATGGGATCTCATCACTTTTCACTCCCAACAATGATGGGATAAACGATTACTGGTATATTCCTGACCTGGAACAATATGGTAAACTGGTTGTGACAGTCTACAACAGGTTTAGGCAGATTGTTTATCAGTCAATTGGTTATAAAAATAATTGGGATGGAACATTGAATGGATATCCTCTTCCTTCAGCTTCATACTATTACATTATTATGTCTTCTAAGAAGGGTTACACTAAAGGCGTAGTAAATATTGTAAGATAGAAATACTAAAAAGCAAAGATGAGAAGGGTAATAATTCTAAAGATTGTACTTATTCCATCGGTTGTATTCGGACAACAGTCCTGACATATATACCTGCGGCAGTCATCAGTTATCCTTGGGTATCAGGATCTATAACTTCCTGAATAAAGAAAAAATAGATATTAAATATTTGGCTAGGTTTTATTGGTCTTGGCCTTGCGAAGATGCTTTTAATCTCCATTTTAAGTTTGAGAGTTGGAAGGTCTTATTTTTTGGGCCAATATTACCCTTGCGGTGCCTGAATCATCTGAAACGGATTCAATCAGTTGATATAACTGAGACCTTTCGCAAAGTTGTGTTATAAAATTGCCTTGTCCTGCCCCAACCTCAAAAATCAACCAGCCTTCGCTTGTTAAAAACTTAGGAGCCTCAGAAATTAATTTTTGAATTATTTTTATGCCAAGCATACCACCATCAAAAGCCAGAGCAGGCTCATTAGATGCAATTTCTGAGTCCATTTTCTGAACTTTTGAACTTTGGATATAAGGAGGATTACAGATAATAAGGTCAGTTTTTTCATAATACTCATCCGTTTCAAAAACAGACAATAAATCGCCTTGTTTGACTTGTACTCGCTGATTTAAATTCAAAAAATTAATGTTATCCTGTGTCAGTTCTACTGCTTCCTGAGAAATGTCTGTTGAGAATACAATGCAATTTGGATTTAAGTGAGCAATGGCAATACCGAGATTACCTGATCCGCAGCAAACATCGATAAGTTTTATTCTTCCCTTTGATTTAACAATACTATTAGATAGTTCAAGAGCCTTTCTGCCCAATAATTCAGTTTCCTTCCGTGGAATTAAGGCTCTCCTGTCAGAAAGTAATTCAATTCCCATGAAACTTTGCCGATTTGTAATATGTGCAAGGGGAGTGTTGTTTAGTCTTAGTTCAATTAATTGATGCAAATTCTCTATCTGTTTTTCCGTCAGATCAGGAATTGACAATTTAATTGAACCTTCTGCAGAAACCGGAATACCCGCTGCTGTTAACCATAGGGTTTTCAATGTTGATTCTATTGTCTCTTCCGGTTTATCTTCAAGTAGATGAAGTCTGCTTTTTAAATCATTACTGATACTGCTAAATAGTTCTGATTTATTCATTTTTCAAATACATTTTTCTGAGTTCTTTCTTATCAATCTTACTATTAGAACTCTTTGGCATCTCATCTAAAAAGATGATATGCTGGGGAACCATGAATAACTCCAGGCTGGACATGCATTCTTTTTGTATATCCTTTTCTCCTATCTGTAAATGACCATGTGTTGTAACATAGGCAATGATTGATTCTCCCATAATTTCATCAGGAATACCGATAACTGCAACTTCTTTAATCCCCTTAATTTTATATATAGTGTTTTCAATTTCTGCTGGACTGACTTTTTCACCTCTGGTTTTAATTATATCATCAGTTCTGCCGAGGAAATATAAAAAACCATCTTCATCCATTTTAAACCAATCGTTTGAGCATAAGATTCTTTCACCAGGAAGATTACCTTGCCTGAGCATTTCCCTGCTAAGTTCTTCTTTATGCCAATAGCCTAACATGACATGGGGTCCACGGATATGCAAAATGCCCCGCTCACCTGGTGGTACCGGGTCACCTTTAAGCGATAATAAGAAGACTTCGGTTCCAGGTATTGCTTTTCCGACTGAATCTGTTTTAACATCAATTAATTCAGGTTCCAGATAACATACCCTCTTACATTCGGTCAATCCGTACATTTTAAATATTAATGCTTCAGGGAATATTTTCTTAAGATCCGGAATGAATTCTGCTGGCAAGGCAGCTGCAGTATTTGTAACTTTTTTAATGCAATTAAATGACAGTCCCGAATTCTTATTTGCAGCAATCATCATGGCATAAATTGTCGGTACTCCAGGGAAAACAGTAGGTTTAAACATCTCAATTTGTTTATAAACAGATGTTTGAAATGTAAATGATTGCTCCACAATCAGTGAACCACCTATAGTAATTGCCATAAGAAGCTGGTATAATCCATAGTCAAATGCAAGCGGCAACAACAATATAATACGATCATTCTCCGATAATCTCAGATATTCAATAAGGCTCCAGGAAGTAAAGACCATTGATTGATGTGTCATCATTACTCCTTTGGGAAATCCTGTGCTGCCGGAAGTATATATTAAAGCAGCCAGATCATTTGGGATGATTTTGGGTAAAACTATTGCAGGGTTGGGATCTGAAATTAAATTTTCAAAATCTTCTAATTTAATACCTGGAACCCGGGTTATTCTGTTATTGTCTCCTGTAATAATTACTTCCTGTATATCTTTTAAACCGACTAATGCCTGTGACAGTTCATTAATGAGATTGCTTTCTGAAATCAATATTTTAGCACCGCTGTCGTTTAAAATATAGTGTAATTTATCGGCTCGAGTCTGGGGATTAATTACCAGAAATGCTGCACCTGCCAATGTTATACTGTAAATAGAAACTATACTTTGCCAGGAGTTATTCATATAAACTCCAATCCTGTCTCCTTTTTTGATTCCTTCAAGTACTAAATGACCCGCCAGTTTTTCTGAACTTTCTTTAAGACTGGAATATGAATATTCTTTTGTTTTTATGATAATAGCAGTTTTTGAGGGATGTTCCCGGGCAGAGTATAATAGTGCCTCGCCAAGTAAACGCTGTGGTATCTTAATCATTGTCTGAATAAAAGATTAGAAGCTAAGGGGTGGCATTCGCAGGTATTCGGTTGTTTTAATTTTGCGTTCAAAACCGCCAAATACTTTTTCTATTTCATCTATGGTTCTGTCCATAACACTTCCAACTTCCTGCGGGTCATACTTGTTTTTAAAAGCATACCAGAGCAGGTCCATTTGCTGAAACGGTAGTTGGAAGAAAAACTCCTCCTGGGTTTGTTCAGCTGAATATGTATCAGAGGTCGGAGTACGGTCAATAATTTCGTTTGGGATACCGAGATAGTGTGCCAGTTGGTATACCTGTGTTTTGTAGAGATGAGCAATAGGCATAACATCTGAACCACCATCACCGTTTTTGACAAAGAATCCCTGTTCAACTTCATGCTTATTGGGTGTCCCAATTACCGCATAGTGCAGTCGCTCTGCATGATAATAAAGCATAGACATACGGCAGCGCTGTTTAAAATTTGAAGCAGCTTCAATCTGTCTGAGTTCGTTAGGGGGCAATCGTTTTGATTGTTGATTACCTTTACTATCAACTATTGTGAGTGAAAAAAGCGGTGGAAGGTTGGTATAAAGGCCCGAACTACTGATTCCAATTTTCATTTTATAACGATCGGGATCATATTCTGGTAAAACTTTCTTGACAGCCTCGTCGCGGCGTGCGTAGCATCCGAATCCCTTCAATGCCCCTGTAATATTTTCGGTAATGGCTTTTACACCAAATTTATTGGCCAGTTTTTGTGCAAATCTGGCACTGTCTCCATTCGAATCCTGCTCAGGCAACATAATTCCCAGCAAGTTTTCAGTTCCAAGGGCTTTTGCAGCAAGAGCCATGGAGACAGATGAATCAATACCTCCTGATATCCCAATTACTCCTCCAATACGGTGCAAGCGATGTAAAACATTTTCCCGAATGCCGGCAACTATTCTTTCGCATTCTGCTCCTATATCTTCAATAACCAGGATATCCTTATTGAATGGCCTTTTATCTTTATTTTTCATAATTGATTTAAAGTTAATCAGGAATAGATTGGATTTTGTTCATGAATAATACGGCAATTATTTAACTGCGGAATTGAGGGTCTGAAACTATCTTTTAATATATATTGGTGATAAATAAGTTGTGAGGAAATAATTCCGCAAAGGGCCATATTCTCCATCTCAGTGACCAATTCTCCTGTTGAAATCTTATTTAGTAATTTGTGAACTGCATTAAAGGAGAAGAGCCCTGTTTGATTAATATCATATTCTGAAAGCAGATCCATGACATATTCCCTGGCAGGAGATGATAAAAAGCTGCCTGCAATGGGTGCCCTGTAGGCTTGTTTCGGTCGTTTCAAAACACTTTCAGGCAAACGGTTATCCATCATACGCTTCAAAATGAACTTTTCATTGAGCCCGTGCATCTTATAATCGGGAGGTAGTTTGGCAGCAAATTCCATAATTCTGTAATCAAGAAAAGGATATCGTCCTTCTACTGAATTGGCCATGCCAACACGATCACCCTGAGATGAAAGAAGGTAACTTGACATAAAAATTGACGATTCAAGCCATTGCGATTTGTTTAGACGGTCATACTGATTAAAACCCCGGGGGAGCATTTTTCTTACCTCCTCATATTGATCAACCCCGTCAAGGACAGATTTCAAATCTTCTGAGAAAAAATTCTGGATACTTGATGTGTTTCTCCACCTCAGTATATGAGAATAGAACGGGGAGGAAGTATCCTGAAGCTGATATCCAAAAAAGAACTTGAGCATATTCCTGTTCTTTCCCTGGAATTGAGCAAGATAGGGATACAGCTTTTGCAAAAGTAAGGGTCTGTATTTTGAATTAGGTTGACGTGACCAGAATTCCCGGATGATTCCTTCCTTGAAAATATCATAGCCGGCAAGCATTTCGTCAGCACCTTCCCCTGTTATAACTACCTTAATATTGTTTTCTCTCACCTTTTTAGACAGGCAGAACATAGGAACCGGTGCAGTACGTAATATCGGTATCTCTGAATGCCATATTACCTGGGGGAAATAATTGCCAATATCCTTCCTGGTACATGTAAACGCGGTGTGTCGTGTTCCCAGGTATTTTGAAACTTCCTGCTGATAAGATGTTTCATCAAACTCACTGTCTTCAAAGCCAATGGAGAAGGTTTGAAGTGTTTCCGGTGCAACCTTTTTAATTAATGCTGTAGTAGCACTCGAATCAAGGCCACCGCTAAGGTAAGCGGCAACCTGTACATCTGCTCTGAGTCTTATCCTGACTGCATCAGTTAATATTTTTTCCAGTTCTTCTGTGGCATCATTTATTGTTCCTTTAAAATAGTCTTCTTTTTCAACCGGAAATTTGAGAGACCAGAATGATTGAATCATTATTTTCCCGTGGGATATTTTCATAAAGTGACCAGGAGCCAACTCAAAGATGCGCTTAAAGATTGTTCTGGGCGTGATGGTGGACCAGTAAGTGAAAACCTGTGACATTGAAACGGGATCAATTTCAGGTTTGACATCCGGGTGTTCAAAAAGTGTTTTGATCTCCGACCCGAACAGAAAAGTATTATCCTCCGTCAGAGTATAGAAAAGCGGTCGTATCCCAACTCTGTCGCGGGCGAGAAACAACTCCTTCTTTTCATTGTTCCAGATCGCAAAAACAAATTGTCCATTTAACCTGTTCAGACAGTCCGATCCATACTCCAGGTAGGCATTCAATAAAACTTCTGTATCACATTCAGTCCTGAAAGAGTACCCAAGACGTTTTAAATCGGATTTCAGCTCAATATAATTGAAAATCTCTCCGTTAAATACAATCCAGTATTTTCCATCTTCGGATGAGAGTGGTTGCTGTCCGGATTGAATATCTATAATGCTTAAACGCACACTACCCAGAACGACATTATTATTAATATATATGCCGCTTTCATCGGGTCCCCGATACTGTATATGTGCGAGCATCCTTGTCAATAGGGCTTCAGGACTTTTCAATATGTCCGCACTATTGTAAATTCCGACTATTCCGCACATCTTTGTTGGGTTAAGTAAGTAGAAATTTACTCTAAATTTTTGTTTTTTTCCTCAGTATATAAGAGGTTATTGCATTTATTGATTCAAAGTTTTCCTCTATGAGGTCAGAGTCACTGGTCTTTAATGCAAATTCTTCTTCTATGAATGTGATTAACATTATAAATCCCATTGAATCAAAGTACCCCTCCTTAAAAATTAAAGTATCGTCCTGAATTTTATGGTTTTCAGCAAATGTATGTTGTAAAACATATTGATTAACCTTCTGGTTTATAGTTAAAACGTCTTGCTCCATAGATAAAATTGTAAACAAATTAAATAGATAAATGGGGAAGTAATTCAAATATTTTTATTCTTTGTGATAATAGCTGTTATATGCTCCGATCTGGCTTCTTTTCAACTCAAGGTCATTAAATACAATATCATAATTTGTGAACTTATTTGTCTGAAGATTAGTAATAACTTCAGAAAGTACATCTTTCCGTGTATAATCATTTCTGCATACCACAAGGATCTGTGATGCATGTTTCATCATCAGGAATGCATCGGCTACGATTCCTGCAGGAGTTGTATCAAGAATTATATATTCATATTTGCTTTTAAGAACTGTTATCAGATCATCAAGAATTCCTGATTCCATAAGTTCAGATGGATTCGGTAACTGGGGACCTGCAGGTATAAAAGATAGATTCTTAACATAGGTTTTAAGAATGATCTCATCTATGGTAGCCTGATGGGCCATATAAACTGAAAGACCTGTTGAATTATCTTCTTTGAACTTCAAATGCAGAGTTGGTCTGCGTAAATCGCAATCCAGAATAATTGTTTTATAACCGGCAGATGCTATTGAGGCCGCCAGGTTATAAGCGATAAAACTTTTTCCATCACGGGGCTGAGCAGATGTAATCAAAACTACTTTTGATGGTTCTATTCTAAGTCTGAGGAATAGACTACTGCGTAGGTTTCTGAATGATTCTGCTATTGAAGAACCAGGAAATTCAGGTACAACAGATTCAGTTTTATATACATTGCTATAAATAATGCCAAAAACATTTCGGTCTAAAAGACGCTGGACATCAGAGACAGATGTTACCTTTTCGTTAAAGTAGTTTTTTAGAAGAATGAAAAGTGTAGGACCCATAAACGCAAGAAACAATGCTAATAAGTAGTTAATCATTGTTCTGGGAGAGAGGATGATTCGTGAGGTTTCACGTGCTGTCTCCATGATCTCATAATCAGGGATATTTGAAGCCATTGTGATCTGGGCTTCGGATCGCTTCTGAAGAAGGAAAGTATAGATTGCATCACTAAGATTGAATTTTCGCTGCATACTGACCATATTTAGTTCAGTCTTCGGCAGCTTGGAAATCTCCCCCGAGAGTTTTTCAGCACGGTAGTTCAGCTCATTCTGAGTAAGATTCAGAGTGTTCAGGCTATTTGTTACATTCTCAATAATAGCCTGTTTCTGTGCTTTGATCTTATTCTCGATCTGTCCCAGGAATAGATTTTTCTCGGAATTATTGCTTAATATGCTTGCCTTTTGCTGACCTAACGACAAAAGTTCAGTCACAAGTGTTGTCATTAGAGGATCAACGAAATTTGATGAAGGAGTGGTAAGTCCTGCGACATCTTTATTCTTATCGAAATAGTCTAATATATATTTATAATACCGCTCCTGGACCAGGAGGGCAGTTTTTTCTGTTTCTATTCTCGTCATCTGTTCAAGTGCCTGCTGCCCCTGGTAACTGAGATTAGTAACCTGGTTAACAGATCGGTAATCCTTTAATTTCGATTCAGACTTCATAAGTGAATCTGATATTTCAGAAATCTGTGAATCGATAAAATTTATTGTCCTTTCTGCGATTTTATTCTTCTTTGCAAGATCATCATAAAGATAAGCCTGCAGGTAGTTATTCAGAAAGTCAATTGTCAAGCCCATGTTCTCTCCTTGAAACGAGACTTTTATTAATGATGACTTAGTACTGACAGGTTCGACTTTTAGTCGTTTAAGATATTGTTGTGAAAGTAAATCCTGGTGGTAAAACTCAAAGAATGCAAGATTGTCATTTTTTGCACCAGGGACATAGAGATCTTTATTTCGGGATACTGAGAATTGAAAATCTTTATTAATTATAGTCTCATTAAACTTGCATATTGTGTCTATTTTCAGTACATTATGTTTGCTCACAATATAGTTATCAACATAATTATAGAGTGTAACTTCTTTTTCTGAAGACCTTAATCTATAAGACTTATCGTCAATAAATTTAATATCAAACCTGGCATTGATTGGTTGTATGTGAGATTTGTCAATATTCACAGTATAAGCAGACCCCCGGTAAATCTGACTAGGATGACCGAAAATATTAGTCTTATCCGTGAAATATCCTACCTCAAGATTCAGGGATTTTATAGTTGTAGAGATAAGACTAAATGAGGAGAGACTGTTTATATCGTTTTCAAGGTTTCTAACCTGAGAATAGTCACCGATTCCGTTGAAAAGGCTAGTTGATCCACGTAATGAAGGTCCTTTATCCTCAATAGGTCCGATTATAGAATTGACTCTGATTACTACAGGTGAAAATTTATTAATCATAAAAGCGAGAGCAAGGCAGACCACAAAACTGGCTAAATAGTAATATTTGTAGGGTAAGGCTGATAATATGAATTCCTTTATATTATAAGCTTCAGGTACAGATTCTTTTTGATATGACATTTGATATTATCTTTATTTTAAAATTTAACATTTGTAAAAAGCAAAACGGCAATCAGAGTTGTTATTGAACTTAGAATGGTTGTATATGTAATATTCTGGTAGCTGGAAGAGATAGCTTTCAATGGCTCAACGACAATTACATCATTGGGAAGAATATAATAATAGTCCTTATTTGCAATCTTCGAATCTGACATGTTTAACTTGTAATGCATTATCCTGCCACCTTCATTCCTGATCAGTATGATTTTTTTCCGGTCGCCGTATTGAGAAAGTCCTCCACCGAGTCCCAAAGCTTCATAAATGTTAAGTTTATCCTGGGTAAAAGGGTAGACTCCCTGGCGTTGCACCTCACCCAAAACTGTAATCTGGTTATCAATATATTTAACAGTTACAGAGGTTTTGCCTACGTAATCATTTAATGCTTTCTCAATCTTCTCAGACGCCTGGGCTAAGGTAAGTGTTGTCACTTGAATATTGCCAATAAAAGAGAAATTTACATTACCCGATTCATCAACAAGGTAGCCCAGAATACCATTACTTCCTCCGTTCCTCATTTCTTCTGTAGCGTTAAATATCTGGCTGGTTGTTGGATCAATACTGATAACTTTAATATAAAGCTTATCAAAGGGCATAATGAGCTTCTGAGTCCTGGGATTAACACCTGGTTCTTCAAGTTCAGAAAGATCGTTGAAATAATTTAATTCTTTTGTAGGGACACATGAAGCAGTAGAAATTAAGGATAAGATAACAACCGCTTTATATAAACAATACTTTATCTTCTTTCGCATAATTCGTATATATATATAATCATAAACCTGTTCTCAAGAAAACTGTTTTTATTGTTTTCAGTAAAATTATAAAATCTAATCGAAGTGACCAATTATCTATGTAAGCCAAATCCAATTCCATCCATTTTTCAAATTTAATATTATTTCTGTCAGGTTTTATCTGCCAGAAACAAGAAAGCCCCGGTTTAACGGAAAGGCGTCTTAACTGCCAGCGTTTGTATTGGATAGTTTCACTTGGAAGCGGAGGACGAGGACCAATCAACGACATCTCACCTTGAAGGATATTAAAAAGCTGGGGTAGCTCATCAAGTCCGGTTCTTCTAAGGAATTTCCCGATAAAGGTAACACGCGGGTCATCTTTAATTTTAAAAACAGGTCCGTCAGCTTCATTATCAGCTTCGAGCTCTTTTTTAAGCTTTTCTGCATTGGCAATCATGGTTCTGAATTTATACAGGCTGAACTGCCGACCCCTTAATCCCACTCTCGACTGACTGAATACTACCGGCCCTGGCGATGTAATTTTAATTAAAATGGCGATAGCTAATAGAAAAGGGGACAAGACTACTATCATGAACAGGGATACAGAGATATCCATTATTTTTTTAATCGTTAATGCAAATGAATTATGAGGTATATTAATAAATGTCAGAAACTTTTGGTTTCCGATTTCTGATTTTATAGCGTTTGTAAGTTTATTATTCTGTTCGGTATAATTCAAACTGAAGACTACACCCAATTCTTCACAGGACCTAACTGTATTTCTTACTTCTGATGGAATCACCTTGCTTTTAAAATAAAGTACTTCATCAATAATATCAACTTCCATGAGGTCATTAAGTACAGCTAAATATTCATCAGGAAGGAGGATTATTGCTTTTTCATACTTTTCTTTAAGTTTAACTGATGCAGTAAATATTGCAATAATCCTGTATCCCCAATCCTTATGCGACAACAGGCTCTCAATAAATGCAAAAGATGATTCGTCAGCAATAATAACAATGTTTATATAATTATATCCCTTTGCCCTGTAAATCTTGAACAGTTTATATTCTAATGACCTGACAAGGAAAAGGAAGAGAAGACCAAAAAGTGCAGACTCGATAAGGAAAAGCCGGGAAATCAAATAGAGTTTAAAAACAAAATAAAATAGAAGTAAAAGAGTAACGACCAATATTGTTGATTGGAAATACTGGTAGAAGAGTACCCTGTAACGTTTTGTTCTTGGGATTTCAGCGACTTGTATTAAATAAAGAATCACAAGCCAGAAAGGCAATATTAAAATGAATAACTTAAGAGTTCTGCTTTTTAAGAAAAAGAATGCTACATCTTCAGGATAATTTAGATAAAAAGAGATCTGGAAAGCAAGTGCAATTGCGATGATGTCAATTGAACCAAGCATAATACTTAGAAGTTTCCATTTCTTTAAAAATGGAATTATCTTAAGACGGTCCAGGTAATTAATAAAATCCATAATCAGTTAAACTTCACAATATTAGTTCTGATTAAATGATGAACAAAATCGACAATAAAGATTCCTAAATATAATTAATTATCAGCAGTCCGAAGGCTTTGCGCGCAGAAATATGTCAGATCATCCAGTTCAGTCATGTCCAGTACTTTAAATCCATGTTCTCCTAATAGCAAAGAAACGCTTCTTTCGGACATATATTTATTGGTCTTCGAATCAATCATATTGTATATCATGTTCAAGAATGGGCTACTTGACACAATACCATTTTCAATAGCATCAGAATTCCTCTTATAATAAGAGTCTGAAGGACTGGTACTCAAAACAAAACTATTTTGCTTTTTCGTATTTACGAAACAGCCGATAAAATTGCAGTCAGGTGGAAGAATATGAAAGAACGAATGAAGAAGATCCTTAAGTTGCTTTATATGGTTGAGTTCCTTTAAGTTAATAACTGTTTTGACATTTGTTATTTCTTCAGCGTCATAATAATAATGGTGTAGTGAAGAAAGAACCACAATATTTGGATCTTTTGCGAGGTCCAACAGTTCAATATACTTAGCAAAGTTTTCACAACCTTCAGTGGTCAGGATTCTAAGAACAGAATTACTCCTACCTGAATCTATTGAAGTGCTGCCCAAATTAACCAGAGTATTAATTCTTTGATTATTAATCAAATCAAGATCGTCTATCGTAATACTGTTCCTCATCAAAATTATCTTTAACTTCAGAAAATAAAATTAAACATTATGATAATCTAAGTCAATAGGTAGAACCCTTGTTATGGTAAAAGATGGTATTTTCGATTTTTAGTTAATCAATGAAATTCATTGATATATCATTGAAAAAGTTTCATTGATAACTGAAATCGTATGTTTTGTCAAAAAATAGTGAAATTTATAAGCGATTTTTGAGAGATTTGATTTTTAATCGTGTTTACTAAATCTAAAGAACTGAAATTGAGAATTATATATAAGATTTATGCCATTAAAATAAGCTTTAATTCAGATATTAGCTTTTTGACCAACGAAGGCAAAATTTGGATGAAAATTCATATTATTCAGAGAATACACTGCTTTTTTATCCATTGCTTCGATTATAAGCGACATTATTACGCAATTTTAGCGCTTAATTATTCTTAATCTTTTAAATTTGCTTCGGCTTTTATAATATGATTTTCTGACTTGTGAAAAAGCCCCCAGATAATCCAGAATCTTACATCATTTTAAGAAAGTAAGATAAAATAATCACGACTTTGGTAAATATATTTATAAAGAGGCCATATTAATTGATGATCGGTATCCAGAATTTGATTAAGATCTGGTAATCCGTAAAAGTAAATTCTAAATTTGAAGATTATTTAAGAAAGATAAATTCATTTTGTATTAAAGTCATCAAAGCAGCTATAATGAAAGATTTTCAGAGTTTAATAATTGAAGAGACACCAAAGACTCCACGAATTGAACTGAATCCATTCACGGGTGACTTTATTTTTTCCGGAAAATCAATTCCTGAAAATGCTGCTAAAGTTTATGAACCAATACTCAATTGGGTAACAGAATATATCCTGCATGCAAAACCTACCACAAATCTGAGACTCAATCTGGAATATTTCAATACTTCCTCATCCTTATGGCTTGCAAAAATATTTAAAGTACTGGCGAGGATTAATGAGCCTGATTATGTTTTAATTTTTCACTTGTATTTGCCAGTTGATGAATTTGATGAGATGAAAGAGTTTGAGGATATAAAAGATGCTTTTTTCCCAATAGCAGACGTCTTACAAATTGCAATACCAAGCATTGGCCTGAAACTTTATGGAACAAATGATACTGATGAGGTAGTTAAGGATAAATTAGTATTTCTTTAACCTGCTTTTTCCTTTTTTCCTCCGGCGTATAAACAAATCATCAATGTACTTCTATTTGAACAGATTCATATCCAGAGACCTGGTATTATTTTTAAATGCTACAACAAATGACTGTGAATGACCCGATTGTCTGCAGATCCTTTGTAGCGCTGTTGCAGGCGCAAGTGTGCTGAATTCACCTATAGTATAACGATAAGCTCCTAGATATAGATATTCGTATAATTTGTAAGCCTTATCATTTATTACAATCTCTTTGGACTTTTTTTCACTCGTACTTGGAAGAAGTTGGACCCTGTATATCACGACATCCTTTTGTTCAACCGGTGCTGGTTTAGTTGTTACCCTTGCAACAGGTTTATTCTTGGGTGATATGACTTCAGGTTCAGGTTTGGTGACAGTTACATTCTCAGCCGTTTTCTTAATTTCGGGGGTCGTTACAGAGACTTTAGGCTTTTCTTTTTTTACCACTTCAGTCACGGGCATTGTTTTTGGAGATTCTGCTTCCACTGGTTTTACTTTAGTTTCGGAAGTGACCGAAGCAAAGCTGGTTTTCGCAACAGGTTTACCGTCAAATACATATGATAGAGTTAATAGATTCATATCCGCAACTCCCTGTTTTAATTTAACCCTGAACAATTGCATATCACCTTTTTCTGATTTTTGCCTTCTGGTAAAGAACGCAGTCTTTCCATCAATTTTATTAATGGTAAATGCAATATCATCCTTATTGGTGTTAATATGGTCTGACAGATTTACCGGCTTATCCCAGCCTTCCCCGTTAAATTTAGAGGTGAAGATATCATAGCCGCCATATCCGGGTAGTCTGTCAGATGAGAAAAATAAGTTATTTTCTGAATCGAGAAAGGGGAAAAATTCATTTCCGGCTGTATTTATTAATGGTCCAAGGTTTTCAGGGACAGACCATTTATCACCGGTTCGCCTCGAGATATACAGATCCATGCCGCCGAAAGAACCTTCCCTGTCTGATGCAAAAATCAGCATATTTTCATCAGATGATAACGTGGGATGAGAATAGTTGTAATTATCCGCACAAAAATCCAGGGGGACTTCCTGGGGGACCAAACCTGTCTTACTTTTACCGTCTGGTACAAATTTTGCCATAAAGATCTTTTCCTTATTATTTTTTTTGGGGATCTTCGTGAAATAGATGGTATTATAATCGCTGCTAAACGTCATGGCTTCACATGGGAATAAAAATGAAGATAATGGTGAAAATATCATATGTTTCCCGAGAACGGAATCCACAACAGATGCATAATATGCTTCAACAGCTCCGAAGGAGATTTGATTTGATGACATTCTCATCTCATTCTTCGACATAGAAAGGAATACTATTCCATCTTTATAAAACTGAACACCTGAAGAAGGGGGTATGATTTGCAGTCTGAAGGAATCTACTTTAATAAGACTCTTTAGATATGTGGTATCATCCATTGTTACATTTGAAGAATTTAAATAAACTTCACTAATGATATTCTTATCTATACCGTTTGAAGACAACAGCATTATTGTCATCATGGCAAACAAAGTTATTTCAAGAGCTCTTTTCATCGCAATATTATTATCGTAAGTTTTACCAGTGGCTATGGTTGGAAAACCTTGATTTGTCAGGTTGAAGATTTATGCCTAAAGTGAATTCTACAATAGGTTTAGTTTTATAATAGGGTGTTTTATTTGCCAATTCATACAATGCTCCTATATAGAATCTGGGATATCTGAATTGTGCAAATATTGAGATCTTACCCTTACTCAGGAAAGATGTTCCAAGACAAAAATCCTCCAGATAAAGTTTAATGATGGGGTTGATATTATTGCTTATTTTGCTGAAGGTAGAGTCAGAAGCCAAAATCAGTACCGAAGGTTCCAGCACAATATTAAGAGATTTGCTGAGGAGAATCTTATATCCGGCTGTAAAAAAGTACTCTCTTGAAACAGGAACTTTAAAAACTCCGAGGGTATCAGGTTTCCAAGGGCTACCAAATATATTAATTGCGGAAAGACCAGTGAAAAAATTGGTCCCATAATAATAAATTCCAAAGTCCAGATTGGGATAGAATGTTTTTTTTACAGTATTTTCCAACTCGGCTGTTATAGTATGATATTCCTCCTTTACCGATAATCCAAAGGAAAGAAATGATAATTTGTGTGTATTTAATGGTAACTGATATGAACCTGAGACACTTAATCCTACATTTCGAGATAAACCGTCGAAATCGTTAAAAACCGATGCCCCTATTCCTGTATTCCTAAATTCTATTATATCAGGAGATGAAAAATAACCGGAATTAGTTTTTGTGATTCTTGTATTCCCGCTTATAAGCTGGGTGTTGGATTCACCCTGGAATGCTGCATTAACACCAATAGATAAGAAGTCTTTGCTCCCAACCATAGCCGGGTTATAAATGTACGGGACAAATACCCAGTATGAGATTGGATTTAAAGATGTTTGTTGCCCATTTGCAGAACAAAAAGAGAAAACAAATAATAATATTAGGAAGATTCTGCCAATGACTTGTCTATTTGATTTTAAGCCCATTTAGTCTATTAAAAATGTGATAAATTCAACATCTTAAGTTTCAATCTTAACATATACGCATTTTAATTGTTCAAATTGACTTCAATTTAGGAAATTATTTTCCAAAGATAAAATAAGTAATTGTCTTTTTTGAGCCAATAAAAGTACATTTTCTTTTTTGGGAAACCTTATAAATCAGACAATTCTCTCTTACAAATTAACTCACGTACTTACTTTCAATTACTTTCTATTTCTAAATTTGCAGTTCTAAGCCCTGCGGAAGTTGCTTTCAGAATAATCTTACCGGCAGTTTTATCAGATTTTATGATTACCATACACCTTCCATGCCAGGCTTTCCGCTTTGGCAACTGAAAACTTTCAAGGCTTAACGGATTGGCATTACCTACTCCTGCAATGGTTCCCGGTCCATCCACTTCAAATGAAACCTGATTTTCTGCTTTGTGATTACAAACGCCTTCATTATCAGTTAGATCGACTGTAATATAACTCAAATCCTGTCCATCTGACCTGATTTTATTTCTGTCGGCTGAAAGCCTGATTTGTGTGACTTCACCTGTAGAATGTAATTCAGCGACAGCAATCTGCTTTCTTCCTGCAAAACCAACTGCTCTTAGTGTGCCCGGCTCATAAGGTACCTGCCAGTTAGCCAAATATTTTGTTGAGCGATCAGTTACTTTTTCACCCAGTGATTTACCATTTAGAAAAAGCTCAACTTTCCCACAGGAAGAATATATATTTACATCCATAATTTTTCCCTCACTTCCTTTCCAGTTCCAGTCGTCGACAGCATCATTCCAATGCCATTTTGACCATAATTGTCTTTCAGGATTAAGCGCAAAAGATGGTTGTGGCGGGGTTACCCATATTGACACTTTGTTCTCTTTCCATAGTGCATCACGATAATAAGACTGAGCCCGTTTCCATCCGCAAATGTCCAAATCTCCACAGAAAGCCAGGTTCCAGGGGAAAAAATCCTGCTTCTGAAAATAACCTCTCCAGCCAATACTCGCTTCACCAATATAATCAAAAGCTGTCCATACAAAATCGCCAATCACATAAGTGTGATCTCTTACGTCCATCCAGCTTCCGAATGCTTCTAAAGGAAAAGATTCTGTTCCAACCATCACACGTAGCGGTAATCGTTCATGGTCGAACTCGTAGAGGTTAATTTGATTATGGTCTCCTCCTGAAGCATAATTATATCCGGCAACATCAAGAGCTGCAAAATATGGATCCTTATCGGGTTTCAGATCATTGACCGCCGAAGTGATCGGGCGAGTCGGATCGATATGTCGTATAAATTCCCCTAATGTTTTTGCCAGTTCCACGACTTCAGGTTTTTGTCTGTTTGGGATTTCATTGCCAATGCTCCATAAAATAATTGAAGGATGATTTCTGTCTCGAAGTATCATGCTCTCAATATCTTTTTTCCACCAATCACTGAAATAGAGATGATAATCATTAGGATTCTTTTCTTCTTTCCACATGTCAAATGATTCGTCAATTACAAGAATGCCTAAATGGTCGCAGGCATCAAGGAAAGCAGGAGAAGGTGGATTATGAGACGATCTTATAGCATTAAAACCGCTTGATTTCAACAATTCCACACGACGTTCTTCGGCTCTGTCGTAAGCCTTGGAACCCAAGATCCCATTGTCATGATGAACACAACCTCCTCTTAATTTCAATGGTTTACCGTTTAACAGGAATCCCCTGACAGCATCGAATGATATTGATCTGATTCCGAATTCTGTCTCAACCTGATCGGTGAGTACTTCAGATTCATGTATTTCAGATATCGTTTTATAGAGTACAGGTGAATCAGTCGACCATAGAGCAGGCTTATTAAGTTTCATCTCCTGGACAATTTCAATGGTTTTCCCCGGTTCAATTGCTTTTCCCGTCTCAACCTCCGATTGCTCCTGTCCGCCTGAATTGAAAATTCTTGTAACAAGCTTAAAGTTTGAGATTTTACTGCTTTGGTTTACTAATGAAGTTTTTATATTAACTAAAGCCTCTTGTTCATTTACCTGCGGGGTTGTTATATAAGTGCCCCAGGTTGCAATATGAAATGGTGAAACAACATTCAACCATACATGTCTGTAAATACCTGAACCTGAATACCAGCGGCTGTTTTCTCCCTCATTTTTTACTTTGACACACAATACATTCTCTTTTTCAAATTTTACTTTATCAGAGATATCGAACGAGAAACTTGTATAACCATAAGGATGATTCCCAAGAAATTCACCATTAATCCATACTTCTGCGTTCATATAAACACCTTCAAATAATATTATTAGTTGCTTCTCTTTATATTCAGCCGGGATTTTAAATGTCTTCCTGTACCAGCCTGTACCTCCGGTTGTAAAACCTCCACTTACCTGACTGACAGCATCGATGTTGAAAGGGGAAGTCGTCCCCGGCAAATCTTCAATACTCCAATCATGAGGAAGATCAATCATTCTCCATTGTGAATCGTCATAGGCTGGTTCTTCAGCACCAAGAGCACCTCCGCGGTGAAACCGCCACCCAAAATCAAAAAGATTATTTCGTTTTTGTTGCGATTGTGCTGTGCTTTGAATAAATATAAATATAAATATTAGGATCAGCCAGCTGTAATTTGATTGCCGAAGTTTCATGTAATCATTATTAGTTAAATCGTAAAATAGTGAGCAAGATAGAAAATTCCCGATTCAATAGTTGGTTATGAGTGAATTTTAGAAGTAGTTTGAACTTTAGTTCTAATCGTTTAACTTTACTAAAAAATACCGGAATCTATGATCGTAACTTGTGTATATGTCAATGTAAAACGTGGTGACATCAATAGCTTTATTGATGCAACAGTGGCAAATCATCTTGAATCGGTGAAAGAACCAGGTAACCTTCGGTTTGACTTAATTCAGCAGGCCGATGATCTGTGTCGATTCATGATTTATGAAGCCTATGAATCTGAGGCAGCAGCGACTAATCATAAAACCACTGCTCATTATCTGAAATGGCGCGATCTGGTAAAAAATTTTATGGCTGAGCCACGACATGGTGTGAAATATAACATCATCGAACCAAACGACAGCACAAGATGGTGAGACCTTTTCAATTTTCACGTCTACCAAAAATTTATTTCAAGAACGGGATAATCTCCGAACTGGCTTCTATGGTTCACCAGTTCGGCGACAATATAATCCTGGCAACAGGAAAGAGTTCTTTTCTGAGTTCCACTTATGCTGAGATACTTTTTGAGGATTTTAGAAAGAAGGGAATCAAATATCATATTTTATCAGTTCCGGGAGAACCATCACCGGAGCTAATTGATAACGCCATAAAAGTGTTTAATAATGAAGAAATTAATCTTGTTGTAGGAATTGGCGGAGGAAGTGTGATTGATGCAGGCAAAGCGATTTCTGCAATGATGTACCGGTCAGAATCTGTAGTTGGGTTTCTTGAGGGAGTTGGTAACAAGGAACATCCTGGTACTAAGCTGCCCTATATTGCAATTCCTACTACATCAGG
>JADGPU010000122.1 GCA_017882305.1 Bacteroidales bacterium | reverse complement strand
CGGAGGGAGGATTCGAACCTCCGACCTTTGGGTTATGAGCCCAACGAGCTACCACTGCTCCACCCCGCAATATCGAGGGGCAAATGTAGTATATAAGGGGCAATTAGCAAAACAATTTTAAATTTATTTTATTTAAGAGTCCGAAGTCCGAAATCAGGAGATCGAAGACTGAAGATCAGAATTTGCTTCCGACTTCTGACTTCTGACTTCCGACTTCACTACAATTTAAATTATAATTATTAAGTTTGTTTACAGATTTATTATTAAAATTTTGTTCCGGGTTTTGACCTATTGTATTAACTGAAAATTATTTACTATGCCAAGGGTATTTAAAGCAACTGAGATAGAAAGGGAAGAAAAAGAGGTAAAACGCGATTATCTCGACAGACATATGCCGCATGTATTCTGTCCTGACACAGTTAAAAGAGGAGAGAAATTTGAGGTTAAAGTAAAACTTGGTGATGAGTATCCCCATCCTGATGAACACGACCATTTCATAAGCGTAATACAACTTTGGAACAGGGAAACACTCCTTGCTGAAGCACGTTATACTGCAGGTGTTTATGGTAATGTGCCTTCTCATTTTGAGATTGATTTTTATATTGTTGCACCTGAAGTGTCAATGAACCTTTCTGCAATGTCAGTGTGTACAAAACATGGGCTCTGGCAGAGTGAAGATAAACCGGTTAAGGTGGTATAACTGGTTTAAATTCCCATTTTTGGTTCTGCTAATTCATTTGATGAGGCAGGATTATTATCTTTGCAGGCCGATTAAGTTATAGAAAATGGCTAAAGACGACAAGAAAAAAAATAACTGGCGCGATAAATACAGATTTTCTGTAATTAATGATCATACCTTAGAGGAGGTATGGAGAGTAATAATGACAAGATATAATGCCTTCCTTCTGATTACTTTTCTGATCCTTTTTATAATCTGGGGCACCGGTACCGTGATCTCATTCACCAACCTGCGGGAGTTTATTCCTGGATATCCTGATGTTACAATGCGCCGTAATATCCTTATGAGTGCTATCCGTCTTGATTCCCTCGATCGTGAACTGAAATTAAGGGATAAGTATTTCGACAATCTGAATTCAATAATATCGGGCACTCAACCTGTTGAAATGGCTGTTCATCAAGGCACTACAAATAATTACAAAGAAATTAATTTCAGTACTTCACCCAACGATTCTGTCTTAAGGGCACGTGTTGAAACTGAAGAAAAGTACAATCTCACAATCGGACCATCAGCATCTGAATCAGTCTCAGGGCTGGCCAGCCTCCATTTTTTCCCACCTGTGAAGGGAATTATTTCAGGGAAATATGATGTCAGAACAAAACATTTTGGTACAGACATCGTTACAAAACCTAAAGCTCTTGTATCTGTTGTTCTCGACGGAACAGTTATCTTCACTGGATGGACTATGGAAACCGGATTTGTAATTGAGGTTCAACATCCGAACAATATTGTTTCGGTATATAAGCATAATGCCAGCCTCCTCAAGGAGACAGGAGATCTTGTTCGTGCCGGCGACGTAATTTCTGTAGTCGGTGACTCCGGTGAACTTTATACCTCTGGTCCTCACCTTCATTTTGAGATCTGGTACAAAGGGAGCCCTCTGGATCCCGAGAAACATATTTTATTCTAATAACCAGGATACCCGGTATGCCAGAAAGAATTGCATTGTTGGGATCAACTGGGTCGATCGGTACTCAGTCTCTGAATATCATTTCCAAGTATCCGGAAAGGTTTGTCGTTGAAGTTCTGATTGCCGGAAATAATATTGATCTTCTTATACAGCAGGCACATAAGTTTCAGCCTGATTCAGTCGTAATCGCGAATCCTGATCATTACCTGCAATTAAAAGAAGGTCTTTATAGTACAAATATAAAAGTCTATGCAGGTAATGAGGCTATAGAACAGGTAGTTACTTCATCAACTGTTGATGTGGTCATCGCTTCTATTGTAGGCTATTCAGGAGTGAGACCCACCATTGCAGCAATAAAAGCCGGGAAAAAAATAGCTCTGGCAAACAAAGAAACTCTTGTCGTTGCTGGTGAGATTATAGGCAGACTGGTCAGAGAATCGGGAAGTATTATTATTCCCGTTGATTCAGAGCATTCGGCAATTTTTCAATGTCTTCTAGGGGAATCGGGAAACCCCATTGAGAAAATTACACTCACAGCTTCAGGGGGACCATTTCTGAATTTGTCTGAAGAGATGCTGAAGAATGTTAAGCCCTGCGATGCTCTTAAACATCCAAACTGGAACATGGGTTGTAAGGTCACAATTGATTCTGCTTCACTGATGAATAAGGGGCTGGAAGTGATTGAAGCGAAATGGCTTTTTAATCTCACACCTGAACAGATTTCAGTTATTATTCATCCCCAATCGATCATTCATTCATTTGTCCACTTTGCTGATGGATCTGTAAAAGCTCAGCTTGGCGTTCCCGATATGAGGATTCCGATCCTTTATGCTCTGAGCTATCCCGAACGGCTGCAGTCTGATCTTCCACGACTTGTACTTAAGGATTGTAAAACTTTAACATTTAGCGATCCCGATGTAAAAAAATTCCGGAATCTTACATTGGCATTTGAAGCACTCAAGCGAGGTGGAAACATGCCATGTATATTAAATGCTGCCAATGAGATGGCAGTCAGGGCTTTTCTTGACGAAAAGATAGGATTTACACAAATGCCGGAAATTGTGGAGCATACCATGGAAGATAGTCTGTTTTCCCCTTCTCCTGATCTGGATTTTCTTGAAGCAACTGATAGAAGCGCAAGGGAAACAGCTCTCCGATTTATTAACAACCTTCAAAAAGAAAGATGACAATACTTATTAAAATTCTTCAGTTTGTAATGAGCCTTTCAATTCTTGTAATCATACATGAATTAGGACATTTTACACTTGCTAAATTTTTCAAAACACGGGTCGAAAAATTTTACCTCTTTTTCGACCCATGGTTTTCACTCTTTAAACATAAGAAGGGCGAAACCGAATATGGTATAGGATGGCTCCCTCTTGGCGGCTATGTAAAAATATCGGGAATGATAGATGAATCGATGGATAAGGAGCAGTTGAAACTTCCTCCTCAACCATGGGAATTCAGGTCAAAGACATCATGGCAACGACTTCTGATAATGACGGGAGGGGTTATCTTTAATTTTATTTTCGCAATGTTGATTTTTATTCTGGTTTTATTTGCCTGGGGCGAAACATACCTGCCAACAGCCAATGTGAAATATGGTATCGTTACCGACTCGGTCGGTTACGCCATTGGTCTCAGAAACGGAGACAAAATCCTTACAGTCGACAATCAACATGTGGAGAACTTCCATGAAATAACCTCAGATATTGTTTTAAACAACCGCAAAACTATTCAGGTTGAACGCGATGGTGCGATTCTGAATATTGAGATACCTAAGGAATATGTTCCTAAAATGCTCAAGGGTAAAGGTCAGATTGACTCCAGGATACCTTTCGGACCATATGTGATTGAAAGCTTTGGAAAAAAGTCTCATGGCAAAGCAGCTGGTCTACTTCCTAAGGATCAACTTGTTAGTCTCAACGACAAAAAATTTACCTATTACGATGAATTTCAAAAGTATCTTTTCGACAATAAGGAACATCCGGTAATTCTTAATATTGTACGCAAAGGGGAGAACCTTAATATTTCAGTGACACCTGACTCCTTAGGTATGCTTGGGATAGCAAGGTCCGTAGCACTTGATCGGATTTTTGAGCTTAAAACTATCAGATATGGATTCCTGCAATCAATTCCTGCAGGTATTAGCAAAGGTTTTAAGACGATTACCGATTACTTAAAACAATTCAAACTCATTTTTTCAAAACATACAAAAGCTTATCAATCATTGGGTGGTTTTATTACAATCGGGAACATATTCCCCGGTGTATGGGACTGGCAAAGGTTCTGGAACCTGACTGCATTTCTTTCAATTATATTAGCAGTCATGAATATTCTGCCGATACCTGCTCTTGACGGAGGTCACGTTCTCTTTTTATTATTTGAGGTAATTACCGGAAAAAAGCCAAGCGACAAATTCCTTGAATATGCACAAATTACAGGAATGATTATATTATTGGCTCTTTTGCTCTATGCCAATGGTAATGATGTCCTCAGGCTGATCAGGAAATAGATTTATTGTTTTTCATGGTTTGTATTTGAATAAAGTATTTATAACTTTGCGTAAATTGTAATACTAAACGAGATGCAAAGAATAGGTTTAACAGAGATATTACTGATATTAGTTGTAATAGTACTTCTTTTTGGGGGTCGTAAGATTCCTGAACTTATGAAAGGAATTGGTCAGGGAATGAAAGAATTTAAAAAGGCTTCCAAGTTTGATCCTGATAATGACGATAAAGAGCCAACACACAAAGACTAAGTCAGAATTACGATATACAATAAAACCTGCATGTAAAGTGTGGGGGTTTTTACCCCCTAAATCCCCCAAATGGGGGACTTTTTTATTTATTCTCTAGCCCCCATGTGGGGGGTTGGGGGGATGAACATCAGGGGGGCAAAAAGCTTCATATTTCTGATTTCTTCTGCCCGGTATAAATCCCGCTTCTTTAATAATTGTTTGCATCTCATTGGCATTGAAACGGTTATTCGCCCCGGCTGCACTAACCACATTCTCCTCAATCATAATAGATCCAAGGTCGTTTGCCCCTGAATGAAGTGACAACATCCCAATTTCCTTACCAACAGTTAATATTGAGGCCTGTATATTCCTGATATTATTTAATAAGATCCGGCTTATGGCTATCATTCTGATATAATCCGGACCGTTGTAACTGCTTCTGATTCCGTGTTTTTTTAAAAGGATGGTTCCCTCGTCCTGAAAAGCCCAGGGAATAAAGGTTATGAATCCAAAATGATTTTCCTGTTTTTCAGCCTGGAGATCTCTTATCCTGATAAGATGTTCAATCCTCTCCCTGGCTGTTTCAATATGACCAAACATCATAGTTGCTGAAGTAGGCAGATTCAATTTGTGAGCATCTCGCATTACTCCCAGCCACTCTTCAGATGTCGCTTTTGCCGGAGAAACAACTTTTCTTACCCGGTCAGAAAGGATCTCCGCACCTGCACCGGGAAGACTGTCAAGCCCTGCCTCAATCAGATGAGAAAGAACCAATGAATAAGATAATCGCTCCTTCCTTGCCAGGTAAACAATCTCCGGAGGTCCGAGAGCATGAAGTTTTAATGATGGGTATAGATTCTTTAAATTTCTGAAAAGATCAATATAAAAACTCATACCAAGCTCCGGATTCATCCCTCCCTGCAATAGAAGCTGATTTCCTCCCAGCGAATACAATTCATCAATTTTAGATTTATAGTCATCTAATGATGTGACATATGCGTCCTGAGATCCTTTCTTCCTGCAAAAGTTACAAAAAGTACATTGAGAGAAGCAGATATTTGTAATGTTCACATTCCTGTCAATCATCCAGCCCACAATTTTCCCCGGATTATGCATTTGACGGAGTTTATTTGCCACAAACATCAGCTCTTCCAGCGGAGCAGTGGTATAAAGTGCAACTCCTTCCTCAATATCCATTGGAATAAGCCTGAGAGCTTTCTCATATAATTCTTCTAAGATCATCTATATAACAAATTAAAGTAATCAATGTGACCAATAAAATGCTTTTTCGGTTGATGGAATTAATCGGGGCAAAGGTAACTCTTTGGAAACGAAACAATCAATATTTTAGTTAACTTTACATCTTCAAAAACTACCCGATAATAATATGAAACCTGAAATTCAAAGAATATCACAAATATCATTTGACCAATCTGTTATATGCATTCTGGGGAGTGATCAGATTCCCGAAAGATTAAAACTCTCTAAACAAGAAACTGATTTTGCTCATACTCAGCTTCAAACGAAGGAAGAATATATTTTCATTAATTCTTATAACAGGTGCACTTACCTGATCAGATTAAAAGAGGGGATTGCGCATTACAAAGTCAGAGAGGAACTTAGAAGGACTTCGTATAACTTAAGAAAACTCATAAAAGAGAACAACCATTCGGAGCTGGTTATAACTTCTGAAAAGACTTATAATGGAGCAATTGAAGATTTTGCAGAAGGACTACTATTGAGCTTATATTCCTTCGATAAATACAAGACAAAACCAGGGAAGGATGATAAAAATTTCTATCCGAAAAAGCTTCTTCTGCAGGGCGAATTAATGGATTCTGAGATTAAATGGCTTGTTGATCTTACCGATGCAGTTTATTTTACTCGCGATCTTATTAAAGAACCGGTTAACCAGCTAAATGCAACTTCTCTGGCAGGGGAGATAAAAAAAATAGGTGATTCTGCAGGTTTCAAAGTTGAAGTATTAACAAAGAATAAGATAGAAGCACTGAAGATGGGTGGGCTTCTGGCTGTTAATAAAGGGAGTGTCGACCCTCCCGTTTTCTGTATCCTGGAATGGCATCCTTCAAACTGCCTTAACAAGAAACCGATTGTCCTGGTAGGAAAGGGAATTGTCTACGATACAGGAGGTTTGAATATTAAAACCGGTGAATTTATGGCCGGAATGAATGGTGACATGGCTGGAGCTGCAACCGTAACAGGAGTTCTTCATACTATTGCAAAAACAGGTATTCCTCTTCATATTATAGGTTTGATCCCTTCAACTGATAATCGTCCGGGAGGAAATGCCTATACTCAGGGTGATATCATTACCATGTTTAATAAAATGAGTGTCGAAATAGGAAATACAGATGCTGAAGGGAGGCTTATTCTGGCAGATGCTATCAGCTATGCCTCAAAATATTCTCCGGAATTAATAATCGATATTGCAACTCTTACTGGCTCGGCAGCAATGACATTTGGAAACCAGGCAATAGCAGTAATGACAAATGCCGACAGAAAATATATCAACCTGCTTGAAGAATGTGGTAACGATGTATATGAAAGAATTGCCGAATTACCTTTTTGGGATGAATACGGAGAATTACTCAAATCTGATGTTGCTGATCTTAAAAATGTAGGCGGACGTGAAGCAGGTGCTATTATTGCCGGTAAATTCCTTGAACGTTTTACAGAATTCCCTTTAATACATCTGGACATCGCCGGGACAGAAATGCTGAGGAAGGATAATTATTACAGACTGAAAAACGGACCCGCATCGGGCTTAAGGTTACTGTCGACATTCCTTAAGAGAATTGCAGCTAACTATTCAGAAAAGAGATAGAAATTTATGGAAAAGAAAACAATACTGGCCGGCATCTCGCACGGAGACATTAATGGTATCGGATATGAGGTTATTATCAAAGCCCTTTCTGACCCTACTATAAATGAAATTTGTACAACTATTGTATATGGTTCCCCTAAGGTGGCTGCTTACCATCGTAAAGCATTGAATGTTAGTAATTTTAGCTTTAATAACATAAGGACGGCAGAAGAAGCTCATGCGAAGAAAGCTAATATGATTAATTGTCTTGATGATAATATCAGGGTTGAACTTGGTAAGTCGACACCCCAGGGAGGGGAAGCTGCAATTATCTCACTCGAAAAAGCAGTAGAAGATCTTAAAAGCGGTAAAATAGATGTCCTTATTACCGCGCCTATTGATAAACAGAATGTTCAATCGGAGAATTTTCGTTTTAAAGGGCATACCGATTATCTGAAATCTGTGGCTGGTTCCGGGGAAGCTCTTATGTTTATGATTGGTGAAAGTATGAGAATTGGCATCGCTACTGATCATGTCCCGCTTTCCAAAGTTCCAGAGCTGATAACGCTGGAGACCCTTTTACAGAAGGTCAGGCTGATGAATCAGTCACTCATTCTTGATTTCGGAATCCGTAAACCCCGTATTGCAGTCCTTGGACTTAATCCGCATGCCGGCGATAACTCATTGCTCGGGACAGAAGAGGTTGAAATAATCAGCCCGGCAATTCAGCAGGCTCAAAAAGAAGGAATAATGGCCTTTGGACCTTTCCCGGCAGATGGATTTTTTGGAGCGGGATCATTTACAAAATTCGATGGGATACTTGCAATGTACCATGATCAGGGACTTACTCCATTTAAAGCTCTATCGTTTGATTCAGGGGTTAACTTCACTGCCGGATTACCTTTTATCAGAACTTCGCCGGTTCATGGTACTGCTTTTGATATTGCCGGCAAAGGCGAAGCATCAGAAAATTCATTCCGTCAGGCAATTTACCTCGCATGTGATATTTTTAAAAACAGGCAGTTGCATACCGAAATATCGAAAAACCCATTAAAACATCAGGATATTGAAATTCATAGCGACCGCATCGATGAACTTCCTCCTGATATATTTAATCCAGAACAGTAAATATGATTGATTATATTAAAGGTGACATTATCCGGATCACCCCGACATTCCTCACCATAGAAACAGGAGGAATAGGTTATCTTATCAATATCTCAATAACGACATTTTCGAAACTTGAGGCCAAAAAAGAATTTAAAATTCTGATTCACGAAGTCATAAGAGAAGACAGCCACCAGCTTTTCGGCTTTGCTGATAATGAGGAGCGTGATATTTTCAGATTACTGATATCAGTTACAGGTGTGGGTGCGAATACTGCAAGGATGATGCTATCTTCACTTAGTCCTGTAGAGATAGAAAAGGCAATTTTAGGTTCAGATGCAGGCCTTCTAAAAAGCGTTAAGGGAATAGGATTAAAAACAGCCCAAAGGATCATTATTGACCTGAAAGACAAACTCGGCAAACATACCGGAAGTGGTGAAATATTTGCCTTCGCAGACAATACAAAACGTGAAGAAGCGTTATCTGCATTAGTAATGCTGGGATTTGCCAAAAGCACTGTCTCCAAAGTCCTTGATAAAATTGTCAGAGATGAAAAAAACCTGACTGTTGAGGATATGATAAAGAGAGCGCTTAAAAACTTGTAAATCTGAATATAAGCCGGATTGGGATCAGGGATATCATATAAAAATATTCTGATATTTTCG
>JADGPU010000045.1 GCA_017882305.1 Bacteroidales bacterium | reverse complement strand
CCGTTTTGTCTGAAGTTCGCACCATTTCCGGTTTGCCCTCGCACCTCAACTTAGAACATAAAGCAATATCATAATTGTTTTTGGATTTCAACCGGCCTCAGAGAATTTTGGGATAAAGCGACTATTTTGAGGCTTGCTGCGTGGGCTTGTTGTAAGCAATACTGTTTGAGTGACACCAAGTGAAACGAGGTGGAACGAGTTGTATTGCGTGGGCAAGCTTCAAAATAAGAGCCCCAAAATTCTCTGCAGCCTTGAATTTTCTTTGGTTACTTTCTTTGTTTCAAGACAAAGAAAGTAATATTGATTTGATGCATTCAAAAAATGAACAAATCCTAAAGGAGATATTTGATAAAAATGAACTAATTTTGCACTTCAAATGCAATAAGTCGGTGAAAAAGATTGACAGCTTTTTATTAAAGTCATTTATAGGACCATTAATATTCACATTTTTTATTGTGCTTATTATTCTCTTACTGCAGTTCCTGTGGATGTATGTTGATGAGCTAGCCGGTAAAGGTCTTGATTTTAAAATTCTTAGCGAGCTACTCTACTATTTTGCTCTTACTTTCGTACCTAGAGCTCTGCCTCTCGGAATTCTTCTGGCCTCCCTGATGACATTTGGAAATATGGGAGAATTCAGCGAACTGTCGGCCATGAAATCTTCAGGTATACCTCTTCAGAGAATTATGCGTCCATTAATAATACTCATAGGAATCATAGCTATTATATCATTCTTTTTCTCAAATAACGTTCTCCCTTATTCAACGTTTAAAGCACGATCACTTCTCTATGCTATAAATCGAAAGAAACCAGATATTAACATTCAGGCCGGGACCTTCTATAATGGAGTGCCTGATTTCAGCATAAAAATAACTGCAAAGGATCCGGTGACCAACCGGCTCGACAACCTTATTATTTACGACCATCGTCAGAGAAGAGGAAATTCTTCTGTGATAATGGCTGATTCCGGATATATGCGATCAACAAGTGATGAAGGAGGTTTGATTATGACCCTTTATAACGGCAGTGGATATAATGAATTAGAAGAAAAAAATGTTAGCCCCTCCCTAAGAAAATATCCTTACAGAAAAGACTATTTTAAAGAGCAGACTATAGTGATACCCCTGACCGGATTCGATCTGCAACGAAGTGAGGAAGGACTTTTCAAATCGGGTCCTGCCATGTTAAACATTTCACAATTAACCTTTACTATAGACTCTCTCAACAAAAAATATACTGAAAAACTTAACAGGGAATTCAAAGATTTCAAGAATATAAAACTTTATGTTGTAAGAAACATAAAAGCCAAGATGCCTACACAGACCGACAAATCTGAAACTAAAAACAGAGTCAGAAAATTTGATACAAAAGCCATGTTCGATTCACTTACAGTAATAGAAAAAAGGACAGTACTGGCGAAAGCTATTGAGAAGCTTAAAGAAGGTAACGGTATCCTTGTTGAGAAAAATGAATCACAACATTATGAAATCAGGGCCATCAAAAAGTATGAGGCAGAGTGGAACAATAAGCTTACAATGTCTTTTGCCTGTCTGGTTTTCTTCTTTATAGGCGCTCCACTAGGCGCAATCATCAGAAAAGGAGGCTTAGGAACACCGGCAGTCATTTCTATATTTTTCTTCGTTGTCTATTATGTTATCTCAATTTCTGCACAGAAACTTGTGGAAGAGGATGTCGTTGGTACATTTGCAGGAATGTGGGCGGCTTCATATATTTTATTACCAATAGGTATTTTTCTTACCTATAAAGCTACGACCGATTCTGTTATTTTGAACATTGAAACTTATATGATGTTCTTTAAAAAAATAAAGGATTTTTTATACAGGATATTTATAAATGAATCAAACAGTAATTCTGCGAAGGACTAAAAAATAATGATAATGAATGATATTATTCTGAATACTATCGAAGAGGCAATTGAGGATATGAAGCTCGGGAAACTACTGATTGTTGTTGATGATGAAGATCGCGAGAATGAAGGTGATTTTATCTGTTCCGCTGAACTAATAACTCCTGAAATAGTCAATTTTATGGCTAAACATGGTCGTGGGCTTATCTGTGCCGCGTTGCCTGAAGAGAGATGTGAGGAGCTTGATCTTAATCTAATGGTAGGAAACAATACATCGATTCATGAAACACAATTTACGGTAACAGTCGATTTACTGAATAAAGAAACTTCTACCGGAGTATCAGCTTTTGACCGGGCTCTTACTATTAAAGCTCTCGTTGATCCTGCAACAAAACCCACTGACCTGGGGCGACCCGGACATATTTTCCCTTTAAAAGCAAAATCAAAAGGAGTTCTTAGAAGGGCCGGACATACAGAAGCTGTTGTAGATCTTTCACGATTTGCCAATCTCCGTCCCGGAGGCGCACTGGTGGAGATAATGAACGATGATGGTTCTATGGCAAGGTTAAACGATCTGGTTAAACTAAGAGAAAAATTTGATATAAAAATAATTGCAATTAAGGACCTTATCACATATACTCTTGAAAGAGATTCAATTATAGAGAAGGGTGACAGAGTTAAACTTCCTACAGAAAGTGGAGATTTTGAATTTGTACCATTCCGCCAGACTAGTAATGGAATTGAACATGCTGCTCTGGTAAAGGGCAAGTGGACAAAAGACGAACCAGTTCTGGTCAGAGTTCATTCATCATGCTTTACAGGTGATATTTTTGGTTCCATGCGATGTGACTGCGGACCTCAGTTACAGAAAGCAATGTCAATGGTTGAAGCTGAAGGGAAAGGCGTAGTTATTTATCTTAGCCAGGAAGGAAGAGGAATTGGTCTGCTAAACAAGATAAGAGCTTACAAGCTTCAGGATGAAGGAATGGACACTGTGCAGGCAAATCTGAAACTAGGATTCGGCGAAGATGAGAGAGACTATGGTGTTGGCGCAAGCATTATGCGGGAACTCGGACTGGGGAAAGTACGTCTTATTTCAAATAACCCTGTAAAAAGGGCAGGATTAGAAGGTTACGGGATAAAAATTGTTGAAACAATACCTCTGGTAATCGAATCGAATCCTCACAATCGGTTCTATCTCGAAACCAAGGCAAACAAAATGGGACATGACCTGACATGTTATAAACATATTGCCAAGGATTAATATTTATTTCTATATTTCTATGATAATAAACCATTTATGAAAAATCTCAGGATAGTGTTTATGGGGACTCCTGAGTTTGCAGTGGCAACACTTGGTTCATTGCTAATGAATGGGTTTAATGTAGTTGGTGTAGTAACTGCTCCGGACAAACCTTCTGGGAGAGGCAGAAAGATGACAAAATCCGCCGTTAAGTTATTTGCCGAATTCAGCAATCTCCCCCGAATAATGCAGCCTTTGAATCTAAGGGATCCGGAATTTATAAGCTCCCTGAAAAAGTTAAATGCCGATCTCTTTATTGTAGTAGCCTTTCGTATGCTCCCTGAGGAAGTCTGGAAAATGCCTCCTCTTGGTACAATTAATCTCCATGCATCATTACTTCCTGATTATCGTGGCGCAGCACCTATAAATCACTCCATTATCAACGGAGAGACAACAACCGGAGTCACAACATTCTTTATTAATGAAAGAATAGATACCGGAAATGTCCTTTTAAGGGAAGAAGTACAGATTTTCCCCTTTGAGAATGCTGGTGATCTTCACAACAGATTGATGAAACTTGGAGCCAGACTAGTAATCAGAACAATTGCCGATATTGCTGAAAACAAGGCACAAGCACTTCCTCAGACAATACTGATTAATCAGCCAGAATCATTGAAACTTGCACCAAAAATTCATCCCGGTGACTGTATTATTGATTGGAACCAAGACCCGTTTAAAATTCACAATTTAGTCAGAGGGCTCGCACCTTATCCTTGTGCAAGGTCCTGGTTCAAAAGTGATTCCACAACTATTTCCTTTAAAATCTTCGAGAGCCAACCGGAAATTGAGAAACATATTTTCAAACCTGGAACAATTTTCTCTGATGAAAAACATTATATCAGAATCAGCTGTAAGGATGGATTTTTAAATATTTCAAGTCTGCAGATTGAAGGTAAGAAAAGGATGAGTACCGACGAATTCCTCAGAGGATTCAGAATAACAGACTTCACAATTCAGGTCAATCAACAGGTTTAGTACTTCTCAACCAGATCTTTTTCCCGGCTCCGGGTTCTGTGCCATCATCCATCCTGTTCATCTCGTAAAGTCTCTTCAGTTTAATTCCGTATCGCTGGGAAATAAGGTACATTGTATCTCCTTCTGCTGTATTATAATACTCTTTACCGGGTTCTGCCCTATCCCTTTTAGGCTGAAGATATAGTATTTGTCCTGGAACGAGTGGAAAATCATTTTTAAGTTCATTATATTTTGGTAGTTCCCATTTCAATAATTGAAACTCATTTTCAAGTTTTTCTCTCGTATCACCATCTTTAACTATTATATACTGTATCCTGTTATTCTCCATAACTCTCTGAACACGGGCCAAAACTGCTAAGTTTCCACTCGGGGATTTCACAGTTTTTTTAGTACTATCAGCAGAATGAATTGTAAAAGATTCTTTCAAAGTATCATTTGTCTGTGGTGGCAGGGTAGCTGCAACATACCCCCGATCAAAATACCATAGGTTATTTTCTTCAATTGTCCTGACTAGCATATTGGCATAATCAGGATTTGTAGCATAGCCTGCTTTCTTCAATCCATGGGCCCATGCTTTGTAATCAGTGGAATTAAAATTGAAGAGGAAGCTATAGCGGGATACTGATTTTAGAAAATCAGAATGGTCATAAAAAGACTCCTCGGGCTTGCGGTATTTACGGAAACATTCATTTCTTTTGTTATCATTATGCCTGATTGTAGGTCCTGTCCAGTCGTCGTGACATTTGATTCCAAAGTGATTATTTCCTTCCCTGGCGAGAGAGCTGTGTCCGCAATCTGATTCAATTATGCCCTGAGCCAGTGTAATACTTGCCGGTATACCCGTTCTCTTCATCTCATTGATAGCAAGGTCTTTATATGAATTAATATAATCCTGAACCGATTGATCAGTCGTTGAAGTTGAAACTAGCGGTTTATAAGCTTTACAGGAATACAGACAAATTAAGAAAACCAAATTAAGAACGAGAAATGGTCTGTTGTGCATTTAATTTATTTTTACGACAAAAATAGAAAAAATTCAATGCCTGTAGTGCCCAGGTATCTAGAGTACTTAAAGTTGTGAAAAAATCTACTCTAAGTACTCCAAACTTTAGCCACTCCAAACCTTTTTTTACTACCTTTATACTCAAGACTGACTAAGAGTGTTATGATTAGAACGAACAATATATCATTTTCATATGCAGAATATGAAAAAACTGAAGAACTTGATTCTGATGACCTGGAACTTATAATTGCTGCAAGAGGAGGAGCTTTAAATGCTTATGCGCCTTACTCAAAATTCAAAGTTGGAGCTGCGATCAGGCTGGCGAGTGGGATAATAGTCCGGGGAGCAAATATAGAAAATGCCGCATTCCCTTCCGGGATTTGTGCCGAGAGGAGTGCTCTTTCCAACTCTATATCAAATCACCCTCACGATAAGCCCATTGCTTTGGCTATTGCCGCTATGACAGAAGATGACATAGCTGATGATTTCCCTTCTCCATGTGGAAACTGCAGGCAGGTAATTGCCGAGGAGGAGTCAAGAATCGGAAATAAGATAAAAATAATTCTCTCGGGGAAAAATAAAACACTGATAATTGACGGAATCAGCAGCCTTCTTCCTTTGCAATTCAACAGGAAAAATCTGAAGTTCAATATTCCCTGACAATCAACTGGAAACCTGCTCCATGGATATTTTTAATATTCAGATCGGGATCATCCGATAAAAACTTTCTTAGTTTTGTTATGTAAACATCCATACTTCTGGCTGTAAAATAATCATCCGAACCCCATATTTTCTTAAGAGCCATTTCCCTGCTGATCAATGTATTCGGATTAACAGCCAACAATTCCAGCAACTGTGCCTCTTTTGGAGATAATTTCTTTTCATCATTGCCAATAGTCAATGTCCTTAGTTTTGAGTTAAAAACGAACTTACCGATCTCATAAATATCTTTTGTTCCGGTCTGAAAATCGCGTCTTAAGATTATCGCGCGTATTTTTGCAAGAAGTATATCGGTATCAAATGGCTTAGTGACATAATCGTCCCCTCCTACTCCATAACCTTTAAGGACATCTTCTTTCAGCTTTTTTGCTGTAAGAAAAATTATAGGGATTTCATTGTTAATCTTTCTTATCTCATTCGCAATAGTAAATCCATCTACATGTGGTAGCATAATGTCAAGAATACAGATATTAAAGATCCCTTTTCTAAAATGATCAATTGCATATTTTCCATCATCGACCCACTCAACTGAGTAGTCATTAATTTCAAGGTACGATTTAAGAACTGATCCAAAACTTAAATCATCTTCAACAAGAAAAATCTTAACAGGTTTGTTGCTCATTTCTAATTCTCCCAGTTAAATGGTAAAAATATTTCAAACCGGCTTCCCTTTCCGGGTTCACTGAAAACACTTATAGTGCCCTTGTGGGCTTCAATTATAGACCGCGCATAGTTTAAACCAAGTCCGAATCCCTTGACATCATGCACATTACCTGAACTCTGACGATAAAATCTTTCAAATATTTTACTCTGAACTGCTTTGGTCATACCTATACCTTTATCCTCCACAGATAAAATTATACCTTTTTCACAATTTTTCGTTCTGATTGTAATTTCAGGCAAATCAGGCGAGTATTTTATTGCATTATCAAGAAGGTTGTTTACAAGATTTGTGAGATGTTCACTGTCTCCATATATAAAAGGCACTTCAGCATTCAGGTTAAGATTGATCTTCCCGTTTCTTTGATGAACCTGTATTTCAATTGTTTCAAGTGCATGTTGAATAATGGTATGCACTGAGACATTTTCGTACCTGAATTCCAGCTCTTTTTTATCGAGAGATGCTATCTGAAGTATTGTTTCCACCTTCTTATTCATCCTGCTGTTTTCCTTTTTGATCATACCAATGAAATGTCTGATGCTAGTCTCATCATTAATAACTTTAGAATTAGTTATAGTATCAGCTGCAAGCGAAATTGTGGCAATAGGAGTTTTAAACTCATGAGTCATATTATTTATGAAATCTGATTTCATCTCGGAGATTTTTTTCTGCCTTATTATAAAATAGAGACTTAATCCAAATGTTGCCAGTATAAAAAGTGAGAATAGCATTGAACCTCCAAGTATCCATACCATTGATCCAAGTACATAATTTGTTCGTTCAGGAAAAATTACTGAAAGCTTAAGGTCCTGTCTTATAATATTGTCGGGAAACAACCTGACCATATACTTACTTTTCAGGAAATCACTTTTCTCTGATTTTTTAAATGTTCCATCCTGGACAATCCCGTTTTTTATTATTGCATATTCATAAGGCGTCTGTATTCCGGAATATGTCAGGGTCTGTCCGAGAGTATATTCAATCTCCTTACTATCGAGTTCGAGTGTTTTTTCCCACTGGTAAATCTCATTTATCATCTGGTCGCTCATATTCTGAAACTCACTTGATCTCTTTTTAACCCAACTGAGAAATTCATTTTGTTTCACGTAGACGGCTCTCGAATTTGTATTGGTATTCTCACCGTTTCTGACGATGTTCATCTTGCCAGATTTATCCGGAGCTGAAATCACATAATTAACAGAGTCAGAAACAATTGAACCATTATTTGTGATGGTATAGGATTTGTTTACTGTTGTAACTTTGCCAGTATCTGAACCGCCCGTTATTGACTGGTTCGTAAAATTAATACTGAATTTATTTCCAGGGGCTGAAGAATAACCACCGATACTCAGGTAACCCGTGACATCAGATGATGAATCAATGTAGGTAAACGGGTCCGCAGGCATGAAGTTATTAAAAAAGTTCATTTTCCTGGAAGATTCAATGCTATTTGCAGCATTAAGAAGACTCGTCCTTACTGCATAATTGAAACCTTCATTCTGTATACTTACTGCCCTTCTGATCCAAATGGTCTGAACCCATATAATGCCGACAATGGAAAGCAACATCATAATGATAAGACCAGTAAATTTCTTCCTGTTCATGTTACAAAAATAAATCATAAAGTCGTTAATAAAGAAGTATTTAACTTTTCATTAACTCTTATTAACCGAATATTAACGGTGAGATACCTGTATTAGAGTAATTTTGAACCGTTATAAATCAAATAAACCTGTCATGAAAAGAATTTTTAAAATTATTTATGCTGCCTTTTTTATCCTGATGATAACATTTTCACTGGTATCGGGACAGGATAAGAAGAGTGAAGAAAAGATCAAAATTATAGTAGATGATGGTTCTGGAAAAAAGGTTGTAATTGACACAGTATTTTATAATAGTCCCAGACCTGATTCAATAAAGCTCAAGGATGGCACGGTCATTTATCTGAAAGATCCGGGTGATGAAGCAGACTTTAAGCATCATGCAGGTGAAAATGGTGACGTTATGTTCTATAATAATTCTGATTCTCACGAAGGAAGAAACGTTAAGAAATACACAGTAATAACCAGGAAGTCAAAAGATCATGGTGATAAAGGCGAAACAATTTACATAAATAAAGGTGTGAATCCCAAAAAAGAAGTTGATAATACATTTGACATATATGTTTCTGACACTGATAATGATTCAACAATTGAGAAAACCAAATATGTTATAGCCAAGGATGGTATGGTAGTGACAGTCGAAGGCAATGACGAAACCAAGACAAAAGAGCTGGTAAAGGAAATTGAAACCAAGCTTGGTGTAAACAGTGAAGGAACAGAAAAAAAGGAAACAGTAAAAGTTGAATCAAAAAAGATAATTAAGAAATAACAATTCCGATCAGTTTTGTTTTTTCAACTTCAAAAAAATGAGCCGGTGTTTCCGGCTCATTTTTATTATGCAATAGAATCCATAAAAACCGACCAGATATCACCCTCGGGAAAATGGGCAATAATAGTAACAGCCTCCTTTTTTACCGGATGAATAAACTCCAGCCGACGTGCAAAAAGACTAATTCCGCCATCTTCATTCGACCTCGGAAAACCGTATTTCAGATCACCCTTGATCGGGCATCCAATTTTTGCCAATTGAGCCCTTATCTGGTGATGCCTGCCGGAATGAAGCTCAACTTCAAGGAGATAATATTTTTCTGATCTTCCTTTTAGTCTATATGTCAGACTTGCCTCTTTTGAGCCTTTTACCTCATTATCATACACATAAGTTTTGTTTTGTGTCTCATTCTTCTTAAGAAAATGAGTTATTGTGGCTTCATCTTCGGGCGGTCGTTCTTTAACAATTGCCAGGTAGATCTTTTTTATCTGCCTGGTTTTGAACATCTCATTAAGTCTTGAAAGTGCTTTTGATGTGCGTGCAAAAAGCATAATGCCACTCACCGGACGATCGAGCCGATGGACTACACCCAGGAAAACTTCTCCCGGTTTCTTGTACTTCTCTGCCAGGTATTTTTTAATTTCGAAATCCAACGGAGCATCACCAGTTTTGTCACCCTGTGCCAGATCAGAAGATCTTTTGTAAACTGCTATAATATGGTTGTCTTCGTACAGTATTTCTGCCATTTCAGATTTTATTAATACTGCTCCTTATCATTCGGGAAGTTCTGTGATCTCACATCAGTAATATAAGCCTGAACGGCACCTTTTATCTCTGCATAAAGATTATGGTACCTCCGGAGAAAACGTGGAGAGAATTCCTGTGTAATACCCAGCATATCATGCAGAACAAGTACCTGTCCATCAGTCTTCCCTCCGGCACCTATTCCTATTAAAGGTATTTTCAGGCTATTCGTGACTTCTTCTGCCAGCTTAGCCGGTATTTTTTCAAGCACTATAGCAAAACAGCCTGTCTGTTCAAGTAACCTGGCATCTTCCATCAGTCTGCGAGCCTCCTCTTCTTCTTTGGCCCTCACGACATAAGTACCGAATTTATGTATAGCCTGAGGTGTCAGACCGAGATGCCCCATCACGGGAATTCCTGCCGACAGGATCCTTTCTACTGATTCAACAACCTGCAGTCCCCCTTCAAGCTTAACAGCATGAGCCCCTGTTTCCTTCATGATTCTGATTGATGAAACCAATGCCTCCTTTGAATTGCCCTGATAGGTACCGAATGGCAGATCAACAACAACTAGTGCCCTCTTAACAGCTCTTACGACCGAAGCTGCATGGTAAATCATATTATCGAGTGTAATAGGAAGTGTTGTATCATAACCTGCCATTACGTTTGAGGCGGAATCACCAACCAGGATTACATCTATTTCTGCTTCATCAAGTATTTTTGCGATGGAATAGTCATAAGCTGTCAGCATGGCAATTTTTTCACCCTTCAGCTTCATCTCATTTAAAACATGAGTAGTAATCCTTCTAACAGATTTATGTATCGGCATAATAATAAATGTGTTAATTTATGCAGACAAAGTTACAGATTTGAATTGGATGATACATCTTCAAACTATCATCTTTTTAATTTGGCAGCCCCAATCAGATATTCTGTCGTTTTGTCATAAAAAGCACGAAAAACTTTAATGGCATAATCATTGCTCATCCTTCATTGTATAAGTTTTTTAAAAGATATATGAAACATACTCTGATAAACCGGGGCTTTGTTCATAATATCAAAATGAAATTTTTTAAATTATTATAAAATGGGAAAAATAATTGGAATTGATCTGGGAACAACAAATTCTTGTGTTGCAGTAATGGAAGGTAATGAACCTGTAGTAATCCCCAACAGCGAGGGAAAGAGAACTACACCTTCAATAGTTGCATTCATTGAAAATGGAGAACGTAAAGTTGGAGATCCTGCTAAACGTCAGGCTATCACAAATTCAAAGAAGACTGTTTTCTCGATCAAAAGGTTTATGGGTGAAACTTATGATAAAGTTACAAAAGAGATTAAAAGGGTATCCTATACTGTTGTTAAGGGTGACAATAACACTCCAAGGGTGAAAATTGATGACCGTATGTATTCTCCTCAGGAGATTTCTGCAATGATTCTTCAAAAAATGAAAAAGACAGCAGAAGATTACCTCGGACAGGAAGTTACAGATGCAGTTATCACCGTTCCGGCATATTTCAGTGATTCGCAGCGTCAGGCAACAAAAGAGGCCGGTGAAATAGCAGGGCTGAATGTCAAAAGGATTATTAATGAGCCTACAGCTGCTTCCCTGGCTTACGGCCTCGACAAGAAGTCGCAGGATCTTAAAATAGCTGTATTTGATCTGGGTGGCGGAACTTTTGATATCTCAATTCTTGAACTTGGAGACGGCGTTTTTGAAGTCAAATCAACAAACGGAGATACGCATCTTGGAGGTGACGATTTTGATCATCTTATCATTGACTGGATGGCTGACGAGTTTCTCAAGGAAGAAGGCGTTGATCTGAGAAAGGATCCGATGGCATTACAAAGACTGAAAGAAGCAGCCGAAAAAGCCAAAATCGAACTTTCAAGTTCTACTACAACGGAGATAAATCTTCCATACATTATGCCTGTAGATGGAATTCCAAAACATCTTGTTAAAACTCTCACCAGGGCCAATCTTGAAAAGATTTGTGATAAACTAATACAGGCTTGCATTGAACCTTGTAAGATCGCCCTGAAAGATTCCGGTCTCTCAGTATCAGATATAAATGAAGTTCTCCTTGTAGGAGGATCTACCCGTATACCTGCAATTCAGCAGCTTGTTGAAAAATTCTTTGGACGGGTACCATCCAAAGGTGTCAATCCCGATGAAGTGGTGGCTGTAGGAGCTGCAATACAAGGCGGTGTACTTACAGGAGAAGTAAAAGATGTTCTTCTGCTTGATGTTACACCATTATCACTTGGTATCGAGACGATGGGTGGAGTAATGACTAAACTGATTGAATCAAACACCACTATTCCCACTAAGAAAACTGAAGTGTTTACGACTGCCGCTGACAGCCAGCCATCAGTAGAGATACATGTTCTTCAGGGTGAAAGACCAATGGCAGCCGGTAATAAAACTATCGGACGATTCCATCTCGATGGTCTGCCACCTGCCCCAAGAGGTGTTCCTCAGATTGAAGTAAGTTTTGACATTGATGCAAACGGGATTTTACACGTGGCAGCCAAGGACAGGGGCACAGGTAAAGAACAGAGAATCAGGATAGAAGCCTCTTCAGGATTGAATGATGATGAAATAAGGAGGATGAGAGAAGAAGCTAAAGCCAATGCTGAAGCCGACAATAAAGCAAAAGAAAAAGTTGATAAGATTAATACTGCTGACAGTATGATCTTTACAACCGAAAAACAACTTAAGGAATTTGGCGATAAACTACCGGCTGATAAGAAACCAGCAATTGAAACTGCCCTCGCCAAGCTTAAGGAAGCACACAAGTCTCAGGACATGGATGCAATCGATAAAGCTCTTGCAGAATTAAATTCAGTATGGCAGGTCGCATCGGAAGAGATGTATAAAACAGCTCAGAATCCTGGACAGTCAACATCTCAACCCGAAGCTGAACAACCATCCGGTAATAATACAAAATCCGGAAATGAAGAGGTAACCGATGTTGACTTTGAAGAGGTAAAATAAATTATAATTTACTTTATAATAAGAGGTTGGAAAATTTTCAACCTCTTTTTTTGTGTTCTTCATAATAAGTTCTGTAAAATTATCCTTGAAAATCGATGCTCTCTGCGGGAGAATTTTATGTACTTTTATATAAAATTTCGCGTTTCCTTTTTATGAATCTTAAAATAATTACAATAGCCTCTCTTTTAGCTATTTCAGTCTATGCGACAAGCCAGACTGAAACACATATTAATATAGCTGACCAGCAGGGAAGGAAACAGGGACACTGGATTAAAAAATATGCCAATAAGAATACTATGTACGATGGTTATTTTAAGGATGATCATCCCGTTGGTGAGTTCAGAAGGTATTATGAAGACCAGTCTTTAAAATCCGTTCTTATCTACAATGATGATGGCAGGAAGGCAATTGCAACCATTTATCATCCTAACGGAAATATCTCCTCTAAAGGTACTTATGTCGACCAGATGAAAGAGGGCAAATGGGAATTCTATTCTGCGTTTAAAAAAGATCATCTGATAGCTGAAGAATTTTATTCAAAAAATATCAAAAACGGACTGTCTCTGAAATTCTATCCCGATAGTACATTAGCAGAGAGACTAACATATATAAACGATATAAAACAGGGAGAGTGGATCCAATATTACCCATCCGGGGCTGTCTGCCTGAAATCAAATTATCTGGATGGCAAAATCAATGGCAAGTTTGAAGCGTGGTTCGAAAACGGAGGTATCGAATTTTCCGGACAATACAAAAATGATTCCAGGGACGGCCTCTGGATTATATATAATAATGACGGGACCATTAAATACAAACTAGAATACCTGGCAGGAGTTACAAAAGATCGCCAGATGGATATTGATGAATCTGCTTTATTAGACTCCCTTGAGAATAACAAGGGGAAAACTGCCGACCCTGAAAAAACAGGAACCATTAGGTAATGAAAGCTTTCAATCTTTCGGTCCGGTATATAGTCAAAATAGTAATTATTCTGCTGCTATTATCCACAACATATCGTTTGCAGGGACAAGAACCAGTCTATCCCTATTTTTACAGGGTCTATCTGAGAGATAAAGGAGACAATGTTCCAAGTAAATATTCAGCATCGGATCTTCTTTCATCCCGGGCTCTTGACCGAAGACAAAAAGCAGGAATTCAGGTACCCGATTTCCGGGACCTTCCTGTTGATAAAAATTATCTGAACCAAATATCACTTTTAGGGTTGAAACTTCATACCACTTCAAAATGGATGAATACGGCCTTATTCAAATCACAATCTGCATTTGATATAGAATTACTTCTTGGTTTGCCATTTGTCGGCGAAGTCAAAACTGTCAAAACTCCAGGTAAAAAGAACAAATTTAATGACAAACTCGATTTTAAGATAGTTCAAGCTGATCTCCCCCCGTACAATCGGCCTATTACAATGATTAATGGTCATTCGATGCATGATTCAGGATATGATGGGAAGAATGTTCTTATTGCTATACTTGACGGAGGTTTTATAAGTGCTGATAATATATCTTCATTAAATGGCCTACGGGCGAGAAGTGGAGTTAAGACGACTTATGATTTTGTAAAAAAAAATGAATCAGTTTATAATTCCAGTGCACATGGGACAGCCGTTCTTTCTGTTCTTGCAGGGAAAATATCAGGGCAGATTGAAGGAACAGCTCCGGGAGCTGATTTCCTGCTTCTTAAAACCGAAGATGTTGACTCTGAGTTTCCCTGTGAAGAAGATTTTTGGGCTGCCGGTGCGGAGTTTGCAGACAGTTCAGGAGCTGATATAATTTCTTCTTCTCTCGGATACTTCAATTTTGATGATTCAACCCTTAATTATAAATACTCCGATCTCGACGGGAACACAGCCTTCGTGACAAGAGCAGCTGATATAGCGGCTTCAAAAGGGATTCTTGTCGTAAACAGTGCCGGGAATGAGCGGAATTTGGATTGGAAGCGAATAATTTTCCCTTCTGACGGCGACAGTGTAGTGGCAGTGGGTGCAGTCGACGGGAATAATCTTATTTCAGATTTCTCTTCAGCAGGGCCATCTGCAGATGGCAGGATTAAACCTGATAATGTCGCCATGGGAGTAAGCGTACCAATTCAAACATCCGATAATTCAATCGGCAGATCAAACGGCACCTCCTTTTCATGTCCGGTCATAAGCGGAATGGCAGCTTGTCTTTTGCAGGCAGTTCCCAGAGCTTTAAACAGTGACGTGATTCAGGTACTCCATTCCAGTGCTGACAGATATAACTCGCCAGATTCACTTTATGGCTATGGAATTCCTGATATTGATCTTGCTCTGAATGAACTTCAAAATCTATATATAAAAATTCCCGATAAAGGAATAATAGCCTGCCCAAACCCAACGACGGGAAACTTTGAAGTTATTTTTCCATCTTCCCCTGAAAAAGTCACGATCGAAATTATTTCCATGACCGGGAAATTAATTTTTAGAAGAGACTTTGCTGATAATGCCGGGAGAATAATTATTATAACAGAATTACAGCACAAATCACAGGGAGTATACTTTTTAAGAGTGATAAATGGATCAGAAATAAATGTTCGGAAGATTATTAAACTAAATAAATGATCGTGACTGAAAAATTTTCATTGACCGAATTACAGCTGATCATAAGAGATTCATTGTATCTGGCTTTACCTGATGTATATTGGGTAATGGCTGAAATCTCAGAGCTTAAGGAGAATAATGCCGGGCATTGTTACCTTGAACTAATTGAAAAACATCCTGACGAGAAAAATGTCAGGGCCCGTGTAAAAGCAATAATCTGGAGCAACAGATACAGATTCCTCAAAGCATTTTTTGAAAATATTACAGGTGAGTCTCTCAGAGAGGGGCTCAAAATACTTGTAAAAACGAAGGTTGAATATCACGAACTATATGGTTTGAGCCTCATTATATCAGATATCGATCCCGCATTTACCATTGGAGAAATGGCAATGAAACGACAGCTTATAATAAAGAAGCTTGAGCAGGAAGGGGTATTTGCAATGAATAAGGAACTCATATTTCCGGCTGTGCCTCAAAGAATTGCTATTGTTTCTTCAAAAAACGCAGCCGGATATTCAGATTTTATAAACCAACTTAAGAGTAATAGTTTTGGATATATATTTTATACTGCATTGATTGAAACTTCATTACAGGGTACAGAAACTGAGCAGGGTGTAATAAACTCCCTAGACAAAATCGCCTTAAACTCTCATTTATTTGATCTGGTTGTAATTATAAGAGGCGGAGGGTCCCAATCTGACCTCAGCTGGTTCGACAGTTATAATATTGCCTACCATGTAACCCAGTTTCCTTTGCCTGTAATTACCGGGATCGGACATGATAAGGATGTATCCATCACTGACATGGTGGCAAACATGTCGCTAAAAACACCAACTGCAGTGGCTGATTTTCTTATTGATACTGTAGCTGGTGCAGAAAATCATATTATTGAGATGAGTTCTGAGATAATTGGCGCTTCACGGATTATTATTGAAAAGAACAAAAACAGGATTGAAGCATCAGGAATTAAATTATTCCCCCTTGCAAGAATAATGATGTCGGATATAAAAGATAAGCTTTCAGTCGAAATAATTGAAATTATAAATGTTGGTAAGGAATTAGTCATCAGAGCTGGTCTCATTCCGGCAAATCAGGAATCCAGGCTTTCTTCAGTAGCAAAATCTTTTTCTTCCGGAAAAGATATGATGCTTAAGAGGAACGGTCAGAGACTTATTACCGGCACAATCAATTGTCTGAGTGTGAACAATGTAATTTTGAAAGGCTTAGAGAATACGCTACAACTCCTTAATCCTGAAAACATACTTCAACGAGGATTCTCAATAACTTCAATTAATGGCAGGATCCTGAAGAACATTGAACTGATAAAAAAGGATGATCAAATTGACACACAACTCTATGAAGGAAATTTGAGAAGCGTTGTGGTGGAGAAAAAGGGGTTGAAGGGTCGAAAAGGTTGAAAGGGTTAATTATTAAATACTTAGTAATATGGCAAAAAGAGAATTTTCATTTAATAATGCAGTAGTTGAGATAGAGAACATTTTGCATAATATTGAAAGCGGGGATCTGGATATTGACAAGCTTTCTGTAGAAGTAAAACGTGCTTCTGAACTGATCAAAGAATGTCAGAAAAAACTGAGGTCAACGGAGGAAGAGATTAATAGTATATTTAAAGACCTGGCATAAAAGTAAATCAGAACCGAAGTTCTGATTTACTGCTTTACTACCCTAAACCTAAATCCATGAAAAAAACCCTTATAACCTAATTTACTAACTTCTGTGTTATTAAACGTTTATGAAATATAAAATGTTTCGCCTTTTTCTACTTATTTAGTAAAACAGCATCAGATTTTGACGAAATGATTATTTTTCTACACCAAGCACATCCTTAAATGCTTTAACGAAAGTCTCCTTTGGTAGTGCACCCATTGCCATCTGAGGTTGACCCTCTGCCGGAACAAATAAAAATGAAGGAATGCTTCTAATTCCAAAAACCGATGCAAGTTCCTGTTCTTCTTCAGTATCGACTTTAAATACATTAAGCTTACCATCAAAATCTTTAGCTAAATCTTCCAGAACAGGAGCCACACTTTTACAAGGGCCACACCAATCAGCGTAAAAATCAATTATGCAAGGCTTTTTGCCTTCAAATTTCCATTCTTTGTTCTTTTCATAATTGAATATCTTATTCAAAAATGTCTCTTTTGTAAGATGCTCTATCATTTCATTTTTATTTAATAAACATTAAATAATTGTGTTTGTTTACTAATTGATCAACCTTTATGCCAATAAAGTACGAATAGCAATATTAGCCAATAATTGAGTATTAATTGTAACTTTGTCATGAATAAGAAACAAATTGTCATATCTATATATGAATATATGTCTTAATGACAAAATATTTGAAACACTTTCATCTGTAGTTACATCTGAGAATGTACAAGCATATGTTATAGGAGGCTGGGTAAGGGATTGCCTTTTAAAAAGGGACCATCCCGACAAGGATATTGATATTGTAGTCATCGGAAGTGGTATTGAGATTGCACGGAAAGCCGCAAAAAAGATACATCCCGGAATGAAAGTCAGTGTCTTCAAAAATTTTGGAACTGCAATGTTCAGGAATCAGGAATATGAGATCGAGTTTGTAGGTGCAAGGAAGGAGTCATATGACAGAAGTTCAAGAAAACCTGTTGTTGAAGTCGGGACACTGGAAGATGATCAGAGAAGGAGGGACTTCACTATTAATACACTTGCGATAAGCATAAATAAAGAGACATTCGGGAATTTTTTAGATCCCTTTGGAGGCATAGATGACCTGAAGAAGAAAATAATCAGAACACCTCTCGAGCCCGACAAAACATTTTCAGATGATCCCTTAAGGATGATGAGAGCTATAAGGTTTGCCAGCCAGCTTAATTTCACAATTGAGGAAAACACGTTCAGTTCGATAAGAGAAAATGCCGAGAGAATTAAAATTGTTTCGGTTGAAAGGATTGTTACAGAACTTAATAAAATTATAATGTGTTCGCATCCTTCCAAAGGGTTCATTCTTCTTGAAAAAGCAGGCTTACTCAGTATAATTTTCCCTGAGCTTGATAATCTTAAGGGTGTCGAGACAAAAGATGGGAAGGCACATAAGGACAATTTTCATCATTCAATAAAAGTACTAGATAATATCAGTAAAAACACCAATAATCTATGGCTCAGATGGGCTGCACTTCTTCACGATATTGCCAAGCCCGTTACAAAGAAATACATGGCTGATACCGGATGGTCCTTTCATGGACATGAATATATTGGTTCTAAAATGGTTCCGGATATTTTCAGAAATCTAAAGCTTCCGTTGAATGAAAAGATGAAATATGTTCAAAAAATAATTGACCTTCATCTCAGACCAATAGCACTGTCACAGGATTTAGTAACAGATTCAGCAATCAGAAGATTGCTTTTTGAAGCAGGCAATGATATTGACGACCTGATGATATTATGCGAAGCTGATATTACATCAAAGAATGAAGCAAAAAAAACGAAACATCTTGAAAACTTCAAACTTGTAAGAAATAAACTTAAAGAGATCGAAGAAAAGGATGCAGTACGAAATTTTCAACCTCCTGTTGACGGAAGTGAGATTATCATGACTTTTGGAATAAAACCGGGCAAAAATGTTGGTGTTATTAAGAATGCAATCAGGGATGCTATACTTGATGGGATAATCCCGAATGAACATGAAGCTGCCAGAAAGCTGATGCTTAAAAAAGGAGTGGAACTTGGTCTCACTCCGGTTGACATGGTCACCTGACTTTAAGATCGAGAAGTACAGGCAGATGATCGCTAAACCCTCCCTGATATTTATACCCATTATATGTTGAAAAAGGACTGAAACCTGGATATTTAGGATCTTTTTTCAATAGAAAATCAGGTTTGAAGATTCTGAACAGATTTGGTTCTGTATAAAGTCCCTTTTTACATGTTAAAAGTTTCTTTGAAACAATTACCTGGTCAATCATTTCCCATGTTCCCATATAACGATATGTCCCAAGACGATCATCATCCAGCCTTTCAGAAAGATTTATCATGGATTTACATGAGTCAGCGGAGCTAATCAGTAATTTAATAGCCTGATCATCAGGGTCAGAATTAAAATCTCCTAAAATGATAATTCTCACTCCCAAAGGGTGTCTTTCAATTATGGAATCAACTTTCTCTCTTACCATTGACGCAATTTGAAGTCTGGAATTTTCCCCGGCCAATACTCCTCCTCTTCTCGAAGGCCAATGGTTTACAATAAGGTTAATCGTATCTGAACCAATCAAAAGTTCAGCATAAAGAACACTTCTTGAATTAAAATCCTTTCTTTTAATTTCAGCCGGTATCCAGTACTTGTAACATATAACACTTGCAATTTTTTTTCTGTAAATGAGGCAAACATCAATACCTCTTCTATCGGGTGATTCCTCATGTATAATACTGTAGTTAAACTTGGATAAATATGTACCATAAATAAGGTCCTCGAGTACTTTCCTGTTTTCTATCTCACAAAAAGCAATAACTGCAGGAGGTTCCCACTCCCCCGCTGCAATAATTGTTTTATAAAGTGAATTTGTTTTTTTATTATACCTCTTTGAATTCCATCTCATCAAACCTTTCGGAAGGAAGCTATTATCATCTGTAAGAGAATCATCAGAGATATCAAAGAAGTTTTCTACGTTATAAAACATAATCCTGACGGGTTGAGATATCACTGCCTGGGAATAACCCGATCTGAAAATAAGAGCAAGCAGCAGGGGCATAATTGACATATCTGGAAAAATCCCTCTTGACATAAGTTTTCCTGAAAAAAAAGGAAGCTGATATAAAATCAGCCTCCTCATCTCTTTTTAAACATTAATACGCGTTTATCCAGCGGTATCTTCTGGCACTTTCACCAAATTTGACAGCGAGTGAAAGTTCATGAGTTCCAAAAGTTTGTGCCCGGATATCAGTTAACGTGAAGTCGAAGGCATAGGCGAAATAAAATCGGTCATATTTTAAACCAATCATGGCTATGATAGCATCGTTGGTTCTCCAGGATATTCCTGCCCAATATTCCTCTTTATAATAGACTCTAGCTGTTAAGTCCATCTGGATTGACTTAAATAGCATATCTGAAGCTTTAATGAAAGTAGATGGTTCAAGGGTCCATTCAGGTGTCAATGGAATCTTTATACCTCCTGTAAGGAAAAAATTACCAAGTTGAGCTGTTTTGTTTTTTGATGTATCAGCAAGTAATAATGAACCTCTAAGCAAGTTAGTCATTGCAAATCCGACATAGTATTTTGATGTGGTGAAACTTGCTCCAAAGTTGAAGTCCGGAATAAAGACTGACCTGTCGTATGAATTCAGTAACGGATCATCCTGACTGTTTAAAATAGCACCATTCATATTAACTGCAAATTGATACGCGGTCATTGCAAGTCCAAAAGAAAGGTCATTCGGTATTCCCCCGGTTCGTCCCATTGATATATGGTAAGCATAAGCCAGGGAAAGTCCAGTACGATGCATAATACCATTGTTGTCGTTGAAGACATATCCACCCAGACCTACCTTACCTCCTTTAGTAGGTTTAACAATCTTTTTCCTGACTGCAGTGGATTTTGATATGAAGCTATTTTTGAGAATACGAGTTTGAAAACTTGCCGCATAAGTGCTTGGTGCTCCGGCCATTCCAACCCATTGTTCTCTAACTGTAAGATTAACAGTAGTATAGCCGTCTCGACCTGCGAATGACGGGTTTATCAGAAATCCGTTCATTATGTACTGGCTGTACATGGGAACCTGCTGTGCAAAGGCCGTTCCAATACTTAAGCTGAGAACAATCGCTTGCAATATAATTCTTAGATACCTCATATATTATTCGAAATATAGTAATTATTATCTGATTATACTTATTACACCTGATCTTGGTTTAGATCCATCATTAAGGTGCAAAACATAATGATATGAATCTGTTGGTAAGAGCTTCCCTTCAAATGTGCCATTCCATGGATTTGCAGCTAAATTTTTAGAATGGAATACAAGTTTTCCCCATCTGGTAAAAACAAAGACTTCAGCATCCGGGAACAGATCGATATTCTTAATCTGCCAGGTATCATTAAACCCATCATTATTTGGTGTTATAATAGTAGGTATTTCGATACACTTATTAGAACCTGTAACACCAACAACAACGACAAGGGATGCAGCACATCCATTCCCGTCAGTAACTGCAACAGTGTAAGTTCCGGCAGAAAGATCCTGACGGTCCTGAGTAAGTATACCATCAGCCCAATTCACACTGTAAGGTTGTGTCCCACCGGTGATTGTGAGTGTTATCGAACCGTCAGAAACATCAGGACATGATTCATCTACCGTGGTACTGTCTATTGAAAGTATCGCAGGTTCTGAAACAGTTGCTGAAACACTTGCTGTACAGAGATTTGTATCTATAACCGACATCGTATAAGTAGCCGATGCCAGGTTATTAAATGTACCGGAAACCTGGGAAGTTCCTCCATTCAGACTGTACATGTAAGGAGACACTCCGCCAGAACCATTAACAGTTATAATCCCATTTGTCGAACCGAAACATGAAACACTTGTTGTCGTGATAGTATTTAGTGAAAGAGCTACAAGAGGCTGAGTAATTGTAACTGCAATATCAAAAGTACAAAGATTTGCATCCTGAACCGTTACTGTATATGAACCTGCTGTAAGAGTTCCAAAGGTTCCTGATACCTGATAAGATCCTGTTCCCAGTTTATACTGGTATGGAGATGTTCCTCCTGATCCAGCTACAGTTACGCTTCCCGTGTTGCTGCCAAAACATAAAACATCAGTCTGTGAAGCTATTGATCCTCCTGCAGATGAAGCAGGCTCAGTAATTGTGACACTTACATCAAATGTATTTAGAACAGCATCTCTGACTGTTATAGTATAGATTCCGGCTGCTAATGATCCGAATGTACCTGATACCTGATAAGTTCCGGCATTCAGACTATATTCATAAGGTGTTACCCCACCTGAACCGTCTACTGTAACACTTCCGGTTGACGTACCAAAACATGCAACATTGGTTTGCGAAGAGATACTTCCCGATAATGTAGCAGAAGGTTGTATTATTATTACCGGAACATCAAACGTACAGAGGTTAATATCCTGGATGGTTACGGTATAAGATCCGGCTGTGAGTGTTCCAAAAATACCGGAAACCTGGTAAACTCCAGATCCAATTTTATATTGATATGGAGAAGTTCCACCAGATCCGGCAACTGTGACGCTTCCATCATTACCTCCTGGAATAGTAACATCGGTTTGCAACGTAATACTTCCTGATAATGCTGTCGCAGGTTCTGTAATTGTTGTGCTGGCAGTTGCATTACAACTGCTCCCATCAGCAACAGTTACAATATATGTACCTGCAGCAAGTCCGGTCGCAGTTACTGTAGTCTGAACAGGCGTCGTGTTCCACGAATATGTATAAACACCTGTTCCTCCAACTGCTATAGCTGTAGCAGTCCCAGTAGTTCCACCAAAACAAGAAACATTAACTTGCGTTGTTGTGACAGTAGGTGAAGCATTAATTGTTACTGTGACGGGTTTAATGTCATAACAGCTTGTCACAGGATCAGTTCCTTTTATATAATAGGTTCCTGCTGTTGCTGTTGCCGGCGTTGCATAAGCTGTTGTTGCTAAAGCATCTGTCCAGTATGTAAAGGTAAGTCCTGCCGTGCTGCCTGCAGTTACTGGTGCCGCTGTAAGATCTGCTGTTGATGGTGAGCAGACTGCTGCCGGATCAGAGATCGTGACTGTCGGATTCTGGTTGAAGGTTATATTGACATCATCTGTAGATGCTGCACATGGTGCATTGCCGATAGTCCAGCGTAATACGTATATTGTACCAGCTACTCCTGTAAAAGTGCTTGTCGGACTATTTGGCGCAGTAACTGTTCCTCCAACACCTCCTATAATACTCCAAGCTCCTATCCCTACAACAGGAGTATTAGCTGCTAATGTTACGGTTGTTAACCCGCATGTCGCAGCTCCTGTCTGATCAGGTCCTGCATCGGCAACTGTTGGCAGTAAATTCACCATTGTCGATGTTGAGAATGTAGCAGCTAATGCGGTACATACTGCTGCATCAGTATAATTAATACCTACAGTTTTGCTGCCTGCAGTTAACCATTTCAAGGTAATAGTATTATCAGCTATTGTTCCGCCTGAAGTAATCGTATAGTCAATACCTAATACACCGGGAAGTGTCCAGATATAGTTGGATTGACCTGGTTGTGTGGTGTAAGTCACATCGGTACTGGCACAAGCAGTAGCTCCTGGTTGTGATATAAAGGTTGGTATCGGTAACGCACTGACAGTTATTGTTCCTGTTGTGGTTATCACTCCGCAACCGCCTGTAAGAGTGACCGTATAGGTAAATGGTCCTGAAGCTGTTGGGGTACCACTGATAGTAACAACATTGGCAAGCCAGGTTCCTGTTACACCTGCCGGCAGACCGGTCACCGTTGCACCTGTTGCTCCCGTAGTTGCATAGGTGATATTCGTTATTGCTGTATTAATACATAATGTCTGTGCATCGGTACCAACTGGTGATGTCCTGCTGACAGTATTATCAGGAGTTACAGTTATTGTTCCTGTTGTGGTT
>JADGPU010000186.1 GCA_017882305.1 Bacteroidales bacterium | reverse complement strand
AAAGAATTATTTAGCCGCTAATCTTTCTCTTCATCATAAGAGTACATTCCTGGAATAATACAGACAGAATTTCAGGACGATGGTTTTTTGCTTCTGGAAAATGGTTTAAACCATACTATAAAGCCCGATATTAGCATAAACAGAACAACAAGGCCGGTTAGTGGAACGATTAGTACATAAAAATCTCCAATTAGTGAATGGTAGATTCTTCCTGTATGAATTTCTAATGCTGTATTCCACAGTGATATAGGTGTATCTCTAATTATTTGCGGGAACACTGCAAATCTTTCAGGTCCATTTATGTTTATTGCTCCCATATTGTAATCAAAAAAATATTCCTGATTTTTATAATCACGGGTAAAACCGGAAACTAAAAAATCACCGATTGGTCTGCTGTTACGAGAAGGTCTGGTATAAGGTTGTTTTTTAATATAATCGGAAATTACACCTGTCTTTGAGTTCCATTTAAACAGCCCTTCAAATGAGCCGACAAGATATGTATTTACCTCAATTTTTTCAAAAACTGTAACACCCATAACACTTACAGGTGGCTGGAAACTGAATTTTTTAAATTCAGTTTTAAAATTATCATCAGAATAATAAAAACCTTCCATTGTTGATACTATAAATCTGTCGATATCCTGATCGTAATAAATCCTGCGTAACAGATCAAACCATGGGTTAGGAGTTGCAAGTTCAGTATGAGGTATCTTCTCAACTTTGGCATTGCCAATAAACGCTAGTAGAGGAGGTCGCAGAAACATTCCTGCAATAGTATTTAAAAGAAGAATAATTATTGTAATCCAACCTAATTTGTTGTGCCATTTAATATTCCATCGGTTTGAGTTTTTTAATTTTACTTTTTCTTCGGCCGGTTTATTATTCTTCTTTAAGATAATTTTATTTACGAAAACTATAAAACCAGTTATTGTAAGAAAGGCAAAAACAAGACCTGCAAAATCAACAATCAGTTTACCTGCTTTTCCATAAATTTCACCACTATGAATGACCCAGAGGGTTTTAAAAAGTCCTGCTTTATTATCATAATTTTCCGGAGGGGGAAGTTGAAGAACATTAAAATTGTGCAAATCGGTGGTCATTAACAAAAAAGAACGGGTTAAAACAAAAATTGTATCTTGCTTTTGAATAATATCGATAACGTTTTTTTCTTTAACCGGTAAACTAATGGAAGCCCATTCTTTTTCTCTGAAACCATAAACATAAAGTCCTGAAAAAGTACCGGCCAGAAGCTTATTACCTGTAGTTCTAATCATTTGGAAAACCTTACGGTTGTCAATACCTTTTGGTAATCCGGCACTAAAATTTTTAAAATCAGAATAACTACTATCAGTTAACCAGATACCAATGTTTCCGTAAATCAGTATGCTGTCGGAAGAGATTTTTAAGGTCGATTTGACGGCTGCATTGTTCCAATTTTGGTATCTGTATTCTTTTGGAAGTAGTTTCCTGTTAACATCAATAATTGATAACGCATTGCGGTGATTAAGAATTATTCCTGAAAAAACAAAACTCAATATTATATAGGCAAAAATTACACCAAGCCATTTATGGTATTTTCTGAAAAATATTATCATCTGATATTAAGATATTAGTTAGGCGGGCAAGTGTAGAATTATCTCTATTCAACACAATATTTCACTATGGCATCCACATGAACTTTAGTTGTATTTAACATAGGAATACCAGCATAACCAGATTCTTTTAGAATGAGCGGAAACTCGGTACACCCAAGAATCAGGGAATCAATATGCTGTTCACGTGCCATCTTCTCAATGATCCAGATAAGGATCTGGCGTGTATCATCTTTAAAGATTCCCAGTTCAATTTCGCTGAATAACTTATAATTAATAAGTTCCCTGTCTTCCTTATCCGGCATTATCACATCTATACCATGTTTTTTAAATATATCCGTGAAAAACGACGCTTCCATAGTAAATCCTGTCCCAAACAATCCTGTTCTCTTATATCCTCTTTTAATGCTTTCGTTGCAGGCAGCCTCAACTATACTGATCAGCGGTATTCCCGATTTTTCTTTTATCCTGTCGAATAACAAATGAGGTGTATTGGCACTTAGAACAGCAAATTCAGCACCGGCTCTTTTCAAACCTTCAATTTTTTCTAACAGAAGAGTGGTAACCTGATCATATTTTTTCTCTTTCATCAGACTAAGAAATTCCGACATATTTACGCTGTAAATAATTATTTCAGGATAATTTAAATCTACGTTTTCATTTTTAAAAGCATTTATTATTTCCTTATAATAATCAATTGTTGCTTCAGGTCCAAGACCTCCAATGATCCCGATTTTTTTCATACCAGTCGTAATTATAATCTTGTCATTACCGCTTTTTGTTCATTTATTTTATTAGCGAGTGACTGAATAGTCTCTTTTTTAACTAATCTGAAAAAGCCTCCTCTCACCACAGCATAATCATCATGTAAAGGACATGGACTTTCTCCATCACATCGTTTTAAACCAAATCCGCATTTTGAAAAGAACTTTTCACCTTCCATTACCCTGATTACATCATATATAGTTAATGGAGTTGCAGGCTGGTCAAAGAAAAATCCTCCTCCTCTTCCTTTAATCGATGAAATTAATTCCGCTCGGGCTAAATTCTGTAAAACCTTAGCTGTAAATTGTTCAGGGGA
>JADGPU010000185.1 GCA_017882305.1 Bacteroidales bacterium | reverse complement strand
CCGGGGGCTTTTTTTATTGAGGTGCAAAAATGGGTTTGTTTTGCATAGAAAAATGTAAAGAAGGGGTTTAGTCGTTAAGAAGAGAGCCCTTCCTGTTTTCTGGTTCGAGAGCAATAAGTGATTCTAAGAAGGTCAATCGTCCTGACAATCAAAGAACTTAAAAAGAAGGCGACACTTGAGTTAAATTAAATGTGAAAGTCAATGTCTGCAATGTAATGTAGGCTGTGCCTACTGTCTGATAGCATAAGTGTCGTCTTGAGAATCTTTATATATTTAAGTTTTACACGTTCAATACAGCATATCAAATTTATGCTAATTGATTTATATTTCATAAATTTAATCTGATAAATATTTTTGTCCTTAAGCTGTTATTTTTGAATCATGAGATACATATCTTCCAAAAGATCAAAATCTTGTCCTAAATGTGGCTCTAAGCGGGTAGTTGATATTGTAAATGGCTACCCAAGTCATAAACTAAACCCTATTTGTCCTCTGGTCATTTGCTGAAATAAATAATTAACACATATTTAAACTCACACTATAAACCTTTCATTATGAAATTAATCCATTACAAACACAGTCTTCTTATTTATGCTATAATTGTTATGCAAATATATTTCTTAACTTCCTGTAATACAAAATCATACAATTTAAAACATCAAGTCGAGAAAATTGGTTTTCTTGGTTTTTATCTTGACATGGACTATTTAAAAGTAAAAAGTATAATGGATTCTTTGCTTAACATTAGTGAATTACATTATTTTGAAACTACTGATGCACTTGGAAATAAACAAAAAAACTTATACCATGATTTTTCAGGAATAAGTCCTTTTCTTTGTGCAAAAGTTAATCTTAGAGGGACTTATATTATTGATGAAAGGTTAACTAATATTCAATTAACTCTATGCAATAGGTCAAATATAGGAGAACAAAGATTTTCATATAATTGTGACCTGAATGAACTTAAAAGATTATTTGAATTATATAGCGAAAAATATGGAAAACCAACCTTACTTGGTCAGGGAGAAAAATATGATTGGTTGTCAAAAAGAATATCAAATGTTTATTTCCCGGGACCAAAAGGAAGATGGGTAATGGATAAAATATATTTTTGGGAGAGGGGAAACTATATAATATATTTTGATTTTGGGTATCCGGAAAGTTTGACCAACTCAGATAATCCGATTAAAGAATCTGATGTTCCTGAATTGCCTGATTCGACAAGTGTTCCTATAATATACTATGACTTTACACAAGACTATATAGATAAGCTACTTGAGAAAGCAAGTAGAATCAAAGAAGAAGAATTTAAACAAAAACAATAACTCTTTGTAAAATTCAAATCACAAAAATATGATAACAAAAAAAATAGAGGCATTTATATAATACTCTGAATCAATAATGTTGATAAATATTTATTTACAGTATTTTTGTATCGCTTCATTAGCCTCTAAATGCCCTAAATCAGCAGCTTTGCTTAAATCAAGACAGCCACTATCCTTCTGTCCCGAATCAATTTTAGCCAATCCTCGCCAATAAAACGCTATGCTTTTCTGATTCTTTTCTCCAGACCAAGACTTGATTACTCTATTAAAATCAGCAATTGCTTTTTTGTAGTCCTGGAGATAGTATTGTGCTTGCCCTCTGATATTATAATAATGAACGCTATTTTGAGTACCTTCTATGGCTTTAGTAAAGTCGGCAATTGCTTCCCTGTATTCTTGAAGATAAAACTCTGCCCATCCTCTTCTGCCATGAGTGTTATAATCATTTGGGTTAATTGCTAAAGCTTTGGTATAGTCTGCGATTGCTCCCCTATTGTCTTTGAGATAGAACTTTGCTACTCCTCTATTCTCATAAGCCTGAATGAAACCAGAGTCACGCTTTATAGCCTCAGAAAAGTCGTCAATTGCTCCAGTGTAGTTTTTCTTAAAAACCTTATCACATCCATTATCATAGTATTCCTTTGCTTTTTTGTCTTTTGTTTGGCTGTATCCTGCAAAAGAAATTAACAAAACTTCTATGATAAATAATATTCTCTTCATAATTAATATTTAGATTAGCTATCAAATTTAATAAACTATATAACGAATCAAATTTGTTTTTATGCAAAAACCCCAGCATTTCTCCAAGGGCATTGCTGCGGCGTTTGTGCTATGGTCCACAGCGCGTAATAAAAAAATCCATTAAGTTTACCTGGGCAAAAGAGGGAAGTTGGAAAACATATAAATAAAAAAGTATAAAACTGGAAAGTAAGTTTTTTTTCATGTTTTTGGAAATTTTAATAATCTTGAATCCAGAGACCAGGTTCCGCTGCCATAAATACATATAAATATAAGAAGAAGTGTTAATGCAAAATCGGTGCGATACTCATGGGCCATCGCCCAGAAACCTTTAGTAATCAATATTGGCCATTTCGTTGTAATAAAGGCTGTCAACATGATGATGATAAGTGGAATGGCTGCCAGTCTGATAAACAGACCAACTAAAACGCAGACACCACATACTATTTCGAAAGTCCCGGTAAAATAAGCCCAGAAGGCCGGGTTGTTAAATCCTATTTGTAAGAACCTGCCTGTTCCTAATAATTCTGGAAACAGATACTTTTGCATTCCTTCTGAAAGGAAAACTAATCCTACAATTAACCGTGCCAGGATTACCCTGTTGTCATTCACAGTATTTAAAATAATTGCTTTAAG
>JADGPU010000044.1 GCA_017882305.1 Bacteroidales bacterium | reverse complement strand
AGTCAGGCAAAATTTGATTTGGAAAAGTCACAGCTGGCCAGAGAAACTGCAGAGCAGGGTTTAATTATGGAGTTTGAAACAGCAAAGAGCAATTACCAGACCGCTTTCAGTAATTTCAATACTAACACTGAGAGTATGAATCTGAGTAAGAAGGTCTATGATAAGACAGTGATTAAATACAAAGAGGGAGTATCATCAAGCTTTGAGCTTACACAAAACCAGAATCAGTTTTTGACGGCCGAATCTAACTACTATACCTCGGTTCTTTCGCTTTTGAATGCCAAAGCAAAGCTCGATCGTATTTTAACCGGCAGTAAATAATTATATAATTTAGTAATCCGAATAATAAAACAAATCAGATCAGATATGAAAACGATTAAATTAAGTATAGCAGGAACAGTAGTTTTATTTATTATGTTTTCGTGCAGCAGTAACAAGCAGGCACAACTCTCAAAATTGAAACAAGAGCAGACTGTCATAAGTGATAAAATCAAAACACTCGAGACTGAACTCAGTAAAGAAAAAAAGGATTCTCTGAATCCGGAAAAATTCAAATTTGTTGGTTTGAAGGCTGTCAGCAGCAATACATTTGATCATTATATCCGGGTGCAGGGTAAACTTGATGGCGATCATAATGCAGCGGTTTTTGCAGAAGCACCGGGTACGGTTTCTTTAAAATTCGCTGATGTCGGACAGAAAGTTGTTAAAGGTCAGGTACTAGCTCAGATTGATGATAAGCAGTATCGCAGCCAGATGCAAAGTCTTGAAACCCAATTCAAATTTGCTTCTGATCTGTTCGATAAGCAAAAACGTCTTTGGGATCAGAAAATCGGAAGCGAGGTTCAATACCTGCAATCAAAGACAAATAAAGAGTCACTCGAAAAGCAGATTTCATCCTTAAAACAGCAGGTTGATAAATTTAAAATCAAATCTCCAATAGATGGTACTATTGAAGAATGTAACATAAAAGTTGGAGGAATGGTTTCCCCTGATCCCCGTCTGGCAGCCTACAGAGTCGTTGCATTCAAAAATCTGAAAGTGAGCGCTGAAGTATCGGAAGCATATTCTTCCAAGGTTCAAATTGGAGATAAGCTAGTTGTCCTTTTTCCAGATATTAATAAAACAATAGAAACAAAGGTTGATTTTGTAAGCAAGTACATCAACCCTGTAAATCGAACATTCATTATTGAAACCAAAATATTGGATGGTATTAACGATTTGAAAGCTAATATGATAGCAATTATTCAGATAAACGACTACCATACCGACAAAGCTATTAATGTTCCAATGAATGTGATTCAGACAGACCAGGCAGGCAGTTATGTTTATATTGTACGTTCAAAAGATAAATACAATTTTGCAATCAAACAGCCAGTAGTTATCGGAAACAGCTATAACGGGGTTGCTGAAATTGTAAAGGGTTTAGAAGTTGGCGATAAAGTTATATCTGTCGGGTATCAGGAGCTGTTAGATGGAGAATATGTTAGATTTTAATTATTATTCTGATATTGAATTTATTAGAGAATAAAAATATTTACATGGAAAAAAAGTATAAAGAATTTTTCGCTACCAGCTGGGCAATTGACAACAAGATCAGTGTTTATGTTCTGGTATTTATTATAGCAGTATTTGGTTTAATTAACTATTACACAATCCCTAAAGAACAGATCCCCGAGATTGTGATCCCAATGATAAATATTAACACAATTTATCCCGGTACATCACCTTCAGATATGGAGAATCTGGTAACACGACCATTGGAGAAGAATCTGAAATCGATGAGCGGTGTCAAAAAGATCACTTCCCGTTCTGTGCAGGATTTTTCTGCAATTATCGTTGAGTTTAACACCGGAATTGAGATCAAAGACGCGAAACAAAAAGTAAATGACGCCGTCGATAAGACTAAAAAGGATTTACCTACTGATCCCTCTTTTATTGAACCCTCAGTAATGGAGATCGATCTCTCGGAAATCCCTATTCAATATATCAATCTTTCAGGGGATATACCCCTTGACCGTCTGAAGAAATATGCTGATGATATGCAGGACAGGATTGAAAGTCTTAAGGAAATTACCCGTGTTGAAATAGGAGGTGCTCTCACCAGGGAAATCCAGGTTGATGTTGATATGTATAAGATGAAGGCTGCAAGTCTTACATTCAGAGATATAGAGCAGGCAATCAGTCTTAATAATATGACAGTGTCTGGAGGCAATATAGATCTCCAGCAAATGAGTCGTTCAATCAGGGTTGTTGGTGAAGTGACAAATATCGATGAGATAAAGAATATAATATTAAGTACCAGTAGCGGAGCTATTATTAAACTCAGAGATATTGCCACCCTGCGTGATGGTTTTCATCAACCTGAAAATTTTGCACGCTATGACAGGAAAAACGTAGTTACACTGAATGTGATAAAGAAAAGTGGTCAGAATCTTCTTGATGCATCAGATAAGATCAAAGCGATCGTTGCCGACATGCAGAAGACCAAGCTCCCGTCAAACCTCATTGTTAAAGTTACCGGTGACCAGTCGAGGAATACCAGGAATACAGTAAATGAGCTTAATAATACCATAATACTCGGATTCATTTTTGTTACTATCGTTCTTATGTTCTTCATGGGTCTGGTAAATGCCCTTTTTGTTGCTTTTTCGGTCCCTTTATCTATGGCTATTGCATTCATCTTTCTTCCATGGATTGGGTTCACTATGAATATGCTGGTGATGTTTGCATTTATTTTTGCTCTTGGAATAGTCGTCGACGATGCCATAGTAGTTATTGAGAATACACACCGTATTCACAGGAAAACTAAAATGGATATCACCTCTTCTGCAAAATTCGCGGCGGGAGAAGTTTTTGTTCCGATACTTTCTGGTACGCTTACAACACTGGCTCCATTCTTCCCTCTCGCTTTCTGGCCAGGGATAGTTGGTGAGTTTATGGTATTTATCCCTATAACCCTTATTATCACCCTTTTCGCTTCTTTAATAGTAGCATATATTTTTAATCCGGTATTTGCAGTCGATTTCATGAAGCTTGATGATGAGGACGCGCCTGTTAACAAGCGTAATGTGTACAAGACTACTGCTATAATAGCATTGATATCATTACCATTTTATCTGTTGGGAGCAAGAGGAATTGGTAATTTGACAATATTCATTGCAATTTCATTCCTTGGACATGAACTATTCGGCTATAAGGTATTGAGAAGATTTCAGTCGCATTTTATTCCGGCGATGATGAAAAAATACGAGAATACACTAAAATGGGTTTTAAAGGGGAAGAGGCCGGCATATATTCTCAGCGGTATGATCGCACTCTTCGTGTTTACAATGGTCTTAAATAACATTGTAAAACCTAAAGTGGTTTTCTTCCCCGATAATGAACCGAATACAATTAATACATTTATTAAAATGCCTATAGGCACACAAATTGAGGTAACGGATTCTGTTGCCAGGATTGCTGAATATCGGATCATGAGCGTCCTGGGAGAAAAAAATCCTATTGTGGAATCTGTTGTTACAAATGTTGCATTTCTTGCCTCAGATAACAATTTTGATAATTCCAGCAAATCATCTAATCTGGCTAAGATAGCAGTTAATTTTGTCGAGTATAAGTACAGACACGGACAAAGTACAAGTGTCTATATGAATAAGATGCGTGAGGCCTTGAAAGATATCCCGGGTGCTGAAATAGTTGTTGATAAAATAAAAATGGGACCTCCTACGGGGAAACCAGTTAATATTGAAATCTACGGGGAAGATTTGGTACAACTCACTTCGACTGCTGATAATTTTAAACGATTTGTTGATTCATTGCAGATTGGAGGTATAGAGGAATTAAAATCTGACTTTGCTTCCACTAAACCGGAGTTACTAATCGTTCTTGACCGTGAAAGGGCCAATTCTGAAGGTATTACTGCAGCAGTTGTTGGTGACGCTATCCGAACCGGACAGCTGGGAAAAGAGGTATCCAAATACCGGGAAGGAGAGGACCAATACTCAATAATGCTTCGTTTTGAGGAATATCAACGTAAAGACCTGGAGCAATTACTCAATCTTACAATTACTTATCGGGATATGAATTCGGGAACAATACGTCAGATCCCTCTTTCAGTCGTTGCCCATGTCGATTATGTGAACAGTTACGGACAGATAAACCGGCTTAATCTGAAACGCGTAATTACAATCTCATCTAACGTATTGGGTGGATACAATGCAAACCTGATTAACGCTCAGCTTCGTAAAGTGATCCCTCAGTTTACAAAACCATCGGAGGTTGATATCCGCCTCACAGGTGAACAGGAGGATCAGGCGGAATCGATGGTATTCCTTTCAAAAGCTATGATTCTCTGTTTGTTCCTCATTATGTTTATACTTATTACACAATTTAACTCGATGTCTAAAGCTCTGATTATCGTGTCGGAAGTCGTATTCAGCCTTATTGGAGTGTTATTGGGTTACATGATCTTTGGTATGACAATATCAATTATTATGACAGGTATGGGAATTGTGGCACTGGCCGGTATTGTTGTAAGGAACGGGATACTGATTGTAGAGTTTACCGATAAACTAAAAGAGCAGGGAGTAAAAACGCGAAATGCAATCATCCAGGCCGGATTGACGCGTATCACACCTGTTGTTCTTACGGCAACAGCAACAATACTGGGGCTGATTCCATTAGCGATCGGGATGAATATAAATTTTGGCACATTGCTGACTAGTTTAAATCCGCATCTGCATTTTGGTGGAGATAATGTAATGTTCTTCGGTCCTCTTTCGTGGACAATAATTTTCGGATTAAGCTTTGCTACATTCTTGACACTGGTTTTAATTCCAGTGATGTATACTGTGAATTATACCCGAAATATCAGGAAACAACGTCGTAAATTGCAAAAATTGATACAAAAAAACAAACAAGGAACAGGACAAATCTAACGATTTGAACCAGATAGGGTCATGCCTGGCATGACTCTATCCTATTTTTCTTGACTTTCCTTCTGCATCATTTCTTTTGCGCTCATGCCAGCATAATTCTTAATATAGTACCCTTCAGTGCTTTTACTTAAGTTGGTTTTTTCAATACCGACTACTTTCATTCCTGTTCCGCTCTTCCCTCCCGTTTCTGCAACATCCATTTCAATCAGAAGGTAGTTTTTCTGTGTCATACCCAACTCAAGCATGTTGTTAGGATGCGATTGATTCATATTGGATTGTGACTTGCCTGCCGACGGATTTCCCATTCCCATACCAAACATCATTTCCGGATCGAAATCTACTTTTGCATACCAGACACTCATAGTACCGGAACGCTGTTTTCCATTTTCATCTTTGGTGAAATGCTTGGAATATTCTTCTGCGGTGTACCCAAAAACTTGTTTTGTTTTACCCGTCTTGACAAAGTTATCAAGTTCATTTGGTTTCTTCTTTTCAGCCTCAGTCTTGTCTTTTTTTGGTATGTCTTTGGCAAGGGCAGCTATACTCTCTGCAGTACCTTTCATCATACTGTGCATGTCGATCACCTTTAAAACTTTACGGTTCTTGTCCGGACTTTTTGGAACAGGTTCTTCACCAAAAGTAATCATCAGACCCTCTTTAGTAGAGATCATAAAGTTCATATCCTTATCTTTCTGACTATCCTGAGGCTCCATGCTCATATAATTACCATCTTTAGTGAAATAATAGCTCATTGTTTCAGGAGTTTTATTCTCCTCTCTGCTGATTTCATATACCACTTTATAATCAAAATGGTAAGCGGCCGGAACTTTATATTCCGGAGCTTTGTTGGCCTCTTGTGCACTTATTTTTAAAACACCTGGCATAATGAGCAAAAACAGATAAATTAATTTTTTCATCTTTTTTTATTTAGTTTTGGTAAGTTAATAAAGAACAATCACTAGATCTTTTACCTGAGAAGTGTAAATATGAATTGACATAAGAAATTTATTTTGCTATTAAACTATTTAGTTAACAAACAATTGGGAATCTATAATGTTTTTGTAATCAGGATGTTTAATCCGGATTTCCTAAATTGTCAAACATTTAACACTTATTTCTGAACATTTAATTTACTTTTGACAATAAATTGTATCATTTCAATTAATCCCTGGTTACTATGGCACCTAATGACAATTTATCTGAAGATCTCCGTTTAAATAAAGCACTTGAATACCTTAATTCAGTTCTCGTCGCCGGAGAAACACTTGAAGCATGGGCAGTTCAACGAAGACTGTTTGCATTAACTGGAAGGCGGATTCTTATTGCTGCAACTTCAGGACGATTTATTAAAATTAAAAGAGGATTACTGGGTGGATTTGATATGACTGATTTCCGGTGGCAGGACCTCGGAGATGCCAAAATAAAAGTGGGGATCTTTGGAGCCGACATATTTATGAAAATATTTGGTTCTACTGACTTAGCAATTTCTAAAGATTCAAACCAGGTATTAGTTTTATCGGGTTTCAGAAAAGAGCAGGCTGAACAGATTTATCGTCTGGCTCAGGCTCAGGATCAATCGTGGCGGGAAAAAAGACGTATACGGGAGCTTGAAGAATTAAGAGCAAAATCAGGTGGAGTTACTATTGGTACAAATGTGGGAAGTCAGCAAACAGGAAATGCTTCGGAAGATGCTGCTTCAAAATTACAACAGGCAAAACAAATGCTTGAAAATAAACTTATTACAGATTCAGAATATGAGTCTATTAAAGCACGTATAATCAGCGGGCTCTAAACATTATAAAATTATAAATATGAAAAACATTCTTATAGGAGCATTTCTCCTCTGTACATTTGTATCCTATGCTCAAAAGCCGGATTCTGTTAAATCAGAAAGCTGGAAAAGCATCTATCGGGCCAGCGCTACAAAAATTAATGACCTGGTTAATACAAAACTCGAAGTCAGTTTCGATTTTTCCAAATCGTGGATGTATGGTAAAGCATGGATTACCCTTCATCCTCATTTTTACCCTACGGATTCATTAAACCTCGATGCTAAATCCATGGATATTAATGAAGTGTCCTTAATTAAGGCCGGCAAGAATATCCCTTTGAAGTATCGTTATGACAGCATAAACCTTCATATCACTCTTGATAAAACATACAGCGCGGGTGAAAATTATACGGTTTTTATTAATTACACAGCTAAACCCAACAATATAAAGAGGAAAGGAAGTGCGGTAATATCAGGAGGGAAAGGCCTCTTCTTTATTAATCCTCTCGGTAAAGATAAAAAGAAGCCGACACAAATATGGACACAGGGGGAAACTGAATCTAACTCAGGGTGGTTGCCCACTATAGATAAACCTAATCAAAGACAAACGGATGAGATAAGCATGACAGTTCCTGATAAATACCAGACGCTGTCAAATGGTATATTGGTGAGCCACAGGAAAAATAAAAACGGAACGCGCACCGATACCTGGAGGATGAATCTGCCTCATGCACCTTACCTTATGATGATGGCTGTGGGAGAATACTCTATTGTAAAAGACAGCTATAAAGGCAAGGAAGTGAGTTATTATGTTGAAAAAGAATATGCTCCGGTTGCCAGGAAGATCTTTGGTCTTACTCCTGAGATGATTAGTTTCTATTCGCGGATAACAGGTGTGGATTATCCCTGGCCCAAATATTCCCAAATTGTTGCAAGAGATTATACAAGCGGAGCTATGGAAAATACTACAGCCACATTGCACCATGAATCTGCACAACAGGATGCAAGGCAGTTGGTTGATGAGAACAGATGGGAAGATATAATTGCCCATGAACTCTTTCATCAATGGTTCGGGGATTATGTTACATGCGAAAGCTGGAGTAATATAACATTGAACGAATCATTTGCAGATTTTAGTGAAATGCTTTGGGAAGAGCATAAACACGGTAAGGATGCCGGCGATGAACATAGTTTTAACAGTATGCTCAATTATTTACGGGGTGGCAATGACAAGAAGGATCTGGTTCGCCTCTATTACAATGACCGCGAGGATGTGTTCGATCTCGTGAGCTATCAGAAAGGAGGCCGTATTCTGAACATGCTCAGGAATTGTGTCGGCGACAGTGCTTTCTTCAAATCACTTAACCTGTATCTCCGAACAAGAAAATTTAATTCAGCTGAAGCCCAGGACCTGCGTCTTGCCTTTGAAGATGTTACAGGTCAGGACCTTAACTGGTTCTGGAACCAATGGTATTATGGTAGTGGTCATCCAAAACTTGACATTAATTATGATTATGATGCATCCGGTAAAACCGCTAAAGTGTTTATAAAGCAAACTCAATCCGGAAAGATATTTAAACTGCCAATCGCAATTGATGTATATCAGGGTACGGATAAAAAGCGTTATAAAGTCTGGGCGGATCATCAGGCTGATACTTTTGTCTTCCACACTGTTACCAAACCAGATCTGATAAATGTCGACGGTGATAAAATAATTCTGTGCGATAAGACAGAGCATAAAACTCTTGATAATTATATATTTCAATACAAAAATGCCGGATTGTATCTGGACAGGAGAGAAGCCATTGATTTTGCAGCCAGGAACCAGAGTGATGATCACAATGCTCTGGACTTTTTAAAAACTGCATTGAAGGACCGGTATCATGGATTACGCTCATATACATTGCAGAAATTAAATCTGCAGAATGACTCAGTGAAGAAGTCGGTTGAACCCCTTTTGTCTGATATGGCAGAGAACGATCCGATATCGCGGGTAAGAGCTAGTGCTATTGGAGCCCTGGGAAGATATAAGAAGGAAGCATATAAACCATTATTCCTTAAATCAATAAATGATTCATCTTATTCAATCGCGGGAAGTGCCCTGGTTGCACTGGGAGCAATTGATACTGCAGCAGCCCTGGATAAAGCCAGTTCTATTTCACACCAGCATGTCAAAGGCGAACTTGCTGATGCAGTAACTAATATATTGTACACATACTCCAGTGAAAATGATTTTGATTCACTTGCTGCCCGATTTGATAATCTGCCATTCGGGAATGAGAAGTTTATGATACTTCAGCCTTTTGCCAACTTTCTGAAACGAACAAAAAACCCGGCCAATTTCAATAAGGGTATTGATATAATTGTGAGTTTTCGCGACACGGTTCCAAAACAGTATCGTCAGCAGACCGATGCCTATTTCAATGGTATGATTTTAAACGGTATTGCTGCGAGCAAGCAATCTAAAGGCATGACTGAACAGGCGGATTATGTAAAATCTAAACTGCCTGTCAAGGCAAAAGCTCCCGTAATTGCAGAGGTTCCGGCGGAAACACTTCAAAAGTTTACAGGTGAATATGACTATAACGGAACTGTAGTTCAGGTAACACTTAAAGATGGAAAGACACTGTATCTGAATATTCCCGGACAACCGGAAATGGAATTGGCCCCCGTTTCCAAGGGCAAATTTGCAATTAAATACATGGAAGGGTATTCAATAGAATTTACCACAAACGATAAGGGTGAAGTAACTGAATTTGTATTTAGTTCGCCTGGCGGAGAGATAAAGGCACCAAAGAAGAAATGATATAAAATTTGCGCTAATCTGCGTTATCTGCGGGAAATCTTTGTTTCCTTTTCCCGCAGATCTCACAGATCTACGCGGAAATCTTATATTTTTATGAATACCTTGTTCTTATAGAGCCAGTAACACATATACCACATGGCGGCCCAGATACCAAGACTGGTGATTATATCAACTGTCTTTTCTCCTCCCCATGAAAACAATAAACTGCTGAAAGGGGCGACAATTCTGTGAATCAGACCGGCTCCGCCAATTGAAAAGAAGAGATAAATGAAGATACTGTTCATTCCGACGATTATAAACATCCTCGATCCGGCAATGAATTGTTTCTTAACATCAATCAGCCAGTAAGAGAAACAAAGAGCAAGAATTGCCCACCCTCCGCTTGCAAACACAAATGACGATGTTGCAATCTTCTTAATAATTGGGGTTACATTTAAGATATCAAGTGAATATCCTATTATTAATGCTGATACTCCGGCAACCAGTAATATCTGAATTTTTTTTGCCGCCGGTTTATCACTCATAAGAAGCTTTCCGCACAGGACTCCCCATACCGTATGTGCTGTAGTTGAAACAAAATTTAAGGTTGCCCATTCACTTGCCTTGTCAACTCCCTCAATCTTATTATTGAACCAGGCTCCAAGATTCTCAAAGTTCACCCATGGGTGATTAAATCCATCAACTGGGAAAAAGCGATATGCCAGGTCTATCAATAATAGAATAACAAAGGTGAAGATTAATTGAAATTTGAAGCTTTTGTTTCTTATCAGGAATGCAATAAGATACGTAACTGAAAGTTGTGCCAGAACATTCTGAAAGCGAAAGACTAGTTTCCCTGCATCAGCAAAATAGAGAGCCCACCCAAGGAATAATAACAGACATGAACGCTTAATTGCATGTTTAGTAATAGTTTGAATACTATCTCCCTTTTTTAACCTGTTGGCTACTGCAAAAGGAATCGCGACACCAACAATAAACATAAAAAAAGGCTGAATAAGATCCCAGAAATGTAATCCATGCCATTCATGGTGACTGAGCTGAATACCAAGAAACTGTATGATACCAACATGTGATTTCTCCAGCTGACCATATAATTCGGTAGCCTCACCAGCTAAAAGGAACATAGTAAAACCGCGAAAGAAATCTATTGATGTCACCCTGCCTGCAACAGGAGGACTCATCGTTTGTGAGTTTGTATCCATGAAATTACTTTTTAAAGTTTGCTGCTTTATTCAATCAAAAGTATTATTTTGTTTTCTAAATATCAAACTCAAAGCAGTATGATTGTATGGAATTCTTAAAATGACTGAGATGAATAAACAACACATAAAAAAAGTAGTAGTCACTTTTAGAAGTCGATGTTTTGTTTTGTCTTACATCGGTTTCATTCTCTTTAGTCTGATGGGTTGCAATCCAAAACCTCAAACAGAAAAACCAGGAAATATCAGAAGCGATACTACCGCTGTAAAAAATAAGATAGATCTGACAAAGATCAAAATCGGATATTGTACACCGTCGCTTAATGCACCTTTCTATGTTGTACTTTCGCAATTTATTAAAGAATATACAGAGGGATTTGGTATGAAATTCGTTTCTGCAGATGGGCAGGACGATATTATCAAACAAATAACCTCTATGGAAGATCTGATTGCAGCCGGTGTAAATGTGTTAATTCTGAACCCGCTTGATCATAAAGCTTTGGTTCCGGCAGTAAATGCTGCCGTCAAATCAGGAATCCCGGTATTTATTGTTGACAGCTTTATAGATCCGACTGCAAATTATATTACTTCAGTTCAGGCAAACAACATGGGTAACGGTGAATTGATAGGAGGATGGATTGTGAGTAAATTTGGGAAAACAAGAATAAAAGCAGCCCTGATCAGTGGAAGTCAGGGCAACCCTGTCGGAAAAGAAAAACGACTTGGATTCATACGTGGTTTTTCAGAAATGCAATTAATGACCCAGGGCAATGTTGACCTGACAATTGTATCACAGGGTTGGGGCAACTGGACCAATAACGGAGGTTTAAAAGCTATGGAAGATATATTGGTAGCAAACCCTGATATTAATTTGCTTGTAGCTGAGAATGACGCAATGGGAATGGGGGCCCTGAAAACAATTAATGAATCGGGGAAAGCAGAAAAAATCACTGTGGTTGGTTTTGACGGACAAAAAGAAGCATATGAATTGATAAAAGAGGGAAAATTTGGTGCTACTGCCCTTAATAGTCCGAGGGAATTAGCAAGATTAGTAGTTGAGGCTGTAGTTAAATACCTGAACGGCCAAAAACAAATTGACAAATTGATCTATACTCCTGCTGTTTTAATTACAAAAGATAACGTGGATAATTATTATGACCCGAAAGCTATTTTCTAACCAGGAAGTTCTGTGTAACAATCCCTTCCGGACTTATTAAATTTGATCTTAAATTATTGAGGATTGAAAATATATTGATTTTTGTGCCGGTATGGTGAACAGAGTGGAATTAAGAAATATTTCAAAGTCATTTGGCGGGATTTCAGCATTAAAGAATGTCACATTCAAGGTTATGCCTGGCGAGATCCATGCACTTGTAGGCGAGAATGGAGCGGGTAAATCCACGTTAATGAAAATACTTTCAGGTGCCTATACAAAAGATAATGGTCAGATATTTATTGATGATACTGAAGTCAATATTAAAAATACTCATGATAGTAAGAAACTGGGCATTGGGATCATATACCAGGAGTTTTCGCTTGTTCCGGAATTATCAGTAGCCGAAAATGTATTTCTGAATCAGTTGGGCAGAACCGGTTTCTGGATGAAGCAGGGCAAGTTGCAGAAGGAAGCAGAAATACTAATAAACAGTATCGGCTTCAGCATAAATCCTTCATCAAAAGCAGGCGACCTTAGCATTGCACAACAGCAGATTGTGGAAATTTCAAAAGCATTATCCGAGCATGTAAGAATACTGATCCTTGACGAGCCTTCTGCTGTGCTGGGACCTCAGGAGATTCAAAAGCTATTCGATACATTGGACAGGCTTAAAAAAGAAGGTGTTGCTATCATTTATATTTCACATCACCTGAGTGAAATTTTTCAGATTGCTGACCGGGTAACTGTTCTAAAAGACGGAACCTCCAGCGAAAGTTTGCATGTATCTGAAACCGATCGGGATTCAATAATCAGATTGATGTTAGGGAGATCGCTGGAAGCGATGTACCCTGTCCGCAATTCAATTATAGGAGAAGAAGTACTTAGAGTAGTTGACATTTATCAGGCAGATAAAGTAAGAGGTGTTTCTTTTGGCTTAAAAGCAGGGGAGATAGTCGGTATTGCCGGTTTGGTTGGTAGTGGTCGCACTGAAACAGCAAGAGCCGTATTTGCTGCTGATAAGCGGGAAAAAGGAAAAATATATTTGTCAGGGAAAGAACTTCAAATCAGGTCTCCGCGAGAGGCAGTGAGTAAAGGAATCGGCATGGTACCGGAAGATAGAAAACAACATGGAGTAATTCTTTCATTGAGTATAAAAATTAACATAAGCTTAACGGATTTTAGAGGAGTCTCTTATCATTTTGGCTTTATCAAAGCAAAAAAGGAGAGTAATAATGCAATTGAACTTATCAGGAAACTGGCCATTAAAACAGAAAATGAAAACCAGGAAGTCGGTTATTTAAGCGGCGGGAATCAGCAAAAAGTCTCACTTGCAAAATGGCTCAACCGCAATTGCAAAGTTTTAATTATAGATGAACCTACACGCGGTGTCGATGTGGGGGCAAAGGTTGAGATTTATAATCTTATTAATGAACTTTCAGATAAAGGAGTGGCAATAATTGTGATTTCTTCCGAAACTGCAGAGTTAATGGGTACCTGCGATCGGATTCTTGTGATGAGGAAAGGACAAATTCAGGGTGAACTGGCAAAAAATGAATTCTCGGAAGAGGATATATTGCGTATGTCTATAGGTGCCAATTAACAATATAGAAAAATGGATACAAAAATCAGATTAAGAAGATATTTACAATTTGTCATAAAGTATAATACAGTTTTTATTTTTCTGGTTATGCTCGTCGTTTCGGCAATTGTATCAGACGTATTTTTCACCACCAACAATTTATTTAACCTGGTAAGACAGGTTACACCGGTCGGTATCATCAGCATGGGTATGTTACTAGTGATCCTTACAGGAGGGATAGATCTTTCTGTGGGTTCAATTGTCGCAATGGTCGGTGTATTGTGCGCATTATTTACTCAATCAATGCCTTTGCCTCTGGTAATAATAACTTCGCTGGTCTGCGGACTCATGGTAGGAAGTGTATCAGGTTATCTGGTTTCAATTCATAAGCTGGCTCCTTTTATTGCGACACTGGCAATTATGTCTATAGTAAGAGGACTTGGTTTCATTATTTCAAAAGGAGCTCCCGTCTTAGTTAATGAAAATGCTTCTGCTTTAACGGATTTTGGCAGTGGTAATTCATTAGGTATTCCAAATCCTGCATTGATACTGTTTTTAGTATTTGTCATCACAGCTGTTTTGTTGAAGTACAATATTTTTGGACGTATTATAATAGCCATAGGAAGCAACGAAGAAGCTGTTCGATTATCGGGAATAAAAGTATCAGCATATAAATTTAGTGTATATGCTATTGCAGGTGGTTTGTCAGCTGTTGCCGGTATCATAACAACTGCAAGAACAGCAGTTGGTTCTCCTGTTATGGGCGTCGGAATGGAATTGGATGTAATCGCTGCCGTGGTGATAGGTGGTGCGAGATTAAGCGGCGGGAAAGGAACTGCCATTAACACACTTCTGGGTGTTATGATCCTGGGGATGATTGGTAATATAATGAACCTGATTAATATTCCGGCTTATTCACAGCAGGTTATTAAAGGGCTGATTATCATCTTCGCTGTATTATTGCAACGCTTTCAGGCAAATAGCAATTAATTGTTTATGAAGGAGATAATAAAACTAAATGCAAAAAACCTCACACTTCTTCCAAAAGATGTGCTAATCCCTGCCTATGACCGATCAAAAATAAAATCCGGTATTGTACATATAGGTATAGGAGGGTTTCACAGGTCACATGAAGCTTTTTATATCGATAGATTTCTTGAGCGTCACGGTGCGACTGACTGGGGAATTTGTGGTGTCGCATTACTGGATTCTGACCGTAAGATATTTGATACTCTGGTGAACCAGGATTGTTTGTATACATTAATGATCACTGAATCAGACGGCACTTTAAATGCCAGGGTTATCGGTTCAATCATCGAGTGTCTTTTTGCTCCTGATAACCCCGAAGCCGTTATTGAAAAGATGGCGGCTCCTGATATTAAAATTATTACGCTTACAATTACAGAAGGAGGTTATAATTTTGATGCAGCTACAGGTGAATTTCAGATTACGGAACCTGCAATTCAAACGGACCTGAAAAATCCGGAAAACCCAAAAACGGTGTTTGGATACCTGACGAAGGCGCTGAAACGCCGAAAAGACAGAGGCATTGCGGGATTAACCATTCAGTCGTGTGATAACATCCAGAAAAATGGTCATGTATTGAAAAAAATGCTTTTATCCTATGTAAAAGAAGCAGAGCTAGGATTGATCGACTGGATTGAAAGACAGGTAACATTTCCTGATTCTATGGTTGATAGAATTACCCCGGTAACCACACAAGCAGATATTGATAATCTAAGATCTGTCTATGGTATTGAAGATGCATGGCCTGTAGTATCTGAGCCTTTTATTCAGTGGGTTATAGAAGATAGTTATTCGCACGGAAGGCCGGATCTGGAATCAATAGGAGCTCAGCTTGTTCCGGATGTGGGTCCATATGAAAAAATGAAAATAAGATTGCTTAACGCCGGACATTCTTTGCTGGGGTTTTCAGGTTCACTTCATGGCTGTAATACTATTGATGAGACGGTCAGAATTCCACTTTTCAGCTCTTTCCTTCGTGAATTCATGGATATTGAAGTAACGCCTGTTTTGGGGGAAGTTGAAGGGATCAATATAGAAGATTACAAAAACAGCCTGATTCAAAGATTCGGAAATCCGAATATTAAAGATCAGCTTTCCAGAATTTGTCTGGAAAGTTCAGCTAAAATACCCAAGTTTTTATTGCCTACTATAAAAGAACAGTTGGAAGCAGGTGGTGAGATTAAACGGAGTGTTGTTGTAGTAGCTGCATGGTGCCGCTATCTGGAACTGGCGGGTACTCAGGGTCATAATTATGATATAGAGGATAAGATGCGTGTTGTTTTACGAGATAATGCAATAGCGTCTATCATTGATGACCCGCTTGCTTTTCTGAAAATTGAGGCAGTGTTCGGTGATCTGGTTCACTCACAACGTTTTGTCGATACTTATCTACCCATCATTAATAGTATCCGTAAATATGGAATTGATGAAACAATCAGGACCCTGAACCAGATTGTTGATTAAAAATTAGTACTAAACGGATAGTTTATGAAATTAGAAGGAGATTCTTCGCTTCACTTCGTTTCGCTCAGAATCTCCAACTTTTAATCGGTTAGTTGTGTTTAAGAATGATTTTGACATTATTGTAACAAGATTAAAATAAAAGCAAATATTATGAGGCAAGCAATCATGTTGTCTCCCGGAGTAATAGAGCACCGGGAAGTACAGGAGCCGGGACAATTACTTGGGAACGAAGTCTTACTCAGAATAAAAAAAATAGGTATCTGTGGTTCTGACGTTCATGTCTATCATGGTAAACATCCTGCAACACCATATCCTGTTGTTCAGGGGCACGAATATTCAGCCATTGTAGAAAAAGTTGGAAAATCTGTTGTTAAAGCATTACCAGGTATGAAAGCAACAGGAAGGCCCCAGCTTGTATGTGGTGAATGCGGGCCGTGCAAAAGAGGACAGTATAATGCATGTCAGAAATTGAAAGTTCAGGGTTTTCAGGCTCCCGGGGTTGCTCAGGATCTTTTTGTTATATCTGAAGACAGACTTGTGGTACTCCCTGACAGTATGACCTTTGAACAGGGAGCAATAGTTGAGCCCGCAGCTGTAGGCGCTCATTCCACGGGTCGTGCTTCAGACCTGAAAGGAAAAAACGTGGTGGTATCCGGTGCCGGTACTATCGGAAACCTGGTGGCTCAATTTGCAAAAGTGAGAGGAGCCCGGAAAATACTTATAACAGATGTGAGTGACTATCGTCTTGATATAGCCAGACAATGCGGGATCGAAGCCACATTGAATATAACTAAAACCTCCTTTGAAGAAGGTGTCAGATCCTTTTTTGGGGATGAAGGATTTCAGGTTGGATTTGAAGCTGCAGGGGTTCAGATATCATTGGATGTACTTATGAAGCATATGGAAAAAGGAGGAGAGTTAATAATTCTCGGAGTCTACTCCAGGAACCCTATAGTAAACATGTTTTATTTAGGAGAGCATGAGCTGAATGTCTATGGTTCTATGATGTATCGTCATGAGGATTATGAACAAGCTGCCGAAATGATTTCATCCGGTAAAATTATTACAGCCCCTCTTCTTACTAAATCTTTCCCATTTGAGAATTTCACGGATGCTTATAAGTTCATTGAGCAGCAAGGTGATAAAACTATGAAAGTAATGATTGATCTTTGAGTAGATTGAGAATCATTAATCAAAAAAACAGTTGAGTTAGTTTCATTCATTTAAGTTATTCCAGGGGAAATGGTTTTTTATTTGACTAGTGTTATTGTCTTTCATAACTTTAACGTAATGAATATGAATTATGGCCAGTCTCATTCCACGTTACGAATACGACATCTTCATCAGCTACCGCCATAAAGACAATAAACACTATGGATGGGTGACAGAGTTTGTTGAAAATTTGAAGGGTGAAATTGAATCCACTTTCAAGGAGGAAATAGATGTCTATTTTGACATCAACTCAAATAATGAAATTTTAGAAACACATAATGTTGATACTTCAATTGTATTTATCATGGAATCCTGATCTTAAAAGTTCTAATAGCCTGTAATTCAGATATAGTTTTTCTTTGCCTACTTTTTCACTTTTCAGGAACCCTGCCTTTTCCAGTTCAATTAAATAATTACCTGTTGTTTTTAAGTTCCCCAGTCCGGCTGAAGTCAGGCGACTTCGTTTGGTGTATGGCAATTTGAATATCTCTTCCATCAGGTCTTTAGAGTACATCTTTGAAAATCTTACAGATATTTCAGCACCCATTTCACGCATTAATTGCACTGTTTTTGAAATCCGGTTGCTATCTTCTAGTGCAGTCTTTTCAATCATATCCAGCATAAACAGTATCCATCCCTCCCAGTCATTTTTTTCTGTCACTGCCCGTAACCTTAGGTAATAGTTGTTTTTATTAGCATGAATGAATTTACTTATATAAAGTGCCGGTAAGTTTAATAATCCCGTAAGTATCATATATAATAGCAGAATAATTCTTCCAGTTCTGCCATTTCCGTCAAAAAATGGATGAATGGCCTCAAACTGGTAATGAATTACTGACATCTTAATCAGCGGGTCAATGTTGTCATTTGCATGAATATAATCTTCAAGGTTTTTTAGTTTTTCTCTTATGATATCTTCCCCTGCAGGAGGTGTATATATGACTTTCCCGGTTGCAGGATTCGTTAATTTTGTTCCCGGAACGTTACGTATCCCTGCCTGGTTCTCTTTAATGATCTGTACAAGTTTTATAAATAAATTGGTGGTGAGTAAAGGCTTTTTTCCAAGTACTTCCACTCCATGCCATAATGCCTCTTTGTAATGCAATACCTCTTTCATGGCTGGATTTTCGATTTTTTTTTCAGCTATCGAAGATTTAAATAATTCATCTTGTGTAGTAATAATATTCTCTATTGATGAACTTGCCTGTGCTTCCTGTAAATTGACCGTATCAATAAACAAAGCCGGATTTGGAAGGCTGGTTATGGCTCCCTTTAGCCCGGACAAAGCTCTGCTGGCTGAAATAACCTTTCTCAATACCGCTTTTGTTTCCAGTTCATCCTTTGGGGGCAGAAGAGGAAGGTCATTATAGGGTATTACCGGATTATAATTCATATTTTTTATTTTGAGAGTAAAAATACATAATATTTACCTTCGTATTTTAATCATGGGCAATTATTACACCCAAATTATTAACGAGGGTAAATTATTAAAATATACGCCTTCGTAATACTTATGAAGTTAATTATTACCCTCGTTCATCCTTTTAATAATATTGGTTAAACTTTCAGTATATCTCTTTTTTAAGGATATTACTATATGAATTTTATTTGTACAGAGTTTAAAGCTTTATTAACTTTATAACACTTAAATGCTCATATGGCATGCCTCATCCCAGGTTACGAATACGACATCTGCCTTCGCAAAGCCTCTGCAGACAAGTCTACATCAGCTATCGCCAGAAAGATAAAAAATATGCCGAATGGTCATCGAAGTTTGTTGACCCGGAACCAACAAAATAATTTAAAAACAAACCAAAATATCATATATGAAAAAAAGCATCCTTCTCTCATCTACCATATGCATATTAATTTCATTTTGTTCATGGGTTGATTTACTGGCTGAAAAACTTCCTTCTCCCTTCGTAATCCTTCCCCAGCCTCAAAGTGTTATCCTGCTGAATGGACCCGGACTTGAACCCGGCATGCTTCAACACTTGATTTTAAAAGGAGAGTTCAATCGACCGGTAATGGGAGATTTACTTTCTCAGCTTACGATCGGTGAGTTGACAGAAAAAGGAACACTTACTCTTGTCCTGGATAAAACGATCACATCACTTCCTTCAGAAGAAGGATATATAATGACTATTTACAAGGATAGGGTAGAGGTAATCTCAGACGGTGAAGCAGGTTTATTTTATGGCTGCCAGTCACTCGAACAGCTTCTTGAAGATGCCAGGGATTACAATAAGCCGGTTCCTTCGTGTAAAATTACTGACTATCCCGTACTCTCATACCGGGCAGTCCATTTTGACCTTAAGCACCACCTCGATCATATGAATTATTATTATGAAAGTATCGACAGACTGGCCCGTTATAAGATCAATGCCGTTGTAATTGAATTCGAAGACAAACTGCGTTACCGTCGCCAGCCGCTTGTCGGTGCTCCGCAATCGATCAGCATTGATGAAATGGCGGCATTAACACGTTACGCCAGGGAAAGACATATTGAAATCACACCTCTTGTTCAGGGTCTCGGACATGCTACATTTATTCTTAAACACCAGGAATATGCCGGTTTGCGCGAATTACCATGGAACAAATGGGCATTTTGTCCGTTGAATGAGGGCACATACCAGGTTCTTTTTGATATGTACAGAGATGCCATCGATGCGACACCCGGATCAAAATATCTTCATATAGGCGGCGATGAGATAGGAAATATAGGATTGTGTCCGCGATGCAAGCCAATGGCGGATAAAGAAGGTATGCTGAGCCTGAGTCTCTACTGGCTTAAAAGGGTCTGCGAGTTTGCAAAGGAAAATGGACGGATTCCAATATTCTGGGACGATATGCCACTGAAACACGGAGGAGTGTATGAAAGCACATGGAGTGATGAACTAACATCAGCTTTGGCAACAAAAGCCTGGAAGGAAGGCACCTCCAAACTCGATAACCTGCTGACAGATTTTCCCAAAAACTGTGTTTATATGCGCTGGAATTACTCAATGGCCAGGCAGCCGGGAAATGTTCTTGCACTCGACTGGTACAAAAGTCACGGATTAAAAGCCATGGTAGCTACAGCTACAAATACTGAAGGTGGAATGCTGTTCCAGGAGGATGAACGCGATAGGGGCATGGCATCATCGGGTATCATTACTATCAGAAGCTTTATTCAATTGGCTGCAGAAAAAAATATCACGGGAATGCTCTGTACGGCATGGGATGACAAATCTCCCCACATGGAAAATTACTGGCGCGGATTTATTGCAGCTGCAGAATACAGCTGGAATCCGAACGGACGAACACTCGAAGAATACGATAGCGCATGGCTCCAAAGAGAGTTCGGAATTTCCTTCCCTGATTATCTCAACCTTAATAATCAACTTAGGAGAGGTTCTGTCTTATGGTACGAAGCACTTTTCAGACAAGGCAGCCAGATGGATGAGGATAATAATGCTTTACAGAGTTTGCCGCAGGTCGAGCATTGGTTGCCACCCATCGAGGGAAGAGAAAAAATACAATTCGATTACACGTCCAAACTGATTGAATTGCCTGATCTGAATTCTCCCGGTACCTGGAGTAAGAAATACAAGAACCTCCTCGACAGGGTCCTGATTGAAAAAAATAGTTATAAAGAATTATCAGGCAGGCTGACTGAACTCTATGATAAATCCAGAAGGAACAGGTATTACTGGAGCCTCTCGATAGCACTGTACAATCTTCAGAGCACAATTCCTGATTTATTGCTTGCCCTGAAAGAGAGTGACAGTACAGATAAAGTTCATCAGGACGCAGGTCCTGATGATGTGAAAAAAGCCATGAAGGAATTTCAGGAGACCTGGAAAGAGCTAGAAGACGTGTATGGACAGACACGCTTCATTTCCTACCCGGCAAATTATGTTCCTGACAGGTATTTCCACCTGGCCAGCCAGCGGGAGGATTTGACATGGATGATCCAGCCGGAGGAATTATATTTTGGTATGATTAACAAATGGCTTAAAATCCATTAACCACAAAGTATCACAAAGTACAACACAAAGTAACACAAAGGCAAATTCAAATAGCAGACCTCTTTTTTATTTTTTCTGCCAGTATTTCAAATTCTTCAGTTTCCTTCCGTACCTGGACGATAAAGCTATTCTCATCAACTGTACCGAATGCGGCTTTCATTTCATCCATGTTTCTGAAAGTAGTCTGCCGGAACGGGTTGTCAAAATCTTTTTTCCGTGAACTATAAACCTGATCACAAACGTATTTCTGAATGCTCACTGTTTTCTCCAGTGCCGACTTCCAGTCTGCTTTTGTGAGATTTTCAGTCCCATATAATTCACAGAGGGTTGCCATTGCATGTTTTTGTTTGTCAACTTTATATTTAACCCAGAGATCATCATACCTCTTGTGGATATCTTTCCAGGTTTTTAATTTGCCTGAACCAATATCGGACCGTAGTTTATCCACATCATCCTCCTGCATCATTTGTCCGCCAAGGTTAACCCATCCCTTCAGTCGTTTACTTTTCAGATCCCTGCACATCACTGAGAATGTAGCCTTTGGATCTGAGCTCATGTATTCCATAAGATTCTTCATGGCATAATAGTGCAAAATATCACCATACGCATGGTATGCTTTATATGGTTTTAATATCATCACTTTCCGCCTTGTATTCTCCATGTTTTCGCCCAACACCTCCAGTCCATTGATTTCTTCCTCTTTTCCGGCGAAAAGTTTACGTCCCAGGCTGGCAAGTTCATCATCATTCTTTGCCTTAAGTGATATCCCTTTCTTGCGTAAACTTGCTTTGGCAGTCCATATTTCCAGTAAGGTGCGTGCTCTGAATATCTCCTCAATAGTATCAGGAGCAAAAGGCTCAAACTCAATGTTCTGATCTTTGTGTACACGTTTGTCACGATTCTGGAATTTCCATGAATTGCGGGCCAGGGCGTACATGTTGTATAACCACCAGAATGCCGGCATTACTTCAAGCTGATCCTTTGAAACATTGTTATTAAGCAGTGAAAAAGGTAATGGAATATCGAGTTCGGCAGGATAATCGGCTTTAGCAAGCAATACAAATGATGCGAAACGGCAGGAATGCTTTACGCTGGTACATAATCCTGGCCAGAATCCCCGGCCAGCCTGAATTTCATTGTCATTAGCCCGGCTGTTGTGATTTGACCCGATTGTAGCTCCGGCTGCCATATTGCTCTGACCCATAACAACCGAGGCAATCAGAAAAGAATTATTATGATGCTGCTCATGTGCCGGAAAGATCAGATTATTAAGCACTTCACAACATGAGATTGTCGAATTATCTCCTAAAAATGAGTTGATTAACCTGGCGCCATATTTAAGGCTGGAATTATTCCCCAGGATGAATTTTACAGCCTTACATCCGTAAAAGATGTGACAACCGTAACCAATAATTCCGTTTACCAGTTCGACACCTTCTCCGATTTGCGTTGGCTCTTCTTCAGAAGAATTAATTGTCAGATTTTTTAATTTGTTTGCACCCTTAATATAGCAGAACGAACTGATCTTGACATCTTTCAGGATAAGAGAGTTTTTAATCACACAATTATTACCTGTTGTTCCATAATAACCACGCTGGTTATCAATGCTGTTTTGAGTTATCTTTTTAAGATTCTCCTGCAGGGCAGGGTCATCGATATATTTGGCCCACAGGTAGGCATCGGCTGTGATCATACCATCGAAAGGGAGAACTCTGCGGCAGCCGGTTTCATTCATAAGATCGAGCCATGTCCTGACATTCTCAGGCTCACCTTCTTTTATAATTCCGTTGCCGAATTTAGCATGATCAGTTGTATGCATTTCCTGAATATTAAACAGTATACAGCGATCACCGATAATATAGTGAGCCAGGTAATGAACGTTATGAATAGCAACATCATCACCTATATCAGAAGAGATTATGAGGCTGTTAGTAATTCCGGAAGGAACTCTCAGGTCGTGATGCTGAAGAATTATATTCCTTAAGCATCCTATCCTGACAAGTCCGAAAAACCTTGTATTTTTGATCTGATTCGTATCAAACTGATCCGTAACCAGTATTTCATCCCAGTTATCGGCTGTGTTATCATTTTTTACGAGTCTTTCAACTTCATCTGATCGCAAATGCCTCCATCCTGATTTTGGAGGGACATTCTGTTTGTTTCGCTGGAAGTTTTCATCTTTACCTTTGGGAAGATATTCTGCAGGAATGAAATTCTTGCCTATGTTTTCAGGAGGCACAATTAATACATTATCCATAGGGAAATGATATTTGTTTTACTGGTTATAAATTTATATTATTTCAGTAACAGAAAAAAATATTCTTTCGGATCTCCCGTCCGCCTCTATAGTTCTCTTCGATAGTTGCAATCATTACGATTAGCATACCGTAAGACTACACGACTACCAGACCTTATTTAACTACTCATTAACAGACATTTAACTTTAAATTAACCATATCATGGAATAATCCTCCTAATTTTATTGTTGAATGAGGTCCCCCTGACAGTCTGGTCTAATCAACACCTATTCAATAGAATAAATCCTTTATAATTAATTACTAAGCAGAAAACCAACACCATGAAAAAAATAATGACTATCCTTTTTGGAACCGGATTAATTTTTATCTCCATGGCTGCTTTCTCACAGACTACTTTAAAAATCGGCCATGTAGACATAGCTGAAATACTGGCTGTATTACCTGAGAGAGACAGTGCTGCATCTGTAATAGAAAAAGAATCAAAAGAAATTCAGTCAACTTATGATGACATGACTGCCGTTTATAACAAAATGCTCGATGATTATGAAAAAGGACAATCGACATATTCAGAACCTGTGAAAAAGATTAAAGAATCTGAATTGATGGATAAAGAAAAAAGACTGCAGGAATTTGGACAGAATGCTTCTGCCAATTTACAGAAAAGAAACTCTGAACTTATTCAACCGATACTGAATAAAATACTTAAAGCAGTAGATAAAGTCGCTGCGGAAAACGGATTTACCTATATCCTTGACGTAAGTAAGGGTTCGGTGGTTTATACTTCAAAAGACAGTCAGAATATAAATCCGCTCGTTCTAAAAATCCTGAAACCATTGTAATACCTCTGTCTTAGGTCTTGTTTCGCGCATTCCGACTCAATGGAAGAATACAAAGTTTACACCTCTGGCCTGGAGAGGTACAAATGATTTAAGTATTCCGCAAACAGTTTTTACAGATAATAACTGTTATGGTGATTTCTGGGCTCCGCCAAGAGGATATGCTGTTTATGTTCCGGAAGCATTAACACCTGCATGCCCTGTCTCTCACTTCGTTCGGTCTTAATGAAATGTTTAACAGTTTTTTTCCTATAAAGCTGTTTAATTTAAATGTTCTGTCGTAAATTTATAGTTGTATTATATTTAAAAGTCATCTTTTCAATGAAATATCTG
>JADGPU010000121.1 GCA_017882305.1 Bacteroidales bacterium | reverse complement strand
ATTTCATGATCATTGGAATTCAACACCTCCAGTGTTGGATGAGGTCCCGTTTTGATTACCACAGACGTGACTGTGGCTATTGGGGTTTGACGCCTCCGGCGTCTCTTAAAACAAAATGAGGTTCTAATCCCTTAGTTAGTTTTCTGCATCCGGAAAATAAATCTTAATTCTGGAATTTGACTGTAGCAATTAATTATTTTTATAATAAAATATTCCTGAATTATTTTTTATTATCTCATCTTCATAAATCATATTCTATGAAAAAATTGTTAAAAATCCTGTTATATTCAATTTGTTCGATCCTTGGATTAATCATACTTGTTGTGCTAATCACAGTTTTATGGATTTCAATATCTGGAAATCATGCTGCTAAAAAGAACCTGGCTCTTGCCGGTCCTGAGGTCAAGATACTAACAGTCGATGGATTTACTTTCAGGGACCTTAACAAAAATGGGAAACTTGATTTATATGAAGATAAAAGACAACTCAGGGAAGCAAGGATAAATGACCTCCTTTCGCAAATGAACCTGGAAGAAAAAGCTGGTACCATGTTCATTACAATGATTAATATGAAAAAAGACGGTTCCATTTCTGAAAAACCTTTCCTGGGGGATTTTTTTTCATTTTTTATCCCAGGTACTTCAAACATGCTTTTCGGAAAGAAACTGAATCACTTTAACATTCTTTCAACTGCGGGAAAGAAACATATGGCAGAATGGTATAACCGCCTGCAGAAGCTGGCAGAGCGCACCCGGTTAGGAATCCCTGTCACCATTGCTTCTGATCCCAGAAATCATTTCAGCAATAATCCCCTTGCCAGTGCGATGGCAGGCGACTTTTCACTTTTCCCGGAGCCTCTGGGCCTTGCTGCCATTGGAGACTCTATTGTAACCAGGCAGTTTTCTGATATTGCAAGACAGGAATACATCGCAGCAGGGATACGAGTAGCATTGCATCCAATGGCAGATCTTGCCACCGAACCGCGCTGGGGAAGAATGAACGGCACTTTCGGAGAGGATGCAGCTCTTTCCGCCAGGCTCACTTTTGCATATATTAAGGGATTCCAGGGCGACAGCCTTGGTGCAACCAGTGTAGCCTGCATGACCAAACACTTTTCCGGCGGGGGACCTCAGAAAGAAGGAATCGATCCGCATTTTCCAATCGCAAAAGGACAAATCTATCCCGGGCACAACTTCAAATATCATCTGATTCCTTTCGAAGCGGCGTTCAAAGCAGAAACTGCTGAAATAATGCCCTATTACGGAATACCGATGGATCAGACCAGTGAAAATGTCGGGTTTTCTTTTAACAAAGACATTATAACTGGTCTTTTGCGGCATCATTACAAATTTGATGGTGTCGTATGCACCGACTGGGGACTTATTACGGATATGAAAATCTTTGGTATTATGATTCTTCCTGCCAGGGCAAGAGGTATGGAAAAAGCCAGTGAAGAGGAACGCATGCTAAAAATAATTAAAGCCGGAGTAGATCAGTTTGGTGGGGAATCGATACCGGAAATGCTTATTAAATTCGTCAAAGATGGTATGGTTTCGGAAGCAAGAATTGATTCTTCTGTCCGAAGGCTTCTCCGTGTTAAATTTCAATTAGGTTTATTTGATAATCCATTTGTTGATGTTGATAAGGCAGAAAAAACTATAGGAAATCCTGAATTTATAGCAGCTGGTGAACTTGCCCAGCGAAAATCAATTGTACTCCTGAAAAACGATCCGGCTGAAAATGGCAAAGTGCTTCCATTAAAGCAAGGGTTAAAAATTTTCATCAAAAATGTTGATCCTGTTAAAGCAGGAAAGTATGGAACCGTTGTTAAAAATCCTGAACAGGCTGATTTTGCAATAATAAGGATTAATGCTCCTTCGGAACATCTTAAAGGGAGTGGATTGATGGGTCTCTTTATTCGTGGAGGAGATCTTGATTTTAAAGAGAAAGAAAAATCTGAAATCCTTTCACTGTTGAAAAAAGTACCCACAATCGTAGATATTTACATTGACAGACCCGCAGTTATTCCTGAAATTGCTTCAGCCAGCAAGGGCCTTCTTGCAGATTTTGGAGCCAATGATGATGCGCTTCTCGATGTGGTATTTGGTAAATTTAATCCCCAGGGAAAGCTTCCTGTTGAAATGCCTTCCTCGATGGACGCGGTAAGAAACCAAAGGGAAGATGTACCCTATGATTCCGATAATCCATTGTTCCCATTTGGATTTGGACTACACTACTAAAAATTAAGTATTATTAATTTCTGCACATGAAAACCATCTTTATTTACCTGACCTTTTTCCTTTTAATCTCAACACATTGCTCATCAGGAGTTAAAAGCCGGGAAAGACGAACAGGGACACCACAAGGGATTTTCACTGACGATTCTCTTTTGACCCTTGTACAGTATCGAACATTCCAGTATTTCTGGGATGGGGCAGAACCCAATTCAGGAATGGCACGTGAACGATTTCATGTTGACGGTATATATCCAGAGAATGATATGAATGTTGTTACATCGGGAGGCAGCGGTTTTGGACTGATGGCAATCCTTGTAGGTATTGAAAGAGGTTTTATTACGAGGAATGAAGCATTTGACCGTTATTCAAGGATAGTGGAATTTCTTAAAAAAGTCGACAGGTTTCATGGAGCCTGGCCGCATTGGATTTATGGTGAGACAGGGAGAGTAAAACCGTTTAGTCCAAAAGATAACGGAGCGGATATTGTTGAAACTGCCTACCTGATGCAAGGGCTACTTGCTGTAAGACAGTATTTCATGAACGGATCTGATATGGAAAAATTACTTGCTTCAGAAATAGACAAATTATGGAAAGAGGTCGAATGGAAATGGTTCACAAAAGGAGGTGAGAATGTATTGTACTGGCATTGGTCCCCCGATTATGGCTGGGACATGAACTTTCCGGTAAGAGGTTATAACGAATGTCTTATACTATATATATTAGCCGCATCATCACCCACATATCCTATTATGGCAGAAGTTTATTATGAAGGTTGGGCACGGTCCGGTGCAATAGCCACAATAAGAGGCAAATATGGATATGTTCTGACTCTCAAACATAACGGTGCAGAGGAATATGGCGGACCACTTTTCTGGGCTCATTATTCTTACCTGGGATTGGATCCCCGGTTCCTCAAAGACAAATATGCAGACTACTGGCAGGAGAATAAAAAACCAAACTCTTATTAACTGGAAGTGGTGTTCGCAGAATCCTAAAAAATTTGCAGGCTACAGTGATTCCTGCTGGGGACTCACTGCAAGTTATTCCATGAATGGTTATGCTGCTCATGCTCCCGGTGAAACAAACGATCTCGGCGTTATTGCTCCGACAGCCGCTCTATCTTCCTTCCCGTATACTCCGGAGCAATCATTGAATGCCCTGAAACACTTTTATTATACACTTGGAAGCAAGATTTGGGGCGAATATGGATTCTATGATGGTTTCAGTGAGCAGAATAACTGGTTTCCCCAGAGATATCTGGCAATTGATCAGGGCCCTGTTGTCATAATGATAGAAAATTACAGAACCGGATTATTATGGAACCTGTTCATGTCTGCCGGTGAGATTAAGAATGGATTAAAACTTCTTGGATTTACAGTGGAATGAAAAATAAATTGTATATTTAGAAATAATAGATAAGAAGGATAATGTTGTGTTTTTCAACATAATTTTAACCCGAAAATAAGATTATTTGATTTTTATATTGTTATGTTCTATAATTTTAATATATTCGCACCGTAATTTATAAACAGAAACGATTAATCTAAATAGATCGGAAGTAGTTAAATAAACAAAGTATTAAAAAGGTTAGAAAAATGAAGAACAAAGTTTTAATGGGATTAGCCACTATCGCTATGGTTGCTTTCCTTTCAAGTTGTGGAAAAGTTCCACAGGCAAAAGTAGATGCTACAAATGCAGCAATCGCAGCTGCACAGACTGCTGAAGCAGCTGTTTATGTACCGGCTGAATTTACAGCTGTACAGGATTCAATGAAAGCTATTAATGCTGCAATTGAAGTACAGAAATCAAAATTATTCAAGAAATTTGGTCCGATCGCACTCAAATTGGATGAAACATTAGCTGCTGCAAATAAAGCTGCCGCTGATGCCGCAGTTAAGAAAGAAGAAGTTAAGAAAGAGGCAGAGACATCACTGGCAGCTGTAAAAGCTGTTATTGAAGAAAACAAAACTCTCATGACCAAAGCTCCAAAAGGAAAAGATGAAGCAGCTGTTCTTGTGCAGATTAAAACTGAAATGACTACTATCGAAGCCTCTGTAGCTGAAGCACAGGGTCTTTATGATAAAGGTTCTTTCATGGAAGCAAGCAACAGAGTTAAAGCTGCAAGTGAAAGAGCAACTGCTATCAATACCGAACTAAAAGACGCTATTGCAAAAGTACATGGAAAAGGGAAACCTGCAGCAGCACCAGCAGCTAAACCAGCAGCTAAACCAGCCGCTAAGCCAGCAGCTAAACCAGCCGCAACTGCACCAAAGAAAAAATAAATAATAAGTATTAACTTATTTATATAAAACCCCCCGGGAAATTCCCGGGGTTTTTTTTAAAATCGTCACAGGTTTACATGAGAAAGGTTTGGAGAGATGTGCTGATTTTTTCTGCTATTGCAGTTTCTATTCCATTAGTAATCTTATTATTAATACGTTTTACACCCCAACCACCAACTGGTGAAATGGAATATGCCAGAGAAATTCTTTCTAAGGCAGAAACAAACAAAGCAGATATATATTCTAAAAAGTTCTTTACCGAGGCAAAGATCTTTTATGATTCTGCTATGGTAAGCTGGCAAAAAGAAAACAAAAGATTTATTTATTTCAGACATTATGACAGGGTTATAATGTTTGCAAAGCTTTCCGCTAAAAAAGCCAGTCAATCTACTGATAATTCAATAAGCAGCTCATCGAACCTTAAAATAACACTGAAAGAAAAAATTGAGTCTCTTAATGATCTTATAACTCAGATTGATCAACTTTTCAGTACTTATCCGTTAACTTCAGAAATCCGTGACCGTATCTCAAAAGGAAAACTTTTACTAAAAGAAGCAGAGATAGTTTATAATAAAGGACAGTATCTCAAGGCAAGCAGGGAAATTACAGATTCCGAGTATCTTCTCACTGAATCATACGAAAATGCATCTGCAAATCTGAAAAACTATTTCAAATCATTTTCAGTCTGGAAAAAATGGGTTGATATGACTTTAAATGAATCCAAAAAAAATCGTGATTATTCAATAATTATTGATAAATTTTCACGAAAATGTCTTATTTATCTTAATGGTTCCAGAAAATATGAATTTGAAGCCGAATTAGGAAGAAACTGGGTTGGAGATAAGAGGGTAAGAGGTGATATGGCTACTCCTGAAGGAATGTATAAGATTACCCAAAAGTTCAATGGAAGTAAAACTAAGTACTATAAAGCTCTGTTACTAGACTATCCGAATGATGAAGATAAAGAAAAATTCAAATCTGAGATCGCACATGGATCTCTTCCGGCATCTTCAAAAATCGGAGGTTTGATTGAAATCCACGGAAATGGTGGAAAAGGTATTGACTGGACAGAAGGGTGTATAGCTCTTAGCGACACAGAGATGGATGTTGTATTCAAGATCGCAAAAGTAGGTACCCCTGTAACAATCATAGGATCAATGGTTGATCTGAAAGATATGGTGGACAAGTAAATTATCTGATATGGAAAACGAGAAGATAATAAATGAAGGCACACAGCCTGAGAATGAGAAAAACTCAGCCGGAACTAATCCTGTTAATGATGAGAATATTAACATGTCAGATAAAGCATTATCACAAAAACCAAAAACCGGAAAGCCGCTTTTCACTTTTTTTCGTTCTTTATTTATAATAATTTGTTCTATTCTGATTACTTGTTCTTTAATTCTTTATATCCTTTACGTAGTACCTGTCCTGAATGAATTTTCACATCGACAGAAATCTGAAACAACCAATAATCAGGAGCTAAAAAAGGATCTTCTATATAAAAAGCAGATAAGTCTTCTGACGAAAGATATTCAGCGTCTCTCACTGAAATTTAACGCTTATACCTCAGGGCAATCATATATTGTCGTTAATACCATCGAAAACAGGTTCTTCCTTTATACTAATAAAAAACTTATAAGAGAAGGATTTTGCAGTTCAGGCAGTTATACTATGCTTCAGACATCAGGCAATAAAAAATGGATTTTCAAGACACCCAAAGGAAAATACTGGATACATGGGAAGACAACCAATCCTGTCTGGAAAAGACCCGATTGGTCTTTTGTTGAAGAAGGCTCACCTATTCCTCCGAAAGATGACTTTTCAAGGTATGAATATGGCGTTTTAGGCGATTATGCCCTTGCAATAGGAGATGGATACCTCATTCACGGTACTATTTACAAGCGTTTTCTTGGTATGCCCGTCACTCATGGATGTGTAAGGCTGAATGATGAAGACCTTAAAGTGATCTTTAATACACTGAACATTGGTTCGAAAGTTTATATTTTCTGATCTGATCGAAAGAAGTAATATGGAAACCGAAATTGACAATAAAAAACCTGGCAGAAAAGTAACTTTCATAGTACTCATTAGTATTATATCTGTCTTCATTATTTATTATTCCGTTATGTCAATGATAAGTCCCGTACGGAAGCTGGAACAGATAAAAAATGAATTTGGAGCTAAGACTGCTGAGAAAAGTGACGTTGAACAACGAATATTGATGGATTCAACTTATCTCAAGTTATTGAAGGAAAAAGCTTTTCTTCAGTCGAGAATTGTGATGGCAGAAACAGATTCTATTTACCTAACTCTTAATCTGGCAGATAGTACCGCAAATATTGAAATAAGCGGGGTTGTCGTTCATAAAGCTAAGATGAAAAGTGTGAAAACCAGTAAGATTCTCAAGACTGGCAATGGAAATGCAATATTGTCAATGCTTGCAACTCCGTTTACCATATCACATGCATTTGCTACAATAAAGAAGGAGCCGGTAATGATCAAAATGGCACCAAAAGATACTTCAGAATATAAACCTGATATTATGCCGGATACCTCCATTACTGAACCTGTAAATTATATACTTGAAATGAACGGCGGAATCAGAATCTATGTTTATCAGGAAGAAAATGTTAAACTCAGTGACAAGATGAGTCACCTCAGTTTTGATATCAACGATCGGCTCAGAGATACCTGGAGTGCATTAAAAAGGGTAGCTGTTTTGAAAGTTCCTGAATATCATCCATTTATAAAAATAAGGTTGCCACGGACAGATGCAAAGATCATATTCAGAGCAATTCCAAAGAATGGGCAGATAGCAGTCTTCAATTAGTAAATCAGGCAGTACCCGGTCGATGTTAACAGATTTTGCTTTATCTTTAGTAAATTAATATTCTAGTTTCTGAAATGATGAAGAAAATTACTTTTGTATCATTTTTAATTAGCGGATTTTTAGTTTTTAATCTATTCATTTTGAGTTTCCCGGCAAAAGCCCAGGACGCATCAAAAACACCGGCAACACTTCCTGATGAAGTAAATAAAATAGTTACTGCATCCTGTACTCCATGTCATACCAGCCAGGGTGGATTAATGTCCAGGTCTAAATTGAATTTTACAGAGTGGGCCAATTATTCACCGGAAAAGCAAAAGGAAAAGGCTACAAAAATGTTTTCAGAGCTCAACAAGGGTGCCATGCCTCCAAAAATGGCCAGAGAAAAAAGACCCGAAACGATCCCTACCAAAGAGCAGATAGAGATTATAAAAAAATGGTCTGAGTCTTTTCCATCTGACAGTAAATAGCATTAAACACAAGTTGCTTTCATAGTTATCGTAGAAGACATGGGCAGATTTACTGGTGTTATCGGGATCATTATTATTCTGGGACTTGCCTTTCTATGGTCGAACAACAGAAAAAAAATCAATTACCGTCTTGTTATTACAGGTCTGCTTTTACAAATTGCTTTGGCAATCTTTATTCTTAAGGTTCCGATAGGACAGGAGATTTTTTTCTGGCTTGGTAAGGCGATTAATAAGCTTCTTGACTTCTCAAAAGCTGGTGGACTTTTCGTTTTTGGTGATCTCACAAAAGTGACTCAGATACTTCCTGAAGGCATAATAAAAAGCGGAATTTTCCTATTCATATTATTGCCTACAATTATATTCGTATGTGTTCTTGTCGCAATAGCGTATCATGTTGGTTTGATGCAAAGAGTAATAGCTGTTATCGCACGTTTTGTACATTGGGCAATGAGGGTTAGCGGAAGCGAAGCATTATCGAATGTAGCCAGCGCTTTTGTGGGTCAGGTGGAAGCTCAGATTATGATACGACCTTATCTTTCAGGAATGACAATGTCAGAACTACTTGCTTCCATGACAGGAAGTATGGCTTGTATCGCAGGTGGAGTAATGGCAGTTTATATTTCTATGGGTGTGCCAGCTTCATACCTTCTCGCCGCAAGTCTGATGGCAGCACCAGGGGCATTGGTCATTGCGAAAATAGTCTTTCCTGAGACTGAAGAGTCAGAAACAAAGGGAATAGTAAAACTTGAGGTGAAAAGAGAGCACTCGAACATTATGGACGCAATTTCACACGGTGCAAGTGATGGTATGAAGATTTCTATCAATGTTATTGCCATGCTCATTGGTGTTATAGCCCTGATAGCTCTTATAGATGCTCTTCTGGGATATTTCGGACATTTCCTTTCGTGGACAGGATTGTCACTTAATGCCTTAGGGTTGAATGTGGATAATCTTCGTCTAAAAGATGTTGTTGGTGCATTCTTCAGTCTTTTTGCAATTGTAATGGGTGTTCCTCCTTCTGAATCACTGCATGTCGGTTCCTTAATGGGAACAAAAATGGTGATAAACGAATTTGTTGCCTATTCCGACCTGACCCCTTTGATAAAGCAGGGGTTGCTAAGCGCAAAATCAGTAGTAATTGCAAGTTTTGCTCTATGTGGATTTGCAAATTTCAGCTCAATAGCTATTCAGCTTGGGGGAATCGGAGTATTGGTACCAAATCGTAAAGCTGACCTGGCAAAACTGGGCTTTAAGGCTATGCTCTGCGGTACGATGGCTTCTTATATTTCAGCTTCTCTGGCTGGAATACTGCTTTAAAATAAATAATCCCACCATTGGCGGGTTTCATTCAGAAAGTAAGCATGAATATTTAAATATTATTATTTGTATATGTAATAGCTACACCCCTCTTTACGAAGTAGAGAGGTGCAGGGGGTGAGTTCATGCAGAAAGGGATTACGACCTCACTCTGCTCGGTCGTGATCCCTAGGGGGGAACCTGGTAAAGACTGAATAAACCCTGTCGGGTTTTGTTTATTTTACCTCAGTTCCTTCAGAAAGCAAGCTTTCTTCGGAACTTCATTAAAATAAACAACCCCGCTGGCGCGAGGTTTATTCAGTCTTTGCGGAGAGAGGGGGATTCGAACCCCCGGTTCGCCGGAAGGCGAACAACGGTTTTCGAGACCGCCGCATTCGACCACTCTGCCA
>JADGPU010000120.1 GCA_017882305.1 Bacteroidales bacterium | reverse complement strand
GAGGCAGAGCGAGTTGTATTGCGTGGGCAAGCTGAAAAACAGGAGCCCCAAAATTATCTGCAGCCTTGATTTTTCTTTGGTTACTTTCTTTGCATCAAGACAAAGAAAGTAACATTAACGCAACCTTTTTTCAATAATTTCCATCAATCTTTTGCAGAATTACTGGCATTTAAGATAATTATTTTATATTTTTATGTTCTCAATCAGGTAAAAAAACCTTGTCGGAGATAAAAAAAATAATAAAAGGTTGTCTTGCCGGTGACAGAAGGGACCAGGAACTTCTGTACAGGAGACATGCTGCAAAGTTATATGCAGTGTGCCTGCAATATTCAGGTAATGATGAAGAGGCTAGAGATATTTTGCAGGAAGGGTTTATTAAAATATTTGAAAACCTTGATCATTATAAGTATGAAGGTTCTTTTGAGGGTTGGATGCGCCGGATTACTGTCAATATAGCGCTTGAAAAATTCCGCAGCAGGCATAACCTTTATCGTGTAGATGATATAGATACGATACAGGAGCCCGATGCGGAACCTGATAATCAGGATTATGCAGGTCTTGAAGCTAATGATTTGCTCGGAATTATCAGAGAATTACCGACGAAATACAGAATGGTGTTTAACCTTTACGCAATTGAAGGATATTCACATAAAGAAATTGGTAAAATGGTGAATATTTCAGAGGGGACTTCAAAATCAAATCTTTCGCGTGCAAGGGTTATCCTTCAGAGAAGAGTAGGATCATATACTGGAATTAAGAAGCAAGTTGCAAATGAATGAAAAAGGGGCTAATATAGATCTTCTTTTCAGAAACGGACTTAAAGATTTTGAAGTACTTCCGCCACCCGGGGTTTGGGATGGTATTCACTCTGCAGTGAAAATAAAATCACGGACGTTTGTCTTTATGAGGATTGCTGCTGTGGTTACTGTTCTGGTGACCCTGAGTTTTTTGACTTACAGATGGACCAGGGAACTTTCTGGCGGGCTTTCAAGTCCTGTAATTGCTATTAACGTGCCGGTTTCCTCTCCGGATATTTTTAACATTATTGATAATCCAAATTATTTGCCGGAGATAAAATATAATCCGATTAAAACCTCTTCCGGCGTCTTTATCGAAACAAGTAACCAGGCCTCCATGCAGAATGAAATTGAAACGACCTCTTCTCCTGAACAAATTATGTACCTTCAGGAAACAAAAAGCCTTTCATTACTTAATAGTGAAAAAGCAGGCGAACCTTCCCTGACACCTCTGAATGCATCAAAAGAGAATTCTTTAAAGATTAAATACCCTGATCTGCTATATTCCCCGGAGAACATAATCACTAAACCGAAGAACAGGTGGTCCATTGCCGCAATGGCTTCACCAACATATTATTCAAGTTTTAGTTCAGGGAGCGATGAACTTTCAAAACAACTGATGGCATCGGAACAACCTCTTGTTTCATATTCAGGGGGCGTTGCATTTTCTTATAAAATCAGTAAAAGGTTTAGTATACAATCTGGTCTTTACTATTCCTCTTTAGGCCAGATGGTAGACGGTATAAATTCCTTTGAAGGATTTCAAAAATATGTCAATTCCAAGGGTGCCCCTAATTTTGTGGTACCTACAACAAGCGGTACTGTTTATACAAATAATCCTGATGTTTTCCTCTCAGCTGATGGTACAGACAGAGTACTTACAGCTTACACAAATGATGTATTTGACCCTAAAAAGGCAAGTCTTCAGTATCTCAACAATACGCTCAGTCAGAATTTCAGTTACCTGGAATTACCTGTAATTTTAAGATATAAAATTGTGGACAAAACAATTGGTATCAATCTTATAGGTGGATTATCATATAATCTATTGGTCAATAATTCAGTATATACAACAATTGATGGCAACAAATATTTTATAGGGAAGACTGAAGGACTAAATCCTCTTACATTAAGTAGTTCCCTTGGGATGGGCATGGAATACAATTTCTCAAGTAAGTTATCTCTCAATCTCGAGCCAACTTTCAGGTATTACCTGAATCCGTTCAGTGTTACAACAGGGTCATTCATTCATCCTTATTCTTTTGGGATCTTCTCAGGAATTTCATATAAATTCTAAGACCTGTCATACCTTTCCCTCCTTTAATTTTTTCCAGGGCATTGTTTCTTTTATTTTTGCAGTATCTATTCCCTGATTAATTTACCCTTGACGAAATTATTTTTCAGGTGCAAAAATGTTACCTTTGCACTTTATTTCTTACGGCTTCAGTTATTATGCTAAATACAAAAAGGAAAACAATACTTACAGCTTTTGTTCTGGCCGGGACAGTTATTATAATTCTTTCAATCGCCCAAAGCTTTAAAGAATTTAACAACAGTCATGCAGGGATTTATCAGCCAATAGATACGGTTTATAATATCAAATCATTCAAATTACCTGATGAAGTGACATTTGCAGGTGAGAAAATGCCACTCGACAACTTTGATACCCGGGAGAGTCTTGAACGTGAAATTCTGACAAGTGCTTATAGACACTCCTCAACGATACTGATTATCAAGAGGGCGAACAGGTATCTTCCCCTCATAGAAAAAATTCTTAAAAAGAACAATATTCCTGATGATTTCAAATATCTGGCAGCAGCTGAAAGTGAATACAGTAATATGGTTTCTCCGGCAGGAGCAACAGGCTTCTGGCAGATAATGTCTGAAACAGGAAAAGAAGAAGGATTGGAGATCAATGCGGTTGTTGACGAAAGATACGATGTCGAGAAGTCAACACAGTTCGCATGCGATTACTTTATAAAGTCCTATGAAAAATTTAGCAACTGGACCCTTGCTGCTGCGTCATACGATGGCGGGAGAGCTGCAATAGATGAACAGATAGAAATCCAGCATCAGCATAATTACTACGATCTTTTGTTAAGTGATGAAACAGCAAGATACATATTCAGAGCAGTTGCATATAAACTCATCATTAGTGATCCGGAAAATTATGGTTTTAAGATCTCAAAAAAGGATTTATACCCGGAACTAAAATTCTATGAATTAAAAGTTGACAGTACAGTTAATGATTTTTCAGCTTTTGCTGAAAAGTTTGGGACAAATTATAAGATGTTAAAATTTCTGAATCCCTGGCTCAGGAAACCTTACCTGACCCCAAAATCAAATAAAGAATATCTGATAAAGATTCCTTCAGAGGGGATGCGAAACATCGAAAAAACAGAAAATGGAGAACTGACCTTTTGATGAAGAAAAGTGACGATGAAGGAGGAGATTAAAGTCTTTGGAGCAAGGGTCCATAATTTACAAAACATAGATGTTACTATTCCGCGAAACAGCCTTGTAGTAATTACCGGTTTAAGCGGGAGCGGAAAATCATCTCTTGCCTTCGATACAATATATGCAGAGGGTCAGAGACGCTATCTGGAGACTCTGTCAGCTTACGCCCGTCAGTTTCTGGGGGGTATGGAACGCCCTGATGTTGATAAGATAACTGGCTTAAGTCCCGTTATATCTATCGAACAAAAGACCACCAACAAAAACCCGCGATCGACTGTCGGGACAATTACTGAGATTTATGATTTTCTAAGGCTTTTATACGCAAGAGCATCCGAAGCATATTCATATGCATCAGGTGAAAAAATGGTTAAATACTCAGATAACCAGATACTTGATCTTGTTAAGAGCCGTTTCTCCGGAAAGAAAGTTTTTTTTCTTGCCCCGATAGTCAAAGGCAGGAAAGGACATTATAAAGAGTTATTTGAACAACTCAGACGAAAAGGTTTTCTTAATGTTCGCATTAACAACGAAATCAGAGAGCTTACCCCCGGAATGAAGCTCGACAGGTATAAGACCCATTATATTGAGTTAGTAGTTGATAAGTTCAAAGTTGGCGACACTTCCGATAAAAGGCTCAATGATTCAATCCTTATGTCTCTCGATCAGGGTGACGGAGTGATGATGGTTCTGGACAGTGGAAATAATGAACCAAGGTATTTCAGCCGACACCTGATGTGCCCCACCACAGGTTTATCATATAACGAACCTGCTCCTCATACTTTTTCTTTTAATTCACCACAGGGTGCATGTCCACACTGTAACGGACTGGGTGAGATATCCAGCATCGACGAAGGGAAACTTATTCCTGACAAAGAACTAAGTATCAGGAAAGGAGGGATCGAACCTCTTGGAAAGTACAGGAATACATGGATTTTCTGGCAGATAGAAGCAATTGCTGAAAAAAACGGATTCACACTGGATACTCCAATAAAAGAGATACCTGAAGATGCCATCAACAAGATACTTTATGGTTCTGATGAAGTGTTGAAGTTATCAAATACTCCTCTGGGTATGACTTCCAACTATTTCTTAACTTTTGAAGGTGTTGTGAATTTTGTCGGGAATGTTGAAACAATGAACGGCAAGAAAAACGGAACAAAAATTAAGGATCAATATGTTCAATATAATGTTTGCCCGGAATGTCATGGTACAAGGCTAAAGAAAGAATCATTATATTTCAGGATAGCTGATAAGAACATAGGAGAACTTACAGCAATGGATATCAAAGAGTTATCTCTCTTCCTGTCCAATGTAGAGGAGAAGATGACCGGTAATCAAAAATTAATCGCTTCAGAAATTCTAAAGGAGATACGAGCCAGACTTGGTTTTTTGATTGAGGTAGGACTTGAGTATCTATCAATGAACAGAGGTGCAAGAACTCTATCGGGAGGAGAAAGTCAGAGAATCAGACTGGCTACTCAGATTGGCTCAAGACTGGTCAATGTACTCTATATTCTTGATGAACCCAGCATTGGCCTTCATCAGAGGGATAACCGGCGACTGATAGCTGCATTAAAACAACTCAGGGATTCAGGTAACTCTGTCATTGTGGTAGAACACGACAGAGAGATGATCTTGTCGGCAGATCATGTGATTGATATGGGTCCGGGAGCCGGACGTCATGGAGGCCTTGTTGTTGCTCATGGAAATCCGAAGGAACTGATGAAACAGGATACACTTACCTCTTCATATCTTAATAATAAAAGGAGTTTCCACATTCCTGAAGAGAGAAGAAAAGGGAATGGTAAGTTTCTTAATCTTTCAGGTGCCTCAGGTCATAATCTTAATAATGTGGATGTTACATTACCTCTTGGTACACTTATTTGTGTAACAGGAGTATCAGGAAGTGGCAAATCCTCACTAATTAACCAGACTCTTCATCCAGCCCTGGCAAAGAAATTTCATAATTCCGGGAAAGCACCATTAGCGTACAGGGAAATTACCGGACTCGAATATCTCGACAAGGTTATTGAGGTAAGTCAATCACCAATAGGTAAAACTCCAAGATCAAATCCTGCAACATATACTGGTGTTTTCACTGATATCCGAAAGTTGTTTGAACAGACAACTGAAGCTAAGATAAGAGGATTCGGCGCGGGAAGATTCTCTTTTAATGTGAAAGGAGGGCGATGTGAGGGATGCGAAGGAGCAGGAATGAAAACCATCGAAATGAATTTTCTACCTGATGTTTATGTTCATTGCACAGAATGTAACGGGAAACGTTATAACCGCGAAACGCTTGAAGTCAAGTACAAAGGTCAGTCAATAAGTGACGTTCTGGAAATGACTATTAATATGGCAGTTGAATATTTTGCCAACGTACCTTCAATTTTTCATAAAATAAAAACACTTCAGGATGTCGGTCTTGGATATATCAAGCTGGGACAACAGTCGACTACACTTTCAGGCGGCGAGGCACAACGCGTAAAACTAGCCACTGAACTGGCCAGACGTGATACCGGCAAAACACTATATATTCTTGATGAACCAACGACAGGATTGCATTTTGAGGATGTAAGAGTTTTGCTTGATGTGCTTAATAAGCTTGTTGACAGGGGCAATACTATCATCGTAATTGAACATAACCTGGATGTAGTTAAGATGGCTGATTATATTGTAGATCTTGGCAAAGAGGGTGGGAAAGCCGGAGGTAATATTATATTTTCAGGATCGCCCGAAAAACTTGCTGAGTGTTCAGACAGCTATACCGGTAAATACCTTAAAACAGAACTTAAAGCATAAGAATTTAACTATATTTGAATCGATTAACTATTATGAAAACCAAAATGGAGAAACCTGCTGATCTTATAAAAGATGCTTTTGAACAGAAAACCTGGAATGAAATTCATACCACAGATTCATGGAGAGTGTTTAAAATTATCTCTGAGTTAGTAGAGGGTTTTGAAAAACTGGCACGAATTGGTCCATGTGTTTCAATTTTTGGTTCAGCACGTACCCCTATTAATAATAAGTATTATATCCTTGCTGAAGATATAGCTTTCAAGCTTACTCAAAACGGATATGGGGTTATTACCGGAGGTGGACCCGGCATTATGGAAGCAGCTAATAAAGGAGCTGCCAGGGGAAAGGGCAAATCAGTAGGTATAAATATTGATCTTCCGTTTGAACAGCATCCAAATCAATATATTGATTCTGATAAACTTATAACTTTCGATCATTTTTTTGTCAGGAAAGTCATGTTCATGAAATATGCTCAGGGATTTATAGTTCTTCCGGGTGGATTCGGGACATTCGATGAGCTTTTTGAGGCAATAACGCTTATCCAGACCAGAAAGATCGGGAAATTTCCAATAATACTGGTTGGGAAAAAATATTGGGCTGGTTTAATGGAATGGATAAAAGAGGTAATGCTTGCTGAAGAACATAATATAAAACCTGAAGAACTTAACCAGTTTACCCTGGTTGATACTTCTGATGAGGCTGTGGATTATATCGTTCAATTCTACTCAAGATATCTTCTCAGTCCAAACTTCTGATCAGACTTTCCTCATCCTATCCATTTCTCTTTTAGCATCCTTGCGTTTGAGAGTTTCGCGTTTGTCGTATTCTTTCTTGCCTTTGGAGATTGCTATTTCGGCTTTTGCCAATCCTCTTTCGTTTATAAAGACTTTAATGACAATGATAGTTAGTCCGCTCTCTTTTATTTTCCTTTCAATCTTTCTTAATTCACGGGACGTAAGCAACAATTTCCTTTCCCTGAGCGGATCATGATTATTAAGATTTCCCCACCAGTATTCGGCAATGTGCATTCCCTTTATAAAAAGCTCTCCATTGCTGAAAAAACAATATGAGTCGGCGAGAGTGGCTTTCCCGAGTCTTATCGATTTTATTTCTGTTCCCGAGAGTATAATTCCCGCTACAAATTTTTCGATAAACTCATAATCATGAGAAGCCTTCTTATTCTTAATGACGATATTGCCGGAGCCACCTTTCATAATCTTTAATAAAAAAGTCAGATTTTGATGCCGTCAAAATTAAATAAATTTATGTTATATTGCTTTACCAACGGAAATGATTAAAAATGTTACCGTGGAGCTGAATTCTATCTACGACTTATTAGTAGTCACAGGGCCTACTGCATCAGGTAAAACTGCTCTGGCTGCAGCCATTGCTGATAGAGTAGGAGGTGAGATTATCAGTGCAGATTCACGTCAGGTTTACAGGGGTATGAATCTGGGCACCGGGAAGGACTATGATGATTACCTGGTAAATGGAACTCACATTCCTTATCATTTAATTGATATTGCTGATCCCGGTTATAAATATAATGTATTTGAATATCAGCGCGATTTTAACAAAGTTTATTCCGATCTGAAAAAACGAAAAATATTTCCGGTAGTTTGCGGCGGCTCAGGAATGTATGCAGATAGTATAATTACAGGATACAAAATGTTTGAGGTGCCTCCTGACAGTGGACTTAGAATTGAACTTGAGAAAAAATCGATGGAGGAACTCAAAGAGATCTTATTAACATTTAAAAACCTTCATAACACAACAGATATAGATACCAGGAAGCGCGTTATCAGGGCAATTGAAATAGAACATTCCAGCAGGAACAAGGGATATCATTCCTGCGAATTTCCAAAAGTCAGGGCCCTTTTAATCGGTATTTTGTTTGACAGAGATACCAGGCGAAAAAGGATTTCAGAAAGGCTTAAACAACGTCTTGATTCTGGTATGGTAGACGAAGTGAAGAAACTTATTGGAATGGGTATAAACACAGAAACTTTGATCTATTATGGCCTTGAATATAAGGTTATTACGTTATATTTGACCGGGAAGATTTCTTACCAGGATTTGGTCAGGGATCTTGAAATAGCTATCCATCAGTTTGCTAAAAGGCAGATGACATGGTTCAGAGGGATGGAAAGGAGGGGAATTAAGATTAATTGGATCGATGGGGAGCTACCGATGGAGGAGAAGGTAAAAATTGTACTGGATAAACTAGAAGCGAATTAGTTATTATTTCCCGCCGATCTCGCAGATCTGTGCAGATTTTTTCTGCGGTAACTGCGAAATCTGCGGGAGAATTCTTTTTTCTACTTCAAATACTTATCAAGCCATTCGAAAAACTCACGTTGCCAGATCACAGCATCCTGCGGTTTTATAACCCAATGGCATTCATCCTCGAAGAACAGCAGCCTGCTTGGAACGCCCTGTAACTGGGCAGCCGTGAATGCCTCCATGCTCTGAGTATAGGGTACTCTGAAATCATTCGCTCCCGTAATTATTAGTATAGGTGTTGTCCACTTATCAACCATGAGGTGAGGGGAGAATTTATAGCTTGGAAGGTTTTTCCAGTATGGACCTCCATACTCTTTGTTTTGGAACCAAAGTTCCTCAGTCGATCCGTACTCGCTTTCGAAATTGAATATCCCGCAGTGGGCAATGAACGCCTTGAATCTTCCCTGATGAACACCTGCAAGGTAAAAGACCGAATAGCCGCCATAACTAGCCCCAATAGCACCTAATCTTTTTGCATCGATGAAAGGTTCCTTTGCCATTGCATCAGTTGCATCAAGATAGTCCTGAATATTTTTTCCGCCCCAATCGCCGGAAATCTGTTCTTTCCATTCCTGGCCAAATCCTATAACACCCCGGCGGTTTGGTGCAAATACTATATAACCTTTTGCAGCAATCATCTGCATATTCCACCTGTATGACCAGAACTGATCCAGTGAGGACTGCGGACCTCCTTCACAGAAAAGCAGTGCAGGATATTTCTTTCCGGGGTCAAAGTCAGGAGGATAGATAACCCACATATGAAGGTCCTTCTTATCTTTTGTTCTGGTATATTTCTCCTCAACCTTACCCATCCTGATATTTTCGTAAATATTTTTATTTATAGAAGTGATCTGTTTAATTGACCATGTCTTCATATCAATAGCAGAAAGTTCAGGAGCCATCGACATTGAAGTCAGTTCTGAAACCAGAACCCCCGACTTTAAATTGAATGGCCCGAGATTATGCACTCCTTCTGTTACCTTTGATACACTTTTTCCCTGTAGGTCAGTTTTGAATATCTGGGAAGTACCCAGATGAGAGCAGGCAAAATATATCGTTTCGTTATTATCCCAAGCAATATTCGATACATCAAAATCCCATCCTTTGGTAATCCAGGTCCGCTTGCCATCTTTAATATCATAAACAAACAGGCGATCAAGATCTGCCTCATATCCATCTCTTTCCATGCTCTGATAAGCTATCTTAGAACCATCAGGCGAGAAGACCGGGTATCTGTCATAACCCTTGTTTCCTTCAG
>JADGPU010000043.1 GCA_017882305.1 Bacteroidales bacterium | reverse complement strand
CTCAAAAATCTCAATAGGTCTGGCTTCACCTGAAGAAATACTTGATCGTTCAAGTGGTGAAGTACTGAAGCCCGAAACAATAAATTACCGTACATATAAGCCTGAGCGCGATGGACTGTTCTGCGAAAGGATATTTGGTCCGGTAAAGGATTACGAGTGCCATTGCGGAAAATACAAAAGAATCCGTTATAAAGGCATCGTTTGCGACCGTTGTGGTGTAGAAGTAACTGAAAAGAAGGTACGTCGTGAAAGAATGGGACATATTTCCCTGGTTGTTCCTGTCGCTCATATCTGGTATTTCCGTTCATTACCTAATAAAATCGGATATCTTCTTGGTCTTCCGACCAAGAAGCTGGATTCTATTATATATTATGAGAGATACGTAGTTATCAACCCCGGAATCAAAGCTGTGGATGGGGTTAAATATCTCGATTTTCTTACAGAAGAGGAATATCTCGAGATTACTGAATCACTTCCAAAAGAAAACCAGTATCTTGAAGATAATCACCCCGATAAGTTTGTTGCTGATATGGGTGCAGAAGCTCTTTATAAACTTCTAAGCCGTATTGATCTTGACGAAATGTCTTATTCTCTTCGTCACAGGGCAAATACTGAGACTTCTCAGCAACGTAAAAATGAAGCTCTTAAACGCCTTCAGGTTGTTGAGGCTTTCAGAGATTCAAAGCAGGTTAACAAACCTGAATGGATGATTATTAAAGTTGTACCTGTTATTCCTCCGGAATTGAGACCTCTTGTGCCTCTCGATGGGGGACGATTTGCAACAAGTGACCTTAACGACCTTTACAGAAGGGTTATCATCAGAAACAACCGTTTGAAAAGACTTATCGAGATCAAAGCTCCGGAAGTGATCCTGCGTAACGAAAAACGTATGCTTCAGGAAGCCGTCGATTCTCTGTTCGATAATTCAAGGAAAGCAAATGCTGTTAAAACAGATGCTAATCGTCCTCTTAAATCGCTTAGCGACAGTCTTAAAGGGAAACAGGGAAGGTTCCGTCAGAACCTTCTCGGTAAGAGGGTTGACTACTCTGCACGTTCTGTAATAGTCGTTGGTCCGGAACTCGGATTGCACGAATGCGGATTACCGAAGGATATGGCAGCGGAACTTTATAAGCCATTCATTATCCGTAAACTGATCGAGCGTGGTATCGTTAAGACAGTTAAATCGGCTAAAAAAATAGTTGACAGGAAAGACCCTGTTGTATGGGATATTCTTGAGAACGTTCTTAAAGGTCACCCGGTTCTTCTAAACCGTGCTCCGACCCTTCACAGACTTGGTATCCAGGCATTCCAGCCAAAGCTTATTGAAGGAAAAGCTATTCAATTGCACCCTCTGGTATGTACAGCTTTTAACGCTGACTTCGACGGAGACCAGATGGCAGTTCACCTTCCTCTTGGTAATGGTGCGGTACTTGAGGCTCAGATGCTTATGCTGGCTTCACATAATATTCTGAACCCGGCAAATGGTGCACCTATAACTGTACCATCTCAGGACATGGTTCTTGGTCTTTACTATATTACCAAGGGAAGAAAAAGCACTGAAACTGAAAAGGTAAGGGGTGAAGGTTTGATTTTCTATTCACCACAGGAAGTTAACATAGCTTACAATGAAGGTAAAATTGACCTTCATGCTCATATAAAAGTTAAAGCCAACGACAGAAAAAATGGCGAGTTCATTAACCACCTTATTGAAACTACTGTCGGCAGGGTTATATTTAATCAGTTTGTGCCGGCTGAAGTTGGGTATATAAATGAAATCCTGACAAAAAAATCTCTAAGGGATATTATCGGACGGGTTCTTAAACTTGCCGGAACAGCTAAAACGGCTGATTTCCTTGACGCAATAAAAAACCTTGGATTCTATTCTGCATTTAAAGGCGGTTTGTCATTTAACCTCGACGATGTAATCATACCCGAAGAAAAAACGAAATTTGTTGCTGAAGGATATGAGCAGGTCGAAGAAGTGCTGAATAATTACAGCATGGGATTTATAACCAATAACGAACGCTACAATCAGATAATTGATATATGGACACACGTTAATGCAAGGCTCACTCAAACCTTAATGAAACAGTTGTCCGCCGATAAGCAGGGATTCAACTCAGTTTATATGATGCTTGACTCGGGTGCAAGGGGTTCAAAAGAACAAATACGTCAGCTTTCAGGAATGAGAGGTCTTATGGCGAAACCTCAGAAATCAGGTGCTACCGGTTCGGAGATTATCGAAAACCCAATCCTTTCTAACTTTAAAGAGGGGCTGTCGGTTCTTGAGTATTTTATTTCCACACACGGTGCACGAAAAGGTCTTGCCGATACAGCTCTTAAAACAGCTGATGCAGGTTATCTTACACGTCGTCTTGTAGATGTTTCACAGGATGTCATTATAAATGAAGAGGACTGCGGAACACTTCGCGGACTGATTGCCACTGCGATAAAAAAGAATGAGGAAATAGTTGAATCATTGTACGAAAGAGTTCTGGGTCGTACAACTGTGCATAATATTTATAATCCCTTAACAGGCGAACTGATCGTTGAATCAGGTCAGGAACTTACTGAGGATTTGGCTAAGAAAATTGAAGATTCTCCGATTGAACAGGTTGAGATCCGTTCGGTTCTTACCTGTGAATCGAAAAAGGGAGTATGTGCAAAATGTTATGGACGTAACCTGGCAAACGGACGAATGGTTCAGAAGGGCGAAGCTGTTGGCGTTATTGCTGCACAGAGTATTGGTGAACCCGGAACTCAGCTGACTCTCCGTACATTCCACGTTGGAGGTACAGCCTCTAATATTACTACTGAATCGAGGCTTGTTGCTCGTTATGGAGGTATCGCCGAGATTGAAGAAATCAGAACAGTTCCTAGAAAAGATGTTGAAAAGGGTGATATAGATATAGTTATCGGACGTCTTGCTGAACTAAGGATAGTTGACAAAAAAACCGGTATTGCCCTCACGACACATACAATTCCTTATGGCTCAAAACTTTATATTAAGCCAGGACAGGAGATTGAGAAGGGAAAACTGATCTGCGAATGGGATCCATTCAATGCTGTTATTATTTCTGAAATGACAGGTAAGATTGGATATGACTTTCTTTTAGAAGGTATTACATTTCGCGAAGAGTCCGACGAACAGACCGGTTTTAAGGAGAAAGTTATTATTGAGAGCAGGGATAAAACAAAGAACCCTGCAATAAAAATTTTAAATACAAAAGGTGAAGAGTTAAGAGTATATAACCTTCCGGTAGGATCTCACCTGGTTGTTGATACTAATAAAATGGTTGATGCAGGTGAAGTACTTGCTAAAATACCACGTGCAGTTGGAAAATCGGGTGATATAACAGGGGGGCTTCCTCGAGTTACCGAGCTGTTTGAAGCACGTAACCCATCGAATCCCGCTATTGTTTCGGAGATCGACGGTGAAGTTACATTTGGCAAGATTAAAAGAGGTAACAGGGAAATATCTATCAAATCAAAAACTGATGAGACTAAGAAATACCTTGTTCCCCTTTCAAAACAGATACTTGTCCAGGAAAATGATTATGTAAAGGCTGGTATTCCACTTTCCGACGGAGCTATTACACCTTCCGACATTCTTGCAATCAAAGGACCGACAAAGGTTCAGGAATATATTGTTAATGAGATCCAGGAAGTATATCGATTACAGGGAGTGAAGATTAATGATAAACATTTTGAGATCATCGTCCGGCAGATGATGCGTAAAGTTGAGATCGTTGACCCCGGAGATACAAAATTCCTTGAACGCCAGGTGGTTGATAAACTTGAGTTCATGGATGAGAATGACTGGATCTACGGTAAGAAAGTGATAATCGACGGTGGTGATTCTCAGACCCTGCGCCCCGGAATGATTATTTCGGCCCGCAAACTCAGAGATGATAATTCTGTTCTAAAACGTCGCGACCTGAAAGTTGTTGATGCCAGGGATGCAATCCCTGCTACTTCAAGTCAGGTTTTACAGGGAATAACAAGAGCTTCTCTTCAGACAAAGAGCTTCTTCTCAGCCGCTTCGTTCCAGGAGACAACCAAGGTATTGAATGAAGCAGCAATATTGGGTAAGATAGACAGACTTGAAGGACTTAAAGAAAACGTTATTGTTGGTCATCTTATACCGGCAGGTACTGGTCAAAGACAATACAATGGTATTATTGTCGGATCACTCGAGGAGTATGAAAACCTTGTTGGTGTGGAACAGGAAACCGTTGCTGAACCAGGAAAATAGGATTAATATTTAACAGCTATGACAGATCCCAAGAACCCTACACAGATCAGTATTGAACTGAACGAAGAAATTGCTCAGGGAACTTATTCCAACCTGGCAGTAATAACTCACTCGGCTTCTGAATTTGTAATCGATTTCGTACGGATAATGCCGGGTATACCCAAAGCACAAGTCAAATCCAGGATAATTCTGACTCCTGAACATGCAAAAAGACTTGTTGCGGCGCTTCAGGATAACATTGCCAAGTACGAATCTGTACACGGAATGATTAAAGAAGTCAAAGGATCAGGACCAGCTATTCCGCTAAGTTTTGGCGGACCTACGGCCCAGGCATAAAATAAATTTGTACCTTGTCCGTTTAATTAATAACAGAAAAAGATTAATCCAATATGAGAGGAAATACTTTAAGAAAAATTCTTGTTGCGATGATTATTTTCGCACCAGTTTTCTCATATACAGGTTGCAAGAAACAGGCTAAATGCGGTTGTGGAAAAGATGTTCTTTTCTCACTTGCCGGAACATCGGCTAATATTTATTTTAATGATACAGGTTCACTAATGTATTTTCAAACCGTAGGTGATCTTTATTCAACTTATAATTTCTGCAACCCATCCGAGATGTTTCCAAATCTGGCTGATGCTAAATCAGGTGATGTCTTACAGGTATCAGGTCATGTTTATTGGGATTGCAATTATGTTTATCAGGCCAGTAATTCTGCTTACCAGAGTTATTACAAGATCTATGATGTCCAGGTCACAGACCTGTCGCTGAATCTATACGGGAAAAATAAGCCGGTATCTGGAACTCAATTGAATTCTGCAACTCCTCAGAATTAATGTAATATCTTCTTTCTCCATCCCGTTATCTGGAATTCAACCAATTTTGTATATTTCTGAAAAATTAAGTAATGTATCAGAACAACATTTCTTTTGCCGGGGCAGGAAGAGTAGCATCGGCTTTGTGCAAAGAGTTGTTTCATGCCGGCTTCAGAATAGATATGATTGCTTCTGAAACTAAGGTCAGCGGCAGATCACTCGCTGATTACTGCAAGGCAGTATGGTCGGCCGGACTTCTGTTTCCTGATTCCACAAAGGTTATTATTGTGGCAGTTCCTGACCACAGGTTAAAAAGTGTTCTTGAAACACTCAAGTGCGCACCCGGAACTCTGGTAGCCCATACTGCAGGCAGTTTTGGGCTCGATATTTTTCCTGAACAAATTAAGCGAAAAGGTATTTTCTATCCCTTGCAAACTTTCTCAAAAAAAAGGAAGGTTAGTTTCATAGATCTCCCCTTTTTCCTGGAATCTTCTGATGATGAATCATCTGCAATTCTCAGGAATATGGCAGAATCCATTTATGGAAAAGTGTATTTCGTTGATACTGAGAAGAGAAGGATGCTTCATCTTTCTGCAGTTTTTGTCTGCAACTTTACCAATCATATGTTGACACTAGGTAAGGAGGTAGCTCTCAAAGCAGGTTTTTCTTTCGATATACTGATTCCTTTAATAAAAGAGACCATCTCCAAAGCTATGGATTCAGGACCTGAAAAGTCTCAGACAGGGCCTGCTGTGAGACATGATCAGAATACCATAGAAAAGCATTTGGAATTACTATCTTTCTCCACAGAGTTGCAGCGGATTTATAATGAAATGACCATATCAATAATTGAATACTATCATAAGTTGGGATAATGGCTAATTTTAAAGAAGACCTTGCAAGAGTAAAAGCATTTATTTTTGATATTGACGGAGTATTGTCGCTTCAAACTATAGTCCTGAATTCTTTGGGTGTACCAAATAGAACTGTTAACCTTCGCGATGGTTATGCTTTGCAGCTTGCGGTGAAGAAAGGTTATTATATTGGTATAATTTCGGGAAGTAATTCAAAGGAGTATCAAAAGAGGCTCAGGATGCTGGGCGTAAATGATATATACTTAAAAAGCCGCAGCAAACTCGACAATTTTAATACTTTTCTTAAAAAACATAATCTTGACAAATCTGACGTTTTGTTTATGGGTGATGATATTCCAGACTTTGTAGTAATGAAAGAAGCTGGTATTCCTGTATGTCCCTCCGATGCAGACAGTGAGATCAAACAGATTTCTTCATATGTTTCTGATAAAAAAGGTGGAGAAGGATGTGTAAGAGATGTCATAGAACAGGTATTAAGATTACATAATAACTGGATGGATTCAGATTCATTTACATGGTAAATTATGAAAGCATTCCTTAAGCTGATCAGATGGCAAAATCTACTTATGATTATTCTTACGATGGTGTTGATGAGGTATGCAGTTCTCGCGCCGGTAATCAGCAAGATTGGAGTAATCTTAATTAAAGGAAGAGGAGAAACAATTCCCATGTCGCTCCAATTTCCATGGTACGACTTTGTTTTACTGGTTATCGCCACTATCCTGATCTCTGCCGGCGGATATGTTATAAATGATTATTTTGATATAAAGACTGACCTTATTAACAAGGGGAAGGTAATTGTCGGTACAAAAATCCCCCGGCGACAGGCCATGATGTGGCATTCCATATTTAATATTGCCGGCGTTGCGACAGGCTTTTATATCTCATATAAAGCAGGGTATCTATGGCTGGGAACCATGTTTCTCGTTGTCTCAGGATTACTTTACTTTTATTCAGCAAGCTACAAAAGGCAGTTTTTGATTGGAAATATTATTGTAGCACTTCTTACAGGAATGGTCCCAATGCTGGTAGTTTTTTATGAATGGCCGGCTTTATATAAATACTATACGATAAATGCTATTAAGCTTCCCCCAATAGACATTATTATTTATTGGGTTGGAGGATTTGCTCTTTTCGCGTTTTTGACAAATCTAATACGTGAGATAATCAAAGACATTGAAGACTTTGAAGGAGATATAGCTTATGGAAGAAATACTGTTCCGGTTGTTATAGGAGTACTTTCAGCAAAAGTAGTTTCAGTATGTCTCATCATAATTACTATTATGCTGCTATACCTGACATGGCACTTTTTTATAAATGATACCATAACGCTTATGTACCTCACTGCTGTGATTGTTTTGCCTCTTTTATATGTCATTTATAAACTGGTTATCAGCAGTGAAAAAAAACAGCTCCATAGTGCGAGCAGTATGATGAAAATAGTGATGATAACTGGTGTACTTTACTCGGTAGTTGTAAAATTAATACTGACCTGGAACCTGCTCTGATGATTATTGACAAGCTCAATGACTTTAATCTAATTCTTGCTTCCCGGTCCCCCCGGAGACAGCAATTGCTCCGTGAACTGGGCCTCAAATTTGATGTTGTAATTAATGAATATGAAGAGACTTATCCGGAAGGTCTGAACGGGGAGGAGATTGCCAGGTATGTTGCACATGAAAAGGCAGCTTCATTTAAAAACGGAATATCGGATAATGAGATAATTATTGCTGCCGACACGATTGTATGGTGCAACAATAAAGTGCTTGGGAAACCTGTCGATCATGAAGATGCAGAGCGTTTTCTAAAAGAAATTTCCGGAAATACTCATGAAGTTATTACCGGTGTTTCTCTTCTTTCTAAATCAAAAGAACTGACCTTTTCTGACTCAACAAAAGTTACTTTTGAAGTTCTTTCAGAAGAGGAGATATGTTATTATATCGATAAGTACAGTCCTTTTGATAAAGCCGGAGCTTATGGTATTCAGGAATGGATAGGCATTCTGGCATGTAGCCACATTGATGGGTCTTATTTCAATGTTGTCGGGTTGCCTGTACAAAGACTTTATGCTGAACTTCAACGATTCATTTTAGTTTAAAGACAAAAGTAATAAGACCGCAAAACAACAAGATTTCAAGATTCATACTGTAAAATTTTGTAAAACACAAAAGCATGGCTTTAAAACAATTTTATTGTTTTTATCTTGTCGGCAAATTTTTGACAAACGGCCTGCTGTTTCTCAATTTTTTCATTTACCTGTTCCTGCATTTTTTCGTTTCTGGGAATTTCAGCGTTTGCCTTGTCAATTTCGTTATCGGCTTTATTAATCCTGTTTTCAGATGATTCGATAGAATTCTGAACTTTCTTCTTCCTTTTTTCAAGGCCATTGATATAACCTGTTTTCGCTTTCTTTGTCGGACTGTCTGAAGTCTCACTTAGCTGTTGATTCTGTTCAACTATTTCAGCTGTTACTGAAGCCAGCTCGTTGTTTTGTACTGTTATGTTATCTTTTTCTGTGACGATGGTGGTGTTCTCAGACTGAATGGTTTTCTGTAGACGCGTTTTATCCTTTTCGAGTGAAGAAAGGTCTCCCTGAAGATCACGGAGTTTCTTATCTTCAGCATCTGCCTGATCTTTAGCGAGATCGATATACAGATTCCTGGCAAATTCTTTTAAATAAAGTTTTGCGTTAGTAAGCTCTGTTTCTCCTTTGGATCTCTCAATGTATTGATCCTTTTTCACTTCAAAAGCCACTGTAATCTTGAGCGCTGAGTCAAGATTCATCAGTTTGCTGTAAACATTAATCGGATTTGGGCTGATCTCTTTTATTTTGGCTCCAAATATCGACATTTCATTATTTTCAGTAATTAATTTCGATTTGGTACGTGATTGTAAATCCCTGGTCCAGGTTTTCAGAGTCTTTTCATAGTTAACTTCAGGAATTAGAACTGAAAGACCAGGCAATTTACCTTTACCGAAAGTAATACTATCCTCAGAGACTAAGATTGGCTTCTGGGCTTTAACTCCCATACAGAAAACTAGGATTAGAAATAGAAGAGTAGAAATTGATTTCATAGTGCATTTATTTAGAAATAGTGCCTATAAATTACGAAATATTTTTAAATTGACCAAATAAATATTATGATTTTATGATTGTTGACTTTAGAAGTATTTCTGTTCCTGAATGATAAATTTCTTTTAGAAAACGTTCTGCATCTGCATGATCGAAGTGCGTGTGAGTAAGGATCAGAAAATCAATCTTCTTGATCTTCATGTTATTTAAACTTTCTTTCAGTTTTCTCCACTTATAACCCGGACTCGAATCTATGAGAATGTTTTTATCAAAGCCAGATAACAGAAAAACATTACTTCTTCGCGGAAGAATACAGTAGACTGAATAACCGCTTTTTGTGTGCCATACTCTCATTCTGATATTGCTTTTGAAATTATGAAAACCATTTTTTTAATGGGACCGGAAAAAACTCCGGTGTCTCATTTTTGTACTTAATATAGTTTTCACCAAAATTTTTTTCTAGTTCATAATACTCTTTCTTTATATATATTTTGAAGATGATATAACCAGAAATACTTGACGTAAGTATAAGCCAGGAATTTAATATAAGAGAGAGTGACGGTATAATGAAAAGAATAATTGAAGAGTAAAGAGGATTCTGACAAAGGCTATAAGGACCATTTGTCATAAGTCTGATCTCCTTCAGCCCTTTTAATAAGAGCCTGATTGTCGAAAGATAAAAAACCAGACCAAAAGCTATCAGTACAATGCCGGTTATCAGCAGAATATTACTATTCCCCGATACATACTCAAAATGTTCCTTATATATAGAGCTGAATATTATTGTAGCAGTTAGCCATGGAAGCAGGACAACAGCAATTTTTGGTCCTATCCCTAGAAAGTTTAATTTTTCCATATTGTTGACATTTAATTGATTATAGTTCCAGTTATAATGAATTCGACTTCAAACTAAATTATAAATTAAAATGAAACATCTTTAAGTCAGATCCTGAAAATCTGTTTTTCCGAATTATTTAGTATCGGAAGAGTAGAATCATGTGTCGCTAAAAAACATTAACTTTCACAAAATTACAGGTCGGATGAAGATTGTCGCAGACGATAAAATACCTTTTCTTAAAGGAGCGCTAGAACCTCATGCAGAAGTGGTTTATATTCCGGGGAGACAGATTAACAGTGAATTATTGAAGGATTCTGATGCCCTGCTGATCCGTACAAGAACTAAATGCACCAAGAATCTGCTGGAGGGAACAAGCGTCAGGTTTATTGGTACGGCTACTATCGGGTTCGATCATATAGATACACATTATTGCAGTAAAAATAAGATCAATTGGACTAATGCTCCGGGCTGTAATTCATCTTCGGTTCAGCAATATATTGCGACAGCTTTACTGAAAATTTCCGCTGAGTACAGCTTCAACCTGAGAGATAAGACATTAGGGATTATTGGTGTAGGAAATGTAGGATCAAAGGTTGAAAAGTTTGCAAGAACTATCGGGATGAATGTTCTTTTAAACGATCCTCCACGGGCAAGACTGGAAGGTAAAACAAATTTTCACAGCCTTAACACAGTTTTGTCTGAATCTGATATAGTAACGGTTCACGTACCTCTAAATGTGGTCGGGGAAGATTATACGTATCATCTGTTTAATGATGAACGTTTTAAAAAAATTAGAAAAGGAGCATGGTTTTTCAATTCTTCACGAGGTGAAGTGACCGATACACCTGCACTGAAGAAAGTGCTTTTTTCTGGTAAATTGAGTGGTGCAGTAATAGATGTCTGGGAAAATGAACCGGATATCGATCTTGAACTTCTGCAACAAGCTTTTATTGGAACTCCCCACATAGCAGGTTATTCGACAGATGGAAAAGCGAATGGAACTGCAATGGTTGTCAACTCCTTAAGCAGATTTTTTAATCTTTCGTCAGAAAACTGGTATCCTAAAAACATTCCTCTTCCTGCATCGCCTTATATATCAATTGATTGTGAAGGTAAGTCTAACGAAGGAATAATCAGGGAAGCTGTAAATCATACTTATAATATAGATGAAGATACTGAACGGTTCCGTCATTCACCCCCGGATTTTGAAAAACTGAGAGGTGATTATCCTCTAAGAAGGGAGTTTAATTCCTATTTAGTAGATCTGAAAGAAGGAACGGAGAAAGTCCGCCAGATGCTTGAAACCATTGGATTCAAAATTAAAGACAGCCCGAAGGGCGCAAAGACTCCAAGACATTAAATGACAGGAACCTGTTCCCTGGCCATAGCATACTCCTTCACCTGGAAAACAAACGCCTGCAGCCTGGTATCAAGTGATACCGAATCTTGTCCATCGTAAGCTATATTAATGAAAGGAATATTGTTATGATCTTTTCTGAAAGTATCACTTACGGCAGCAACAACTGTTCCAGGCATGCATGTAAATGGCAGAATGGCAGCAATACCGGAGACGCCGCGCTGCGCGAGTGCTACAGATGTACCTATTGCAACTGGTGGGTCACCGTCATAAAACTGATTCACATACGTATTGCATAAATTAAGCATATCGTGAAGCGACACGTCTCTTTCATGATCGATAAATTTTTCAATTCCCCGGAGGAGAGAAGCTGCAATTACTTCCTGACCAAGACCCTGAATTTTAGATTTAATAACACCTTTTTTATCATTCTTCCATCTGCTGTCGCGGGTAAAACGGTATGTAGAGTAAGATATCCATTCAGAAAACGGAGCGACAATCACTTCAACACCAAGCTCCTCCAGCCTGTTTGAAATATTACCGTTGCAAGCTGCATTATCACGCATAAATATCTCACCGATAATGGAAACAACTGGTTTTTTCTGGCTTTTATCAACCTTAATTGCCATAAAATCTGAAGCAATTCCGACAAGTGTTTTATGAAGTCCCCCTGATCCGTTCTCTATGCATTTTACCAGTTTTGACAAGGAATCTTCGTATAGTCTGTCCGAGTCTCCTTTGTTCAATTCGTAGGGTCGGGTTTCCCTGTGGATTTTATGTAAGTAATCGGCAACTATAAATCCTTTCCATGCATTGATCCTGAATTTTTGTCCATTTTCACCGGCTACATCTTGATATGATGTATCATTCGACGGGGTAATAAGCTCGGCTTCATGAAATCCAAGTCTGTCAAAAAGAATCCTGTGAAACTGGTTATATTGACCAAACCGGCATGGGCCATTATGATCAGGCATAAAGAAGCTCATCTTTGAAGGATCAGCGCCAGGTTCCATTAGCTTTTTTAGAAAGCTGCCTGTTGTGCATATCATTGGAAAGCATTCTTTTGATGAGGTGTATTTTCTGCCCAGAGCCAGATCCTCTCCGGTCTGTTTTGGCAGCACCTCCGATGCGATACCGCAACTTCGGGCAGCAGCTGCAATCATATAGGCACCATCATTCATGTACGGGAAATACATTACCCTGTCTTTTTGAGGGGAAGCAGGACTTGGACGTGGTCTGAAGATTGTAAAGTCTTTCTTCTCATTTTTCTCCGAACCACTGAGACTTTCCAGAAAAGCTTCGATACGGGTTATCATTCCGGCATCGGCTGAGTGTTCGTCAATCTCAAGATGGAGAAAGGGCTTACCTTTTAGCTCTTCTGTAACATAATGCCAGATAAATGAGTCGGGACCGCAGCGGAAGTTGCTTATATATACTGCATGGAGCTTATCACTTTTAGCCACCAACTGCGCTGCTGCAATAAGCTTTTGTCCGTTGGGCCAGTACATATTTCTGTAGTTTGCAAATATATTATATGGTGAAAGATCAAGCATATCCAGAGGGATAGGCATAACGTTCTGACTAATAAGCTTTTCTACAAGTCCCAGATTAAGGTGTTGATCTGCACTGTTATAAGGTCGCCCTAAAAGTACAACAGGCCTGCAGTTTATGGGGATTGAATTAAGTACCTCATTACCATAATTTATAAGTCGTTTTTCGAATGATATCTGCACCTCATCAGCCTTATAAATTGCTTTCCTGATTTCTGTCTTACTGATCCCGAATTTTGCATTGAAATATTCAGTCATTTCGCCTAAAAGAGCTCTTTCAAAAAATCTGAAATGAAGAGTGGGCACAAGCAGTTTTGATTCATCAACTTTTCCCCGCAGGGCAGCTTTAATCATAAAAGGATATGTCTGTATCCAGGGACAGTTGCAGTTAAATGTTTTGTTTCCTTCCTTTTGTTTCCCATTAACAATGAACGGAAGAAAAATATAGTCAACACCCTTCTCTATTAAATCTATAACATGACCATGCATCAGTTCAACCGGAAGACATGTTTCAGTAGTTATCGTCTCGATTGACTTAGTGACAAGAGATTTATCTGATTCTTTGGAAATTACTACGGTAAATCCAAGTTCTTCAAAGAAGGTCCTCCAGAAGGGAAATTGCTGATAAAACACCATAAGGGCTCTAGGAATACCAATTGAAGTTGTTTTCCCGTGTTCTTTTTCCACAAACCCTTCCATCAACATATCGGTCCTTTTTGTGAAAAGATTCGGGATGTTATTATTCAGTTTTTTCCTGTCATCCATCTCGTACTTTTCACAACGCCCGCCATAATAAAGTGATTTTTTTTCACCTTCTATTTTTACCCTTCTGATTTCACAGTGATTGGTGCATCCCTGACAAACAAACCTGCTGACCTTATAGGTTGCATTTCGTACACCAAAGCCCTTAAATTTGGTTTTTTGATCTTCTGCCATCGATCTTTTGGCAAGGATAGCGGCGCCGATTGCCCCTGTCACATCAAAATGAGGAGGTATAATTATGTTCTTTCCAAGAACCTGTTCAAAGGCAGCAACAACTGCTTTATTGTTTGTTACACCACCCTGGAAGAAAATTTTATTCCCTATCCGCCTGTCGCCGACTACCTTCTGAAGATAATTATAGACAATGGAATAGGCCAGTCCTCCAACGAGGTTCTCGTTTCTGGCTCCTTTCTGCATGAAGGAATTTAGATCCGATTCCATGAATACGGTACAACGGTCACCCAGTTTTACAGGGCAATCAGATTTGAGCGCCATACAACCGAATTCCTCTATAATATTGATATTCAGTTTTTCAGCCTGTTCCTCAAGAAATGAGCCTGTACCGGCTGCGCATACCTTATTCATCTCAAAATCAACTACAACACCATTTTCAATGCTTATATACTTCGAATCCTGTCCGCCAATTTCGAATATAGTATCAACGGTAGGATCATAGTCAATTGCAGCAGTTGCCTGGGCAGTAATTTCATTTACAATATTATCGGCTCCGATAAAATCACCTGTGAGGTAACGTCCGGAACCTGTACTCCCGGCCCCAAGCACAATGATTTCCTCCCCAACCTCATCAAATATTTCAGTCATACCTTTCTGGATGGCTTCAAGCGGCTTCCCAGCAGTTGGCAGATAACGTCTTGCGACAACATTGTGCTTTTCATCTATGAGAACCACGTTTGTACTTAGAGAACCAATATCGAGTCCCAGGTATACACCTGTTTTCTCTTTACCGTTTTTGACGAAATGAACAACTTTTCTATATTCTGCAAGGGATTCCTTAAGAGGAGGAAGGCTCACAAATTCAGTTGCTGTCCCGGTGAGATATTCCTCAAGTTTATGAATACCCGAGAAATGATTCATATTGAGATTATTGGAACGGGCATAATAGACTGCACCTATAGCTCCCATAGCTGAATGATGTGGAGGGATTATAAGTTCACCGTCAATAAGGTCGAGGGTCTCCCTGAAAGCTCTGATCATTCCTGTATTTGCCGCAACTCCTCCTGAAAAAACAACGGGCTTTCTGATCTCTTTACTCCTGGCTACATTACTTCGGAAATTTCTGGCTAATGCAAAACATAAACCGGCTACAATATCATGCAGGGGGGTTGCTATCTGCTGGTGATGGATCATGTCGCTTTTTGCAAAAACACTGCAACGGCCAGCTATCCTGGGAGGATCAACCGATTTTAACGCCATTATACCAAATTCGTTTTCAATAGGGACGCCTATTCTTCTCGCCTGTTGGTCGAGAAATGACCCTGTTCCTGCAGCGCAAATACTGTTCATTTCAAAATCGACCAGCCTGGAATGTCCGTTCTCAGGGTTTTTCTCCAGAATGATAAGTTTAGAATCTTCTCCTCCTATCTCAATCACTGTTCTTGCTTCGGGATATAATATTCCTGTTGAAGTTGCCTGTGCAATTATTTCATTAACAAAAACTCCTCCAATAAGCCCAGTGGCAAGCTTTCCTCCGGTACCAGTAAGAGCAATTCCTTTAATTGTTTCGGGAGGATAATTTTTTAGGACAGAAGATAATCTGTCTTTCAGAACATTAAAAGGTTTTCCATGAACATAATCATAATACTCTTCCACGATATTGTCATTCTCATCGATTATTGCTGTATTCAGAGAAACGGATCCAATATCAAACCCCAAATAAAATTTAGAATCAGATAATCCGGAGGGAAAAGATTTAGGGGTCATAAAAAAAGTTTTGATCAGATTAAACACGAATCTCTCGGAACAGATTACTTTAGTTTCAAATATATTGAATTCCTTCTTAAGAATCAATCTAAATAAACGTCTTCATGATATATATCATGTCTTTTGATGGTATAATATGTTCATTATCAGATATATTAAATTGATAATATTATATTTACAGAATATATAAATTATAAACTATCCATTTTTCAAATTACCTCATTGTAAGATTTTCAAATTGGGTTTTTCACACCCACTCTTCCTGAAGAACTTCCCCGTTGATCGCGACAATCATCTTCTTTACAGGTACTTTTCTGGAAGCATTACCCAGTGATGTTCTGACCATCTGTAACAGGCCACCGCAGCAGGGAACTTCCATCATCATAACAGTTATTGTATTCACTTTAGCTATATCTATCATGGCCGTCAGTTTCTCAATATATGAGTCAGCTCCCTGATCAAGTTTTGGACAAGCTATTGCGAGAGATTTGCCTTTTAAATGTTTACCATGAAACCCACCCATTGAGAATGCTACACAGTCTGCTGCCAGTAAAAGATCAGCACTCCTGAAATATGGTGCATTTGTATTTAACAGATGCATCTGTATCGGCCATTGTCTGAGCTCTGATGGCTGATCAGCCGGCGAAGCATTGTCATTCTGACTGGATGGTTTCTCAATAATCATTGCCCTAGATCCGGGGCACCCTCCTGCTTCATGATTATGTGCATGAGCATGACTGCTAGCCTGCTGAGGAGCTTCAATTACCATCGCGTGATTGTGGACTTCCGAAATCATTCCTTTATTTTTCATCCCTTCCATTACATGTGTTTCATTATATGGTTCTGCTTCCCTAGTCTCAATGGTAATAGCTCCCTCAGGGCAATGACCGATACAGGCACCCAGCCCGTCGCACATTAATTCACTGACAAGTCTGACTTTCCCATCTATAACCTGCAAAGCTCCTTCATGACAGGTTGGAACACACTGGCCGCAACCATTACACAGATCTTCATCAATTTTTAAAATATCTCTTTTCATATGGAATATTTTTTAGTTTTCTCCGGCAAAATTGAAGAAAAGCAATGGAGTGGATTGTAACATATGTTACAAAATGGATTTTATAAACAGATATTATTCAATTAACCAACCACCTCCCCCCTTCGGGGTACTCCTCCTTCAAGAAGGAGGAGAAAGTTATAATACAGTAAATCAGAAGTTTCCCCTCCTTTTCAAAGGAGGGGTGGCCCCGCTTCAGCGGGGACGGGGTGGTTAAATCTAAAAAACCTATTTATGCAGGATTAATTATGATTTATCATTAAAACTTCAGAGAAGCATCATTTGCCATATTGGTGAGTCCTACATAAATCATCTTAGACACATCCTCCATAATGTCGATTGTAATTGCATCAGGATCATCTCCCGGCAGATGGTAATATACTTTTTTATACCAATCAGTATTTCCTATTTCCATCGTCCGGTATCCAGCCATGCTGAAAACAACACCATCGCTTCTTGGTCTGCCATAATAGCTTCCGGGAACAGGGGTTGAAGTTTGCATGGTCCTGTGAATATATTTTGTATTAGCCTGTACGAAATAGTTCAGCAGATCTTTGTACGTGCTCCCTGCACTTACTGAGAGCCCTGTGCCGTTTCCCACCATATCAAGATTGATATAGGTGATAGTTTTGTCTTTTCCAAAAAGAGGTTTTTCAGTATAAACCCTGCTTCCAACCAGCCCGCCTTCTTCCCCTCCGATAAAAAGAAATATCACAGACCTTTTCAATCCGATCCCCGATAGTGCCATCGCTTTGGCAGCGCCCATAATATCAACGACACCACTTGCATTATCGAGAGCTCCGTTTACAACTTTTCCTGCTTTCCCGACAGCATCAAGGTGACCACCGATGATAATAGCCTCATTTTTCAGAACAGGGTCACTACCTTCAATCATCCCTATCACATTACAGGCTTTTCCTTCCGGATGTCTTGTAGTGTTGGCTTTGATGGTAACGCTTTTGGCTGTGCTGAATGATGCAGGCTTAAATGTTTTTGTTATTTTATCAAGGATCTCCCTGTTAGTTGTTTTTAATCCCGCAAAAATATCAGCAAGCGGCTGAGGTCCGATTCCGCATACAATAATTGACGGATCGTATGAGATATTTGGATTTGCCATTGCCCCATCTATATAGAGCATTCCGGCTGCTCCATGTTTTACTGCGTTTTCAAGTTTGTATTGATGATAGCAATATCCAACCCATTTTCTATATTCAGGGTTTCTTGGATCGGAGTAGGGTACATCCCTGTTCATCAGTACAATCTTCCCTTTTACATCAATTCCTTTATAGTCATCATAATTTAGTTCCGGAGCTGTAACTCCATATCCGACAAAGATAACTTCAGCAGTTATTTCTCCACTCCCGGAATTCATACCCGGGTAATATTCATCGGGGTAGATATAATTCTTTTTTATTACAGAGCCATCTGCCTGGGCAAGATTCAGAGTGAGACTACCAATATCATTTACTACAGTATAAGGAAAATCGAACCATTGAAAATAATTTCCATTGCCGCCTGCAGGTTTAATACCCCATTCTTTTAATTTTCCTGCGACCCATTCAGCGCTAGCTATGAATTCAGGTGTGCCGGCTAGCCTGCCATTAAACTCGGGAGAGCAAAGTTTCTCGATCCAGGTCATCATTTCCTGGCTCTGGATGGAATGAAACTGCTTCAGCAATTTTGTTTCAAAATCATCCTGAGAGAAAGCCATCCGTAACGTTGACAAAATCAAAACTGAAAAAAGAATAATTATTTTTTTCATTTAATATTGTTTTAAGAAGTTCCAAATGTAGAAGAAAAAATGGTAAGTTCATTTGGTTCAGGGAGTTATTTACTAAATTTACAAAAAAAACCATGGACTATTCTCTTCTCTCAAATGCCCCTCTGTTCAAAGGAATGACTCCCGATGATGTTGAAATAATTCTTGCCACAGTGCCTTTCAGAGTTAAGAAATTCCAGTCAGGATCGATGATATCTCAGAGCGGGGAACCGGTTAATACACTGATAGTTGTAATCAGTGGGGTTGTTAAGGGCGAAATGACAGACTATGCAGGTCGGGTAATTAAGATTGAAGATATTCCTGCTCCTGGGGCTCTTGCTTCGGCATTCATATTTGGAAACAGGAACAAATTTCCTGTCAACGTAATTGCAGTCTCGGATGGAGAATTGCTTTTAATCGAGAAACCCGATTTTCTTAAATTGTTAATGAAGTATAATCTTCTTCTGGTAAACTTCCTTGATATGATCTCAAACCGGTCCCAATTCCTTTCTGAGAAAATAAAATTCCTGAATTTTAAAACAATAAAAGGGAAACTTGCCAATTACATCCTTCAGAAAGCCGGAAAAGATGGGATGTCTGTTACTCTGGAAATGACACAGAATGACCTTGCTGAATTTTTCGGTGTTGCCCGACCATCTATTGCCAGGGCACTTGGCGACCTCGAAGAAGAAGGATATATTGATGCAAAAGGTAAAAACATTAATATAATTGATAAAGAGAGACTTGCTGAACTGACAATTGATTGATTATTTATTCCATTTCTGGTAGAACAGATCCTTTAGCCATCGGGAGAGTAATTATGAAGCAGGTTCCTTCACCTTCTTTACTTTCAATAGCGATACTGCCATGATTTATTTTCACTAATTCATAGCAGAGCTTAAGACCTAATCCTGTTCCCTTCTCATTTTCAGTGCCGGGCGTACTTTCAATTTCGGTGGCTGTAAAAAGATATTTTTGCTTTGTTTCAGGAATACCGATACCATTATCACAAATCTTCAGCATTATACAATCGCCATTCTGTGTTTTGTCCTTAAGAAGGATACTTATTCTTCCTCCGCGTTGTGTATATTTTACAGCATTTGATAACAAATTTCTGATTATTATGTCAAGCAGATCTTTATCAAAGAATGCAGTTGAATTTCCAACCTGAGTAAAATTAACTGAGATTTCTTTTTTATCAGAAGTCTCTTTGAATATGCTGAGGTTTGTAAGTATTATATCTGCCAGATCGCGTTTTTCAGGAGAGAACTTTATTTTTTCCTCCTGATCTCTTCCCCACACCAGCATGTTCTCCAGAAGACTGATGACAAGTTGTGCATACTGGATACTGGAATTGGCAAAAGTATCGTATTTTTCCTTGTACTCTTTTTCTTTTAGAAGATTGAGCATATACAGGATATTCACTACGGGGCTTCTCAGGTCGTGTGCAATAACAGAAAAAATTCTGTTCTTAAGTTGAATTGTATCAGATAACTGTTTGTTTTGCAGTGCAATCATGCTGTTTTGCTTCTCAATCTCTTCATTTCTGGTTTTAAGCTCCTGGGTCCTTTCATTTATAAGATTTTCAAGATTTCTGTTCAGGAATTCAAGTTCATTTTGAAGTTTTTCCTTATCAAGAAATGCTCTTACCCACTTATATAATAATATAGCTGCCTGGATGAAAACAAAAAGTACAATGATATATGTAAGGGAATATCCGATGTCGCTATTTGATTTACCAAGTGATACCCTCATGTCGTGCAACCCACCAATTAACAGGAGAATAAAGGCTAAAAAATAAGCAAGATCCACGGCATTTTTCTTAAGTGATCCCTTGAAGCTCATGAAAAGAAGATAAGAGATAACCAGTATCATGGAGGGATAGTACACAAGTGTTGAGTAACTGAAGATCTTTACCGGAAGAAAAAGTGTCATGATAAATGCGAGGGAGAAAACTATCGTAATAAACCAAGCGATTATTCTGAAAAAACCTGATGGATAGAGATTCATAACATACCAGACCCATCCGATCAGGATCAGAAAAAGTCCAAGGTATTCAAATCTGACTATCCAAACCCATTCCATATTGAACAGGTTGAGAATGAGATAATGGGAAGTAAAAAGGGGTCTTAAAGCCAGTCCAATAGTTGTCATGCTGAAAAAAACCATGATCTTTTCCTTTGGTGAAATAATGAAAAAGAACAGGAAGAAAAGAGAGAATCCTAAGAGCAGGCTTATTACGGACCATTCTGCAGCCCATCCGTTAGTCAGTTGTTTCTGCACCTCACCGAATGTTCCTAACTTGACAGGTAACCAGAACCCGCCGCGACGATGGTCATAATTAGAAACGTTAATTATTATTTTCATTGAATCCTGTTCGGGATTAATCCTGAAAAAATTTCTTTTGTATTCGGGTTTTGTTTCATCGGATGACTTTCCAGGTGTCCCGTTTCCTCCAAGGTATTTCCCGTCAAGGTAAATATCGTATGAAGAATCAAATACGGGAAGATCAATTGCCAGAGGTTCCTTAAATCCTTTAGGAAATAAAACAGTCAGACGGTATGTGGCATAACCAAATTTTTCAGTTTTAACCAGCTCATGCCGGTAATCTGTCCAATACGATGGTACAATTCCAAAATAGTCAGGTTTATAATTCCCTGCTAAAAAATCATTCGGGCGCAACATCTTTTTCCAGTAAAACTCCCATTCTCCGTTAAGCTTAATAATGAAATGATCAGGATTCCTGATTTCCCGGAGATCAAGTATACCTTTGATGGCTGTTGGAGAAGGCCCTTTTGCATTAAGGGTAAATGTAAAAAGAGGGAGTAAAGTAAATAGGAAGATCGGCCTTATTCTCATCTCTGATTGGCGAAGAGTTTATAATACAAATATAAATCTTTTAATAGAACATCACCACTGTTCGACAAAAGAGAGAAAGTTATAGTATCATATAAAGTTAAATTCTATTCCGGGACTTAGAACCGACTATTTTATTCCTCTGTTTACAGGCTGCAAGACACAAAAAAAAGAAAGACACCGGGCGGTGTCTTTCCTTAATTAACCTAAACCTGATCGTTGAAGTCGCCGAATGGCGATTGTAGAGAAATTAAAACTATTGTTAAATTATTCTTTTCATGCCTGCCAAAATGACTCAATAATCAATAAACCTTTAAATATACTATATACTTTTTTTGTTGTCTTCCAATATATAGACGTTTGACAGCAAGAAATGTTGCATGGTTGTTTGTTAATGATTTGTTAATCATTTGTTAAATTTTTTATGTATTTGATATATAGCAATTTAAAAATACAAATTGTTGAGTTGAATTATTAAAAATCAGGAAGAAGGGCTTTAGCCCTGAATTCTTTTCTTTAATTATTTCTCATACTCATCTGAAATATTTAACTTGCACTCATCTTTGTATACAGATGATAGCAAAACTAAGATATCGTTTTATGATGCAGCGCCTTGGCAGAAGACTATATTGTTGTCTTATGTTCTACAGCTGCTAACCCAGGTTTTATTCTGATCTTCAGAATAGAGACTCCCTTTTTCATCAATCAAATTAGCCGGTTCAATTAACTACACTTTTCAATGAAAGGACTCATTTTCAGCGTTAAAAGATACTCCATCCACGACGGTCCAGGGATCAGGGTAACTTTTTTCATGAAGGGATGTCCTCTGAACTGTATGTGGTGCCATAATCCCGAAGGCATATCTTATCTCCCTGAAACTGTGATGCAAACTAACAGGGTTGGGGACAGAGAATTCAGTAAAAACGAGGAGGTAGGAAAATACTATACGGTTAACTCCATTCTTGAAATTCTCAGAAAAGAGGAAGTATTTATGAATCAGTCAAAAGGAGGTGTCACATTCTCGGGTGGTGAACCCATGCTTCAGTTTGAATTTCTGCTCGATGCTTTAAAAGCTTGTAAAGAAAATGGATATCATACAGCAGTTGATACTTCAGGATATTCATCAACAGAAAATTATAAATCAATAATCCCATTCACCGACCTTTTCCTTTTCGACATAAAACATCTTGATGAGGCAAGGCATATTGAATTTACCGGGGTATCAAATATAGGAATTCTTGATAATTACAGACTTTTACTTGAAAGTGGCAAAGATATAGTTGTAAGAATTCCGATTATCCCGGGTTTTAATGACCATATTGATCATCTGGAGAAACTTAAGCATTTCCTTATAGCAACTAAAACCGGTTCGCTAAAAAAGATCAATCTTTTACCTTTCCATAAAATAGGAACTTCAAAATATAAAAAATTCAATATTCCTTACCGAATGGGCAATACAGAACCCCCTGACAAAGAAAAAATGCAAAAGCTGAAGGAATTTTTTCTGGAGACAGGAGTTAAAGTTAAAATTGGAGGATAATATTAATGCACCAGTGAGATCTTTTTAACCGCAGAGTATGCAAAGAAGGCGCAAAGCACGCAAAGTCAAAACTATCTTATTCAGTTCTTTGCGGCCTTTGCGTAAAGTCTTAGCGATCTTTGCGGTTAATGGATTCCGATTTTAAGGTGAAGCTGTAATTAAATAGGATAATGTTAATTAACTATCAGAATATTAAAACATGAATATTTCACCAAGAGTTAAAAAATTAAGGGATCAGAGCCTGAATGCCGTAGAAAAGATCAGTGCAGAAAGAGCAATGCTTATAACTCAGTTTTATAAGAGCGATGACGCGCGTGAACTTTCCGCTCCGGTGAAAAGGGCCAGGGCTTTTGAATATCTCCTGAAAAACAAGAAGATATGTATTAATGAAGGTGAACTGATAGTAGGCGAGAGGGGACCTGCCCCAAAGGAGACGCCTACATATCCTGAGATAAGCCTGCATTCGCTCAATGATCTTGAGATTCTTAATTCAAGAGAAAAGGTCTCCTTCAGGGTTGATGATGAGGTGAAAAACATTTATGCAAAGGAGATTATTCCCTTTTGGAAAGGAAAAAGCAACCGCGACAGGATAATGTCAATGATGACGACGACATGGCTTAATGCTTATGCTGCAGGAGTGTTTACGGAGTTCCAGGAGCAGCGTGCCCCCGGTCATACTGTACTGGGATACAGGATGTTCAAAACAGGTTTTCTCGCTGTGAAGGGAGAGATAAAGGAGGCTGTGGAGACTCTCGATTTTCTCACTGATAATAATGCATTTGAAAAGCTGGAGGAGCTTAAAGCGATGGACATTACATGTGATGCGATAATAATGTTTGCTAACCGCCATGCTGATGAACTTGAAAAACTTTCTCTAATTGAGATTAACCCTGAAAGGAAAAAAGAGTTATTAAAGATGGCAAATGTATGTCGGAAGGTCCCCGCACAAGCTCCGGAAACGGTTCATGAAATGCTTCAGCACTACTGGTTCATACATTTGGGTGTCATAACTGAACTAAATCCTTGGGACTCTTTTAATCCGGGCAGACTGGATCAGCATTTGTATCCGGTATTTAAGAAAGAAATGGAATCAGGTTCCCTTTCATCAGGTGAATTAGATGATCTTCTTGGCTGTTTCTGGGTAAAATTCAATAACCATCCATCACCTCCCAAAATGGGAGTAACAGCCAGTGAAAGCAATACTTATACCGACTTTTGCCTTATTAATATTGGCGGGGTAAAACCTGATGGTACCGATGCAGTAAATGAGATGTCATATATTCTGCTTGAAGTTATTAAAGAGATGCGTATACTTCAGCCGGGTTCGATGGTACAGATCTCAAAAAAGAGTCCGGACAGGTTTATTCATAAAGCACTTGATATTATCAGAACAGGATTTGGACAACCCTCATGCTTCAATACTGATGCCATTATTCAGGAGCTGCTCAGGCAGGGAAAGAATTTAATTGATGCCAGGAATGGAGGGGCATCAGGATGTGTTGAAACCGGAGCTTTCGGCACTGAAGCATACTGGCTCACAGGTTATTTCAACCTGCCAAAAGTTCTGGAACTGACTCTAAATAACGGATTTGATAAAAGGACAAATAAACTTGTCGGGCTTGAAACAGGTTATGCTTATGACTATAAGCGTTTTAATGATCTTATTGAGGCGTTTAAATTACAGCTTAATTACTTTGCTGATATAAAAATCAGAGGGAATAATGTAATTGAAAAAACTTTCGCCAGCTGGCTGCCAGTACCCTTTTTATCATTACTTGTTGAAGATTGTATTTTGAACGGAAGAGATTATAACAATGGAGGAGCCAGGTATAACACATCTTATATCCAGGGTGTTGGATTAGGAAGTATTACGGATATGATGACCTCAATCCGATACAATATTTATGATAATAAAAAGATTAGCTGGGAAGAATTTACTAGAGCTTTGGCAGCTGATTTTAAAGGATACGAGCAGATCCAGTATGATATGATCTATAATACACCGAAGTTTGGTAATGACGATGATTATGCTGATCAGCAGGCAGTTAAGGTTTTTGAGATTTATTACGATGCAATTAACGGAAGGCCAAACACAAGAGGAGGAGTTCATCGTATTAACATGTTGCCCACAACGTCTCATGTCTATTTTGGGAGTGTTATTGGTGCCACTCCAGACGGAAGGAATGCTCATCTGCCTCTTTCGGAAGGTATTTCGCCTTTCCAGGGTGTTGATCATAATGGCCCGACATCGGTAATTAAATCCGCATCGAAGATTGACCATCTTCGAACTGGAGGTACACTTCTGAATCAGAAGTTTTCTCCCTCATTTTTTGAGGATGAGGATAGTTATGAAAAGCTGACAGCGTTGATCCGGAGCTATTTCATTCTGGATGGTCATCATATACAATTTAATGTAGTTAATGCGGAAACACTGAAGGATGCGCAGCGACATCCTGAGCGGTACAGGGATCTGATCGTTCGTGTTGCAGGTTA
>JADGPU010000009.1 GCA_017882305.1 Bacteroidales bacterium | reverse complement strand
TCGTGGAAGCGGTAATTCTCACTTCCGAAACCGAGAGCCTGATGCCATCTCATCCTTGTATCTTTCCATTTCTTAAACCACTCAAGCTCACTGCCGGGTGGTACAAAGAATTGCATCTCCATCTGTTCAAATTCCCTCATCCGGAAGATAAACTGCCGGGCAACAATTTCATTGCGGAATGCTTTTCCTATCTGTGCAATCCCAAACGGGATCTTCATCCTCCCGGTCTTTTGAACATTAAGAAAATTGACGAAAATCCCCTGAGCTGTTTCAGGACGCAGATAAATTTTATTTGCTCCCTCCGAATTTGAACCAATCTCTGTGGCAAACATCAGGTTAAACTGTCTTACATCAGTCCAGTTTCGGGTACCTGATATAGGGCAGACTATTTCATTATCAATAATAATCTGTTTTAGTTCAGCCAGGTTGGTTTCATTAAGAGCTTTTGAAAACCGTTCATTTAACTCATCTATTTTTACCTGGTTGGCGAGAACCCGTGGATTTGTTTCCCTGAATTTCTTTTCATCGAAAGCTTTACCAAACCTCTCCCTGGCCTTTTCCACTTCTTTGGTTATCTTGTCATCGATCTTTGCAAGGTGCTCTTCAATAAGAATATCTGCCCTGTACCTTTTTTTTGAATCTTTATTGTCAATGAGCGGATCATTAAATGCATCAACATGGCCTGAAGCTTTCCATATTGTCGGATGCATAAATATTGCTGAATCGAGGCCTACAATATTATCGTTGAGCAGGACCATACTGTCCCACCAGTATTTCTTTATATTGTTTTTCAGTTCAACTCCATACTGGCCATAGTCATATACTGCACTTAATCCGTCATAGATCTCACTTGATGGAAAAACATAACCATATTCCTTGCAATGTGAAACCAGTTTTTTAAAATTATCTTCCTGAGCCATACATGTTTTATTTTACTTTAGCGGGAGACAAAAGTAATTCAAAATCTTGGGTTATACAAAGCGGTTGATGGGGATTCAATAATATCTATTTGTATCTTTGCCCACTGTTTTGTATTTAGTAGTATGAAAAAGAAAACTGATTTCCTGGTTATTGGTTCAGGTATAGCAGGGCTTACTTTTGCACTTAAGGCTGCAAAGTATGGGAGAGTAACTGTTGTTACCAAAGCAAACCTTGAAGATACAAATACCCGATATGCCCAGGGGGGTATCGCTGCTGTCTTCAGTGAACCTGATAATTTTGAGAAACATATAAGTGATACTCTGATAGCCGGAGGTGGAATATGTAATGAGGAGGTGGTAAGAATGGTAGTTCTGGAGGCTCCTGAACGGATTAAAGATCTTATTAATATGGGTGTCTCATTTGATAAAAAGGAAGACGGTACTTACGATCTTGCGAAGGAAGGAGGACACACTGAGTACAGAATCCTGCATCATAAAGACAAAACGGGGGAAAGCATACAGAAGACTTTAATGGAACGGGTCAGAAATGAAGCCAATATCGAAATCCTTGAACATCATTTTGCAATTGAGCTGCTTACACAACATCACCTTGGAGATGTAGTTAAAAGAAATTATCCTGATATAAAGTGTTTTGGTGCATATGTTGCAGATCTTGTTAACCAGAAAGTGATTACACTACTTTCAAAAGTGACAGTTGTCGCCACAGGGGGAATAGGAAACGTATACCTTACTACCACAAATCCTGAAATTGCCACAGGTGATGGGGTTGCTATGGTTTACAGAGCAAAAGGCACAATTGAGAATATGGAGTTTGTCCAGTTTCACCCTACTTCACTGTATGATCCGGAAAGAAAACCTTCCTTCCTGATTACCGAAGCTTTGCGTGGTTATGGTGCAGTTTTAAAGAATCTTTCAGGGGAAAAGTTCATGAACAGATACGACAGCAGAGGATCGCTTGCACCCAGGGATATTGTTGCCAGGGCCATCGATAATGAGATGAAAATATGGGGAGATGATCACGTATGGCTCGATTGTACCCAATTGAATCAGAAAGGACTTAAAGACCACTTCCCTAATGTATACGAACATTGTCTTGAAAGAGGGATAGACATAACCAGGGATATGATACCCGTAGTTCCCTGTGCTCATTATTCATGCGGTGGTATAAAAGTTGATATCAATGGGCAAAGTAATATCGACAGACTCTACGCTTTGGGAGAAGCATCTTCCACCGGGTTGCATGGAGCAAACAGGCTAGCGTCCAATTCACTTATCGAAGCCGCTGTATATGCTCACCGGGCAGCAATTCATTCCGGAGCCAGGCTGAAAGAGCTTACATTTGAAGAACAGATACCCCTCTGGGACTATAAAGGTACAACTCACCTCGAGGAAATGGTACTCATTACCCAGAGTTGCAAAGAAGTTCAGATGATCATGAGTAATTATGTAGGAATCGTCCGATCCGACATACGCCTTGAAAGAGCCATGGTACGTCTTGATATATTGTACGAAGAGACCGAAAGGCTTTATAAAAAATCACTTATTTCCAAGAAGATTTGCGAATTAAGAAATCTTATAAATGTTGGTTATATTATAATCAAAATGGCGAAGAACCGTCATGAGAGCGTGGGACTTCATTATTCTATTGATTATCCGAAACGGGCAAGCTCTGAATTCTGAAAGACATTAAATTATTCATATGAACCATCTTGAATCAACATTTAATGGCAAAAATGGCTTCTGGAGATATATTGTTATGTTTGTCGTCATTCTTATTGTGTCAAATACTATAGGTGCGATTCCCTTGCTTATTGCCCTGGTAATAAAATCGGTTTCAAATCCTGCTGTGTTCTCACAGATTGCTGCCAACCCGAATGATTTTAGTGTAATAGGGCTTAACCCGAATGCAGGGTTTATTATGATGCTTTTCCCATTTATAGCAGGATTAATAGCGTTTGTCCTTCTGGTTAAACCTTTAAATAACCGAACTCTCAGAATGACAATAAACGGAACAGGAAGAATCAGATGGAACAGGTTTTTTATATCAGGAACCGTCTGGCTGATACTTTCCGCCCTTTATCTGCTCTTCTATCTTAAACTTGACCCTGCTAACTTTACGCTTAATAATAAGACAGCTTCTCTTATCATTCTTTCGATTGTTTCAGTGTTATTTATTCCATTTCAGGCGGCTTTCGAAGAGGTGCTTTTCAGGGGATATCTTATGCAGGGGTTTGCAGCGCTGATTAAAAACAGATGGTTTCCTTTGATAATGACTTCAGTTCTATTTGGTCTCATGCATGCTTTCAATCCTGAAGTAAAGGAATTTGGATTTCTTACAATGATGCCGCAGTATATAGTCTTTGGACTGATATTTGGCATTATTACCATACTTGATGATGGTATTGAAGCCGCGATGGGTGCACATACAGCGAATAATATTTTCCTTTGCATCATGGTGACCAACCAATCCTCTGCCTTGCAGACTCATGCGCTTTTTGAACAATACAATATTCATCCCTGGACTGAACTTGCAGCACTTTTTTTTGCAGGGATGGTTTTTATTCTAATCCTGAAAATGATTTTCAGATGGGAGAATATGGCGTTGTTGTTTGACAAGATCAAGGGTTGACAGGTTTCATTGACAAACTGATGTAGTAGAGACGCCCAAATTGGGCGTCTCTACGAAAAAAATCGAATATTCAGATTATTTAGATATTATATATTGATGTCTTATCATCTGTTCTGAAGTCACCCCATATTTCACGGATCTCTTCAATAATGTTCCTGACATCGTCAACTTCAACAGCTGTCAGAAGCTTAAGACGTGTTTCCTTAAAATGAGGTAATCCTTTAAAATAATTAGAAAGATGCCTTCGCATTTCAAATATGGCTCTTTTCCCTTCTTTGAATTCCAGTGACTTATCAAGATGGAAAAGTGCAAGATCGGTTTTCTCATTTACAGATGGTTCCGGCAATAGCTCACCCGTGCTGAGGTAATGCCTGATATCGCGAAAAATCCATGGCCTTCCGACGGTTGCGCGGCCAATCATAATACCATCGACTCCATACTTGTCAAACATCTCCTTTGCTCTTACCGGTCCATCAATATCGCCATTACCTATAATTGGGATTTTCATTCTGGCATTATTCTTTACGGCACCTATCAGAGTCCAGTCAGCATTTCCTTTATAAAGCTGGACCCTGGTCCTTCCATGTATTGTCAATGCCTGAATACCAACGTCCTGCAAACGCTCTGATATCTCCACTATGTTTTTACTGTTATCATCCCATCCGAGCCTGGTTTTGACAGTAACAGGAAGCTTAACTGCTTTTACAACAGCTTCAGTCATTTCAATCATCAGTGGTATGTTACGTAGCATCCCAGCACCGGCTCCACGGTTGGCAATTTTTTTCACAGGACAACCGAAATTGATATCAATGAGTTCAGGCTTTGCATCCTCTGCCATAAGAGCTGCCTCTATCATTGAATCGATTAAATGTCCGTAGAGCTGAATACCAATTGGCCTTTCAAAATCATAGATATCAAGCTTTCTGACGCTCTTCCGGCCGTCGCGTATAAGTCCGTCAGAAGAGACAAATTCAGTGTACATAAAATCAGCCCCATTCATTTTGCATACCATCCTGAAGGAAGGATCGGTAATATCTTCCATTGGAGCCAAGAATAAAGGGAATTCACCCAAAGATATATTCGCGATTGTCAAAACCTTGATATTTTAGATACTAGTCATTAACTTAAAGCTGAAAATTCATTAGCCTTAGTGAACCTTTGTGAATTCCTTTGTGCGCCTTAGTGGTTAAGTTTTTTTACCACAAAGGAACACTAAGGTCATCGCTAAGTAGCACAAAGGTACGAACACTTAAATTTGTTTATATTTAAGTGTTGCAAAATTAATAAAATGGTCGACAAGCTGAGACGTTTAAAATTATACGGGAAATCTCCTCTTTATCAGCTTTTTATGTCAATAATGATAATCGCGGGTGTTGGTATTACATTATCGATAATTCTTATTCTGGCAGGTATGCCGATTTTCGGCACCGATTTAAAAGTACTTGAGAAATCCGCGACAGCATTAAGTAGTAACGATTTCGCATTTCTGAGGTATCTTTTGATAATTCAGGATATTTCACTTCTCATAATTCCTTCAATTATAATACTGGGCCTGATGAAATCCGAATCTGCAGCCAGGTTAACTGAACTAAAAATACCGCAAGTGAAGGAGGTCGGTCTGGTCGTTATTCTGACCTTTTGTATATTTCCCATAACAGGTTTTACCGGACAAATTAACTCAGCTATGCATCTTCCGGGCTGGCTATCAGGAGTTGAACACTGGATGATAGAAAAAGAAGAGAAGGCTGACAATCTCATTGATCTGTTAGTTGCCTCAAACACTTTTTGGGTTATGATTCTGAATCTGCTTACAATTGCTTTAATACCGGCGGTTGCAGAAGAGATGATTTTCAGAGGTGTATTTCAGAAGATCTTTTACAATCTCTTTAAGTCAGGTCATATGGCAATATGGTTCACTTCTTTTTTATTCAGTACTATCCATTTCCAGTTTTTCGGATTTATACCAAGGTTCATTCTAGGACTGGTTTTTGGTTATCTCTTTTTCTGGAGCGGCACGCTCTGGTTGCCTGTAATTTCACATTTTGTAAATAATGCCTTTCCTGTAATGCTGGCGTATATACAGGGTATGGAGAAATTCAATTCACCATCAGATACTCCCTTATGGAAACAGGCAATCGAACTTCCTCTGCCAATAGTAATAAGTCTAGTAATATTATTTTATTTCAGGAATAAAAGCAATAATAGTGATTAGGGCCAAGTCTGGGTCTGTGCTTCGGCCGCATTTGCTTTATCAAGTTCCCCTTTTCTGTAGAAATAAACCAGTCCATATTCTTCACTAACGATTTTTCTGATTTCTTCAGAGAGAGCAATGTGTGTATTTTCAACCTCATTCCATATTTGGAGAATTATTTCATCGGCTTCTTTTCGTAGTTGAGAATTCTTTTCTATGAAATCGAAGGTCTTTTTTGTAAGTGTATTATGATAATTCCAGGCTTCAAGAAAATTTTCAAATCTGACTTTTACAACGGCGATAGTAGGGTTTGTTATAGGACTTCCTCCTTTTTTAATCCTGAACTCTTCACCTTCAATTATCCTTCTTCCCCAGCTCATCATCTCATTCTCGGTATTAAGTGAAGGGACTGTCGACTCATCTGTCGCGAGTCCATAAAATGCCCTTGTTTCTACAGGCAGATCACCACGGAATATTGCCATATTCATTACCCTGATGAAGTGAGTCAGATAAATCCGGGCCTTCCTTAAAGTTTCATTGTAGTCTTTGCTTTTCTTGTTTTGTGAAGCTAAAGCCTGTCGGTATAACTTGAAGTTATGGTCGAAGAGAGGCAGAAACTTCTGAAGACGAACAATAGTCTTTGATGAAAATGCCAGCTTATTAGGAGGAAGCTCCTTCCCTTTTTCAAGCGCAGTTTTCATCGCCTTAATACGGGCAGTATCTGTATTAGGTAATCTTCTATATGGCATAGTCGAACCAGGTTGTTAATAAGATGTTGATAACAATTGCGAATATAGTAATCTTTTGTTAATTACATTACCTATTCGCATTATTATTATTCTGATTACCAAAAAAGTCAACTTTCCTTTTTCAAACTTAAGATTGTTAATACCACTTGAACGTAGCTGAAAAAGTTTGGTTACAGAAAAGAGCTGAAAAAAGAAAGATAAACTGAGCTCAGATCATATCCTCGCAAGTGCAAGACAGGTTGCATGGAGGCTGATTGTCAGAATAAGGTAAAGATTCCGGGCCAGTTCAGGTTTCATTTTATAGAATTTATATTTTATAGAGTTATGATGGCATCCAGCCAGGCAGTCACTACCCACTCGCTTCCTTTGAGAAAACGCTCGGCAAGAATCATTGGTCTTTCAAGTTTTACCTGAACAAAAGCCAGGAGGATAAATGTCAGGATGAAGACTATCAGAGGGAGTTTGTATTGTTTATTTTTCATTTCATTACTTCAATTAGACTAAGTCCTTCTTTGTATACCTTCTCAGCAAGGCTCTGGATAGTCTCTTCAGTAATCAATTTATTTAAAGCCTCTTTTATTGGTACATATTTTTCATGAAGCGGGCAAGGATTATTCGAGTCACATTGCTTTAAACCAAAGCTACAACCTGAAAATGATCTGTTGCCTTCCGTAGCAGAAATGAGTTTTATGATTGGTATATCGGGTTTGTCAGGATCAAAGAAGAAACCTCCTCCTTTCCCTTTAAGAGACTTAAGAAAACCAAATCTCACAAGTCGCTGTAATATTTTTGCTATGAAGAATGGAGGGGCTTCAATTTCTTTTGCCACCTCCGAAGTTCCCGGTCTTCTCTCTTTCAGATTTTGTAATTTTATGTAAATCAGTCCTCTGAGGGCATATTCTGTTTCTTTATTGAACATTTTAATCAATAATTAAATCGTAACTTCAGCAAAAATAATAAAAATATTTTAAAAATTACCAAAAGACCTTTTTGTCTTTTAATAAATTATTTTATAGCTTTGTACCCACACTAAAATGATCAAGAATATGAAAACTGCAACCAGGAATCTTGAAGAAGATCACATCCATGTCCTGAAACTGACTGATGTGATGAATGCTATAACCCGTTCTGAAAAACCTGATATTGAGCATATTGAAGATATCATAGATATAATAAGGAATTTTGCCGACGGACTCCATCATGCAAAAGAAGAGAATCTTTTATTCCCGGCTCTCGGGAAAAAGGGATTTTCTCCGCAACAAGGACCCATAGGCGCAATGTTGAATGAACATATTCAGGGACGAAATTTTGTGAAAGGAATTGCCGATAACCTTGAATTATTTAAAAAAGGTAACAAAGCTGCTGTTACCGGTATATATCAGAATATGTCTGGTTATGCAGAACTGCTCAACAGCCATATTATGAAGGAAAATAACATTCTTTTCCGTATGGCAGACAATGTGCTTTCTGATAATGAACAGAAAAATCTTCTGGCAGAGTTTGAAACCATAGAACAAAATCGCGCTGAAGGAACCCGGGTGAAGGATTATGTTAATCGTATTAACAATCTGGCTGAATTATATAAAGTATAAGATAACCTGTTAATTTATCTGGTATAACAAAATTTATGTAATGATGAAAACAAAAAAACTCTGGATTGGTTTTATCGTAGTAATAATAGTCTCTTTCTCAGTTCTGCTTTTTTTTGGGAGAGAAATCTACAAACAGGCTCCTCCTGTTCCTGCAAAGGTGATCACGCCTGATGGGACAGTATTGTTTACCGGACAGAACATAAAAGATGGTCAGAATGTCTGGCAGTCCATGGGTGGTCAGGAAATTGGGACTGTATGGGGACATGGTGCTTACCAGGCTCCTGATTGGAGTGCCGACTGGCTGCATAAGGAAGCTGTTTTTATTCTCGACAAGCTTGCTTTACAACTGGATGGCAAGCCATATAAAGAATTAAGTGAAGAGCGACAGGCCTTTCTGAAAATATTGCTGCAGAAAGAACTGCGCAAAAACACCTATGATCCTGCAACGGGAATTCTTACCGTTTCAGAGCTGAGGGCAGAGGCAATAGCTTCAAACAGTAAGTTCTATGGAGGGTTGTTTACAAATGATCCTGCCCTGGCCGGTCTGAGGAACTCATATAGCATTCCTGAAAACTCACTGAAAGATCCAAACAGGGTGCCTCTGCTTAATAATTTCTTTTTCTGGATATCATGGGCTTGTGTTACAGAACGTCCGAACCAGTCAATCACTTATACCAATAACTGGCCATCAGAAGAACTTGTTGGTAACAGACCAACAGGATCCCTATTGCTCTGGACAGGGTTCAGTGTTATTGTCCTGATAGCCGGAATTGGATTAATGGTCTGGTATTATGCACGTCGACGGGATGAAGAGGCTGACAAAATGCCATTGGCATTTCCTTTGTTAAAAGAGACTCAGACTCCTTCGCAAAAAGCTACGATAAAATACTTCTGGGTCGTTTCCGCGCTACTTCTTGTTCAGGTAATAATGGGTGTCATTACTGCACACTATGGTGTTGAAGGTCAGGCGTTCTATGGAATACCTCTGGCAAAGCTATTGCCATATTCCATTTCAAGAACCTGGCATATTCAAATAGCTATCTTCTGGATTGCTACATCATGGCTTGCAACGGGCTTATACTATGCACCGGCTATATCAGGCACTGAACCGAAGTTTCAGAAGCTTGGTGTCAATTTCCTCTTTGGCGCATTACTGGTGATAGTTCTTGGATCGCTGGCCGGTCAATGGTTAGGCGTAATGCAAAAACTTGGCTATATACAGAATTTCTGGTTCGGTCACCAGGGATATGAATATGTCGATCTTGGAAGGTTCTGGCAGATATTTCTTTTTGTAGGACTTATAATCTGGCTTCTGCTTATGGGACGTGCTATCTGGCCGGCATTAAAGCAGAAATCAGAAAGCAGGAGCCTACTTTCATTATTTCTGATATCTACAATAGCAATTGCAGGTTTTTATGGAGCAGGACTAATGTGGGGAAGACAAACCAATCTTGCAATAGCAGAGTACTGGCGCTGGTGGGTTGTTCACCTCTGGGTTGAGGGATTCTTCGAAGTATTTGCAGCTGTTGTTGTCGCTTTCCTGTTTGTAAGGCTGCAATTACTAAAAGCAACTACTGCAACCACAGCTGTACTTTTCTCTACAATTGTATTTTTGTCAGGTGGCATACTTGGCACATTTCATCATCTCTATTTCACGGGTACACCAACAGCCATTATGGCGCTTGGTGCGACTTTCAGTGCACTAGAAGTAGTACCTCTTGTTCTTATGGGTTTTGAAGCATGGGACAATGTGAAGATCAGCAGGAGCATAACATGGATAAAAGCCTATAAATGGCCCGTTTACTGCTTTATAGCAGTTGCTTTCTGGAACCTTGTCGGCGCCGGTATCTTTGGATTTCTGATTAATCCTCCTATTGCGCTTTACTATATGCAGGGACTGAATACGACACCTGTACACGGACATACTGCCTTATTTGGTGTTTATGGCATGCTCGGTATCGGACTTATGCTTTTCGTTCTCCGCGATATGAATAAAGAGGCTATATGGAAAGAGCGGTGGATAAAGTTCGCATTCTGGAGTATTAATATAGGTCTTACAGCAATGGTACTTATAAGTGTACTTCCAATAGGACTGGCACAGACTGTCGCAAGCGTAAAAGAAGGCTTATGGTATGCCCGTTCAGCTGAATTTCTTCACCAGCCGGCACTACAAACATTAAAATGGCTGCGAGTGATCGGGGATACAATTTTTGCTTCCGGCACAGTTGCTCTTGCCTGGTTCATTTTCGGACTAAAAGGAGGCTGGAGTTTAGAAAAGAAATAGTGCTTAACTTAGTAGTTTCAAATCATAAAAATATTCTGATATGTTTAAAAGTGAAGTATATACCAGGAGGAGAGTAGAACTCCATAAAAAAATGAAAACAGGAATTGCACTATTTGTCGGCAATATTGAAGCGCCGATGAATTATCCTGATAACACTTACCATTTCAGACAGGATAGTGATTTCTTATATTTTTTCGGACTTGATTTTCCCGGGTTTACCGGACTTATGGATTTCGATTCGGGAAAGGATAGGATATTCGGTAACGATTACGACATGGATGACATCATATGGATGGGTCCGCAACCGACAACTAAAGAGCTTGCAATGAAATGTGGTATCTCTGATACAGCCTCAATGGCTAAGTTGGAGGAAACAATTAAGGATGCTCTGTCGAAGAAGAGGAAAATTCATTTTCTTCCTCCATATCGTGGTGAAACAAAAATGACACTGGCTAAACTTCTTAAAGAGAACCCCTGGCAGATGAAAACACATGCATCGGTTGATCTGATAAAGGCAGTTATCTCAATGAGATCTATAAAAGAAAAAGTTGAAATTGATGAAATAGAAAGAGCAGTAGATATTGCATACGATATGCATGTAACTGCTATGAAGATGTGTAAACAGGGTGTCAGGGAGCAGGACATCTTCGGAACACTTGAAGGTATAGCCCTGGCAAAAGGAGGAGGTACTTCATTCCCGATAATTCTAAGTATTAACGGACAGACTCTTCACAACCATTCACATGGGAATATCCTGAGTAAAGGAAAGATGATGGTGACTGATGCCGGTGCTGAAACAAACCTTCATTATGCATCTGATATAACCCGTACGACTCCTGTCGGAGGGAAATTCAACGAGAAGCAGAAAGATATTTATGAAATTGTACTGAAAGCTAATACCGAAGCGATAAAGGCAACCAAACCAGGTATGTCCAATCGTGATCTGCATTTTATGGCGTGTAAGATCATAACTACGGAGATGAAAAACCTGGGATTAATGAAAGGCGATATTGATGAGGCTGTTGCTGCAGGAGCTCACGCACTTTTTATGCCCCACGGACTTGGCCATATGATGGGTCTGGATGTTCATGATATGGAAGCGCTGGGAGAAAATTTTATAGGGTATAATGAAGAGGTAAAACGGAGCGACCAGTTTGGTACAGCATTTCTACGGTTTGCTCTGCCTTACAAACCAGGTCATGTATTTACTGTTGAACCCGGATGCTATTTTATTCCTGAGTTGATTGAAAAATGGAAAGCGGAAGGGAAATTCAAAGAATTCATCAACTATAGTAAAATTGATGGGTATATGTCAATCGGAGGTATTCGCATCGAGGATAATGTTCTGATTAACGAAAAAGGGCATAAGGTTCTGGGTAAACCAATACCAAAAACTGTAAAAGAAGTGGAATCAGTTTGTTCCTAAATTTCTGTGTAACTCTGTGTCTCCTCTGCGTCACTCTGTGATAGTTCTTAATTATTTGTTACACAGAGATCCACAGAGGGTCCACAGAGAACCACAGAGAAAAGATATCTGAATTCATGAGTCGTCTGTTTGCCATAAGTGATATTCATGGTTGTTTTAAGCCATTTTATGAGCTAATTGTCAATACTATAAAGTTTAGAAAATCAGATCAGCTCATTCTGCTTGGTGATTATATCGATCGTGGTTATCAGAGCAAAGAAGTCATTGATTTCATTATTGATCTTACAAGGGAAGGGTTTAATGTTTCGCCCCTGGCCGGTAATCATGAAGTGATGCTGGTTGACTCCTATTATGACCGGGAGATATTACCCTTATGGTTAATGAACAGCGGTATATCGACCTTAGAAAGTTTTGGCATTCAGGATATCAGAGAAATTGATAAGCAATATCTGACATTTTTTGCCTCACTTGACTATTATAAGATTATTGGTAACATGATATTTGTTCATGCCGGCTTTGATGATTTTGCAGTTAATCCGTTTACGGATAAGCATAGCATGATTTGGGAATGCAGGTTTTCTTATCAAAATCCTGTGTTATCAGGAAAAACCATTATTCATGGTCATCGTCCTAAAACCATTTCATATATTAAAAAGCTAATCGCTGAAAAATCAAAAGTGATACCTGTCGATACCGGATGTATATATGAAGAGGAGAATGGTTACGGAAATCTGTCTGCTCTTGAGGTTAACAGCATGACTCTGTTTTCTGTTCCAAATAAATCCTTTTAACCGCAAAGTACTCTAAGGTCGCCTGCTCTAAAGCTTTGGTGGATTAGAACTCAAAGTTAAAATTACATTTAAATTGTTAGGCAAAGCGGCCAATGCTGCTGCACAACCTCCAAGTCCGCCGCCACAAATTACAACATCAGCTGAAAGTTCTTCTTTATTTACAGGAGAAACAATTGCCTTCTTCGAATGTGGTTAGAAATTAGGCAAATCCGATAATGGAAAGGAGACAATAGCTCCGGCGAAAGCTGTGGAAAGTTCGACGAACTGCTTGCGATTCATATGAAGAATTTATCCTCTGAAAAATTCTATCAGAATGCTTTGTAGTATTCCCGGAAAAGCCGGGCAATGTTAACCAGTTTGATTTCCTTAGGGCACTCTGCTTCACAAGCGCCGGTATTCGAGCAGTTCCCGAATCCCACTTCGTCCATTTTTTCAACCATTGCTCTAACCCGGTCTTTTGCCTCAATGCGTCCCTGTGGCAGAAGAGCGAACTGGGATATTTTAGCCGAGACAAACAACATAGCTGAGGCATTCTTACAGGCAGCTACACAGGCACCGCATCCGATACAGATCGCTGAATCAAATGCATCATCTGATTTTTTCTTCTGAACAAGGATTGAATTGGCTTCGGGTGCAGCCCCGGTATTTACTGAAATAAATCCACCAGCAATCTGGATCTTGTCAAAAGCACTCCTATCGACAATAAGGTCTTTTATTACAGGGAAAGGTTTTGCTCTCCAGGGTTCAACCCAGATTGTATCTCCGTCTTTAAAGTATCTCATTGAAAGAGAACACGTTGTTATGGCCGGTACAGGTCCATGAGGATGTCCGTTTATATACATCCCGCACGACCCGCAAATGCCTTCACGGCAATCGTGGTCAAAAGCGACAGGATCCTTGTCCTCTTCAACAAGCATTTTATTGAGGGCATCAAGCATTTCAAGGAATGCCATCCTGGGAGACACATTATCCATTTTATAAGTCTCAAAGTTACCTTTGGCCTTTGCGTTTTTCTGCCGCCATATTTTAAGTGTTAACTTCATATCCTTCTTAAATTATTATGTTTTAATCGATAGTATTTGATCCTTTAGAAGATTGCTCAGGGTTCAGGGCTCAGAGCTCAGTGGAAAATGCTTTTGGTTGCCCTGTGCCCTGCGCCCTTGGCTGTTATTTATAGCTCCTTACTTTCATTTCCACATTCTCGAAATTAAGTTCTTCCTTATGTAGGATATGAGGTTTACTTTCACCTGCATATTCCCATGCAGCCACGAAAGCGAACTCTTCATCGTTTCTGAGGGCTTCTCCGTCAGGCGTCTGATATTCTTCCCTGAAATGAGCCCCGCACGATTCATTTCTGTTAAGAGCATCAGTGACAAGAAGCTCCGCAAGTTCAAAATAATCAGAAACTCTACCGGCTTTTTCAAGTTCCTGATTGAGATCAGATGAGTCTCCCGGAATATTAAGGTCACGCCAAAACTCATCCTTAACCTCCTTAATAAGTGTTAGTGCCTTTTTAAGTCCTTCTTCATTTCTAACCATTCCGCAATAGTCCCACATTATCTTTCCTAATCGTTTATGAAAAGAAGATGCGTTATGCTTACCTTTTATTGAAATCAGTTTATTAATTCTTTCAATAACTGCTTTTTCAGTCTCTATGAATTCAGGTTTATCCGTTGAGATTTTTGGAACACGGATTTCCTCGGCCAAATAATTATTAATAGTATTTGGAAGAATAAAGTATCCATCGCCTGAAGTTTGCATGAGTGAAGCTGCTCCCAGTCGGTTTGCACCATGATCTGAGAAATTGGATTCTCCAATAGCATAAAGTCCGGGTATTGTGGTCATAAGTTCATAATCAACCCATAAACCACCCATAGTATAATGACCTGCAGGATATATTCGCATAGGTTCTTCATAGGAATCGATTCCTGTGATTGTTTTATACATATCAAATAAGTTACCGTATTTATTCTCAATAACTTCTTTACCCTGTTTCTTTATCGAATCACGGAAATCAAGGTTAACTGCCAGGCCCGTTTCACCAATACCATAACCTGCATCACAACGTTCCTTGGCTGCCCGGGATGCAACGTCCCTTGGTACAAGGTTGCCGAAAGCGGGATATTTTCTTTCAAGATAATAATCTCGTTCTTCTTCAGGTATCGTATTCGCAGGCCTTGTATCTCCTTTAGTTTTCGGAACCCATACACGTCCGTCATTACGGAGTGACTCTGACATAAGGGTCAGTTTAGCCTGAAACTCATTCAACTGGGGAACACAGGTAGGATGTATCTGTATAAAACTGGGATTTGCAAAGAAAGCGCCTCTCTTATGAGCTTTCCATGCTGCTGATGCGTTAGAATTAACAGCCAGGGTTGAAAGAAAATAAATTGTTCCATACCCCCCTGTTGCGAGCACAACTGCATGTGCAGCATGTCTTTCAATCGCACCGGTAAGGAGATTGCGGGCAATAATTCCGCGAGCTTTACCTTCAATCAGAACAAGATCAAGCATTTCACGTCGTGAATACATTTTCACATTCCCTTTTTTTATCTGCCGGTTCAGAGATGAATAAACTCCGAGAAGGCATTGCTGTCCGGTCTGTCCCTTTGAATAAAAGGTTCTTGATACCTGGACTCCCCCGAATGATCGAGTATCGAGTGTTCCGCCATAATCACGTGCAAAGGGAACTCCAAGTGCCGTATAATGGTCAATAACCTGATTACTCACTTCGGCTGCCCTGTAGACATTTGCTTCGCGGGCTCTGAAGTCCCCACCCTTAATCATATCATAGAATAGCCTGTAAGTACTATCCCCGTCATTCTGGTAGTTTTTTGCTGCATTAATTCCTCCCTGAGCTGCAACAGAGTGAGCCCTCCTGGGCGAATCCTGGTAACAGAATGTTTTTACGCTATACCCGAGTTCACCAAGTGCGGAAGATGCTGCTGCTCCTGATAAGCCGGTACCTATAACTATTATTTCAAGTTTTTTCTTATTTGCAGGGCTGACAAGTTTAACAGAAGCTTTATAATTCGTCCATTTCATTGCCAACGGACCATCCGGTATCTTTGAAATTAATTTTCCCATGATTATAATTTTTTCCTTTTGGAACTATCTGAAAAGCCATAAAGTGATTGAAATAAAAGCAAAACCTGCAGGGATAATGATTGCATAAAACAATGCAATAGGTTTAACGACAGGATTCCATAATCTGTGATTCAGACCCAATGTCTGGAAAGCTGAATAAAAAGCATGAAAAAGGTGAAAGCCCAGTAGTGTGAAACAGGCAAGATAGATATAATCATATGCCGGGATCTTGAAAAGGTTATGAACCACAGAATAAAAATCTTCAGGATTCCCGGCTACTAATCCGATTTTTATAAAATAGAAATTGAACCAGTGAAGGATTAGAAAGGTGAGAACAATTGCCCCTGTCCAGATCATGAAACGGGAAAAAAATGAAGTCTCTGATTTATTGCTTCTGACATAACCAACAGGACGTGCAAGCCAGTTCTGGATCTGAAGGAGGATTCCCCATGAAACGTGAATCAAAATTGCTCCGAACAGAATAATCTCCATAATCCTGATCACGGGAAAAGTAGCCATGAAATGTGCTGCAGTATTAAACGGTCCGGGTTCGCTCTTAAGTAACATAAAGTTGATAATCAGGTGAAGCGGTAAGAAGGTAAGCAAGAACAAACCCGCTAATGCCATTACAAATTTCTTGGTAATTGAGGAAAATAATATTTTACTCATTGGTTATTAAATGTTTAGAGTTTATCTTTTTGTCAAGGGAGGAAGTTTATCAAAGTTAGAAGTATTAAATCAGATTTACAATATTACAAATATGCTTATTATCACAAATCACTTTGATAGATATAATTAAGTTCGTAAATAAAATTTCCGAAATCCATTAACCGCAAAGGGCGCAAAGTTTTTCCGCAGAGATCGCAAAGAGGCCCAATTGTTAAGAAATAGCCTGGTGGACGTTTAGTGAAGTTGCCGACCTGCATGGTTGACGTTTTAGCTTAGCGTACTTTGCATTCTTATGCACCTCATCGTTAGCGGAGGAGGTCTTAGCGTGCTTTGCGGTTAAATGGATCTTTTTTTGAGGGTCTCCATTTGAGGTAAAACTTACTTCTTCAGAAAGTCAATCGCATATTTGAGTGTGTTGTCAATCTGCTCCCAGATAGGATAAAACCCTTTGTTATCCAGGATATTACGGGCAATATATGCCTTTATCTGAGTGTGAATTATCGCTCCTGATATTTTTAACCCTTCGGGATCTTTCTTTATCCCATTGGCAGCAGCAAACCGCGTAAACTGGTCGAGAAGAGCCTGTTTATCAAGATATTTTTCCATCTCTCCCGGTTCAATATATTTCTTAAGTAATTCCCTGTTATTCTCTGTATATTTAAGTGCAAATCTGTAAATGTAAGATCTGACTTTCAGGAAATATGTTGATACTCCTAAAGTATCTCTGGGCACAAATTTGTCGGGCATTATACCTCCTCCTCCATAAACTATATGTCCCCCGGGTGTCGTAAATTTCAGAGAGTCAGAAAAATGAATACTATCTGAGACTTCAAACTCGCCATGTGTATATCTTAGGTTAAGGTCGTCGAAATATTTTTCAAACCCATCTTTATATGGTTTTTGTATTGATCTGCCAGTAGGTGTATAATAACGTGCAATAGTAAGCCGCATTCCTGAACCATCTGAGAACGGAACAGGTTCCTGTACCAATCCTTTCCCGAAAGATCGCCGGCCAATTATTGTTCCACGGTCATTATCCTGAAGGGCTCCTGCCAGTATCTCACTCGCCGATGCGCTCCACTCATCGATAAGAACAACAAGATTTCCTGTCTCAAATTCTCCCTTGCCCGTAGCTTTTGCTTCACTTCGTGGAGAAGCACGTCCTTTTGTATAAACAATCAACTGGCCCTCCTTCAGGAACTGGTCTGCCACTTGAATGGCAGCTTCCATAATACCGCCAGAGTTGCCACGTAGATCAAGTATGAGACTGGTCATCCCATGATCTTTGAGTTCCCTTAGACCCTTCATAAACTCATCAAAGGTTGTCATTGCAAAGGCGTTGATTTTGATGTATCCGATATGATCATTCACCATATAATCAACGTCGACACTATAGATGGGAATTTTGTCACGGGTTATTTCAAAGGGAAGAAGCTCTTTCTGACCACTGCGAAGTATTTTTATTTTGACAACCGTACCCCTGGGACCCTTAAGCATCCCCATTATTTTTTCGTCAATTATATGTCTGCCGGCAACTAGAGAATCATTGACATACAGGATCTTATCTCCGGGCAAAAGACCTAATTTTTCGGAAGGTCCGCCAGGAATTGTGCTTATAATAAGTATTGTATCGGTAAGCATACTGAACGAAATTCCAATCCCTTCAAAGTTACCCTGCAAAGGTTCATTGGCGCGGGCAAGATCTTTTGCCGGAATGTACACAGAATGGGGATCAAGCTTTTTAAGTATAGCAGGGATAGCAGTCTCAACCAGATCCTTACGGTTAACTGAATCAACATAATTCGACTCAATAATATTCAGGATACTGTTTAACTTATCATTTCTTGACCTGATATTTGAATGCTGGTGAAAGTCCTTATCAGATGGAAGATATCGTCCGATTATAATACCTAAAGCCAGTGAGATACCCAATATCACCGGAAGAAATACTATCTTTTTTGAATTATTGTAGTTCATAAATTTCTTTTTCAGGGTCAATATACACCAATTCTATTCCTGCACGTTTCAGGAGCTCAAGGCCGTCGGTTTTATGATATCTGTTACAATAAACGACTCTTTTTATACCCGACTGAATAATGAGCTTTGAACACTCCATACAAGGGGATGTTGTCACGTAAAGCGTTGAATCTTCACTTGAATTATTTGACTTTGCAACTTTTGTAATGGCATTTGCTTCTGCATGAAGAACATATGGTTTTGTAATATTATTTTCATCTTCACATATATTTTCAAATCCGGAAGGTGTGCCGTTATAACCGTCGGAAATAATCATCTTTTCCTTCACTATCAGAGCACCTACCTGCCTCCTGATGCAGTATGAATTCTGAGCCCAGATTAGAGCCATTTCCAGATAGCGCTTATCGAATGCAATCTGTTTTTCACCATAAGGCTTCAGATAAGTTTTATCCGACATTATATCCTGAGTTGGTATAAATTTTAAAAAGGTTCAAAGTTAATTAATTTATAATTGTTTTGCTAATCAGATTAATAATGTACTCTTCAATGAATAAGCAATCCGGATTTTAAAAATATTACTTCGGTTATAATTATTCTTAAAGTCGTATTATTAAATTAATAATGAATAAGCTAATTTTGGATTACTGAACCGGGCTAAACAGAAAAACTACTCCCGTTAACAAAATTAATGCAATCATGGTCAATGCAGATCATTTACATCCGATGATTGTGCATTTCCCGATCGCACTTATAACTGTCGGATTTATTGCCGATGTTGTTACCGTAACCTTTACAGGATTTATGGGAGGAATAATGGTCTATGATTTCATGATGGGGCAGTGAATTATCATTCTGGTGCCACCGTAATAATTCCAAATCCTAAATTGGTCCGGTTTTCAATCAGCTCTCAAAAATTATTGATTATTTGAGACCGTTGGTTAATAACATTTTTACTTATCAACTGTTTTATAAAAAACCTAATTATAATTTTACACCTGGTTTCAGGCACTGTATGACATTTGTTAATCAGAAGATTTAATTATGAAATTTATAATTTGAAAACGATAGAAATATGAAGAAAATTTCAGCGGTTTTTCTGTTCTTAATAATTTTTGCAGGTTTATCAGGCCAGGCCAAATTCACTGATACGCGTGACGGCAATGTTTATCGTACAATTACAATCGCAGGAGTTATCTGGATGGCAGAAAACCTAAAGTATAAAGCAAAAAACGGGGCATTCTATTTTGATAACGATTCAAACAATATTCCGGGATACGGACTATTATATGAATGGAAGACAGCTTTGAACTCTTGTCCCACTGGCTGGCATCTTCCGTCAGGTATTGAATTTCAAACTCTTATAAATCATTTTGATCAGAAAGAGACATGGGGAAAAATAACTTCTGATCCTTCTTCATTTGGGATCCAGCTTGGAGGAATGCAGGATTATGAGGGCACCTTTTCCGAGATGGATGAAAGTGGCTACTACTGGACTTCCACTGAATACGATAAAACCAATGCAGAATATTTCAGTTATCTGCTTATATATGATAAACCTGTAATTGATATCTCGAGGAAGGAAGATATGGGGGATATACCTGGATCAGAAAAGTCAAATAAATATTCTGTACGTTGTCTGAAAGATTAATTTTTGCTGAAGAGGTTCTCCCCTCCGGAGATTGTCAGAATATGATGAAAAATTATTCTTCTCAAAAGACATTTGGAAGAACCAGTATTCTGAGAAAGCCCAGGGCAAAAGGTAGCAACTTTCTGATTTTAATACTTTTGATCTTAATAATCACAGCCGGTTGTGCAACCCAGCATAAATATAAAAAGTATAAACCGGTTCCCTGCCCATGCGAGAAAGAAAACAAAAGGTAAAACAGATCTTTGTTATTTGTAAGAGTCTGATTGAAAAACTCCAGAGCTAATTTTTTAATAATTATTAACGTATATATACGCCATATTAAAATATAACGTATATTTACGTCAAATATTTAATTGTCATGGCATATACAAAAAGTGAACTGTTCAGCCCTGATCTCCAGAATTGTTCGACCCTGTTTAAAGCTTTGGCCCATCCGGCCCGTCTGGCAATTTTGAAATACCTTGCTGAAACAAAAACCTGTATTACAGGTGATCTTGCCGATGAGCTTCCTCTTGGAAGGACCACGGTAAATCAGCACCTAAAAGAATTAAAGGATGCAGGCTTGATTCAAGGTACGACGGAAGGGGTGAAAACCTGCTATTGTTTAAATCTCAAGAATATACAGGAGCTAAAAAAGGTGGTAGAAAAATTTATAAACGATATTAATATATCTGTAACTTTTGATTGGAAATAGATTGAAATTTTCAAATTATTAAGAATATGAAGATACTTATTTTATGTACCGGCAATAGTTGCCGCAGCCAGATGGCACTAGGCTTTTTAAAGTCATTCAACAGTAATATTGAGGTCAAATCTGCGGGAACATTTCCGGCATCCAAGGTTAATTCCAATGCAGTCAAAGTAATGGGTGAAGCTGGTATTGATATCAGTCAGAACACCCCTAAAAACGTAAGCCAATATCTTGATGATGAGTGGGATTATGTTATAACAGTATGCGATGATGCTAATGAAGCATGTCCTGTCTTTCTGGGAAAAGTGAAACATCGCCTGCATTTTAGTTTTGAAGATCCTTCGAATTTCAAAGGGACAGAGATGCAGATTATGAATGAGTTCAGGAGGATAAGAGATGAAATAAAATCTACATTTTACAAGTTTTACAACAATTTTTTAATCTGATATGAAGCACTCATTTTTAGAAGGTAATGTTTCAATCTCTGACGATGTCATTCCACTTGTCTCCACCCGAATCAATTTTAAAGATTTCATGGGTGCTGTTATGGTCCGTTGGGGAATCAACCGTGATAATTACAGGATTAGCCCCGGCCTCTATGCATTTGGTAATCCCGATCAGGAATCCGATGTATTTGTAACCGCAAACTACAAACTTACATTCGATAATCTTCGCAAAAACCTTTCCGGCTTGGACGGTTGGATTTTGGTACTGGATACTAAAGGTGTCAATGTGTGGTGTGCTGCCGGGAAAGGAACATTTGGTACAATAGAACTTGTCAACAGGATAAAATTAGTTTCTCTTGAAAAATTTGTAAATCACAAGCGGCTGATCCTGCCACAACTAGGGGCCACAGGAGTTGCCGCTCATAAGGTGAAAGAGGAGACCGGTTTTAATGTTCATTATGGCCCTGTTCGTGCATCTGATATTAAAAGATTTATCAGAGATGGATACAGAGCTGATAAGGAAATGAGGAGAGTCACTTTCGGGTTTAAAGACCGTATAAAGCTCATTCCCAATGATTTTATATATGGAAAATTTTATCTGCTGGGAGCAATGGCAGTTATCTTTTTAATATCCGGCGTAAGCAGTAAAGGCTTTTCTTATAAAGATTTTTCAGGTGAAGGAGGGCCTGGTATATTGAAAGTGTTTCTTGCATATTTTTCAGGGATAGTCATTACACCAATGTTTCTTCCATATATACCCGGCCGGCATTTTTCGTTAAAGGGATTTTACGCAGGGGTACTGGTCTTTCTCATTCTTATATTTTTAAAATTTACAGGTGGTAATGTTTTTGAAATAATATCGTGGTTTCTCATTATTACGGCTATATCCTCCTTCCTGGCTATGAATTTTACCGGTTCATCAACCTTTACATCATTGTCGGGTGTCAAAAAAGAGATGAAGATCTCGGTACCACTTCAGATAGGATTTGCCCTCATTGGTACTATTTTAATGGTTGTTGGGAAATTTATTTAATAATAGGCTTATGAAAGATTTAATGTATCTTCCTGATGTGGTCACACTTAATTTGTGTGAAGCTACTTGCAACGGATGTGGAATGTGTTTAAAGGTATGCCCTCACGGTGTGTTTGAACTTTCAGGGAAAAAAGCTCATATCGTAAGACGAGATTATTGTATGGAATGCGGTGCATGTGCACTAAACTGTCAGGTACAGGCAATAACGGTAAATTCAGGTGTTGGCTGTGCCGCAGGTATTATTAACGGGATACTGAGGAACTCAGAACCTACATGCGGCTGTTCTGATTCAAAATCAAACTGCTGCTAAAAAATTTAAGAGATTACAAAGATATTAAATCCATACTAAATTTCCTTTACAACTACCTGACTATCTGAATATTTCTGTCAATGGGTTTAAAAAAAGTATTTCTACAGTTTAAGGATTGATACAACAAATTGATTGCAGAGATCAGGACTTCATGACAATTTCTTTATTAAATTGCTGACTTTATTTCTTAAATGAGTTCCACGTTTTTGTTGCTGTTTTGAATTTGTAAGTTGATTAAAATGTGAATCTGTGACAAGGGAAATATCTAAATTGCAAAATTAAAGTGAAAATAAGTTTTATTATTATCGACTTTTTTCCATATTTGTTCGGAATGTAAAAAATGGGGCTAATAAATAATAGCTTATGACGACCATTAATGAAAAACCTATGATCTTTCTTGACAGGAATGAGAATCAGTACGGTCCTTCTCCTGCGTGTTTTAAAGTTTTGCGTAATTCGAATGATAATATTCTTAATATCTATTCTCGGGATTTCACAAGGGGGATTAAAAGTTTATTATCCGAAAGATTGGCTCATGACTTTGGTACTGAGGAAACAAGAATACTCCTTGGTTATGGTAGTGAAGACATATTGAAGCAGGCGGTTCAATGTTATATTAATAAAAATGACAAAATTATGATTCCATCATTTTCATGGTGGTACTATAAAAAAATTGCCGATGAAGCAGAAGGTATTAATATACAATATCCTATAGTTGAAGGTGAGGGTACTTTCTATTATGATATTGAAGGCATGATAAAGGTATATAACGAGCAAAAACCTAAATTGGTTCTTATAAGTTCACCAAATAATCCCACAGGAAATAGACTGGAGACTGAGCAGTTGAATTTTGTTCTTGAAAAAATGAAAGACGCTGTCGTTGTGCTGGACGAAGCATATTTATTATTCGATGAGACATTTAAAACTGATCCGGTCGGATTGGTTAACCGGTACCCTAAACTTATAATTATCCGGACTTTTTCTAAATATTATGCATTGGCAGGTATAAGAACAGGGTTTGCTTTTCTGGGTGATAATCATGAAAGAATTTCATTATTAAGTGCCAGGTATCTTGGTTTTAACCGTCTGTCAGAAAAAATTGCTATTGCGGCTCTCGATTCGAGTGATTATTATAATTCAATTGGTAAGAAAATGGCTGCGGATATGGAAATGTTATTTAATGAACTGAATCAGTTGCCAGGTTTTCACCCTTACAGATCATTTGCAAATTTCATCCTTGTAAAGATTCCGCCAGAGATCAAAGATTCATTAAAGAGATACCTGACTGAAAGAAATATGATCATTAAGTTTATGAATGAAGATGGGTTGGATAAACATATCAGGATAACACTTGGAACTCATTCACAGAATTGCACGTTATTGAAACTGATAAGATCTTTTATGAGTAAAGAAGATAAGCATGAATTGGTCAGAGGAGTATAAAAACTCTCTGAAAATGGTTGAGGTTGAAGAGGTTGTCGATCTTATTATTTACAGACCCCTTGCTTTCCTCCTGGTAATATCAGTTTATAAAACCAAAATAAAACCCGATCATCTGACATTAGCAGCGATGATAATGGGATTATTGGGAGGATGCTTCTATTCATTCGGTTCCCATCTGACTTGCATTGTCGGAGCCATATTCTACTTACTGTTTAATATCCTTGATTGCAGCGATGGTCAATTGGCTCGAATTAAAAAAAATGGTTCTTCGGTTGGCAGGCTTCTTGACGGGATAGCAGATTACATTGCTGCAATTGCAATTTACGCAGGAATAGTAATAGGTTATTCAAACAACCCTGAACAGCCTTCATCAATGGTGATTCTTACCGCCCTGGCAGGGATAAGCATAATAGTTCAGGAATCTTTGGTGGATTACTTCAGAACACGATTCCTTGATATTGTATTAAAACGTGAAAATACTTTTTATGAAGGGGTAGCAGAATATAGAAATGAATATGAAATACTTAAAAACCAAAAAGGCAAATGGTTCAGTAAAGCTATTGTATTAATATATTTGAAATACTCACAACTACAAAGATATCTTACATCAAAGAAAAAGAGAACAAAACTTTTTGAAGCCTCTCCTGAGAATTATTTTATCAAGAACCGGTTAATTATTCGCTTTTGGGTATTCATGGGACCTTCCGCTAAGATAACGACTTTGATTCTTTGTTCTCTTTTTTGCCGTTTTGACATTTTTTTCTGGATCGTAATAGGTGGATTTAATATTCTTGCTGTATTATTGTGGATAATTCAATTCCAGATTGACAAATCTTTCGAAACTCTGAAAAAATGAAGACTATTATTCTTGCTGCCGGAATTGCATCAAGGTTAAAGCCTCTGACGGATCAGACCCCTAAATGTTTATTGAATGTCGGGCGAAAAAGCATCCTGGAAATGACTGTTGAAAACTTGCTGGCAACAAATAATTCAGAACTGATAATTGTTACCGGATATCTTGAGAATAAGATCAGAGAGTTCCTTAGAGAACGATTCCCTCTATTGAATGTTACATATATATATAATAAGTTCTATGCGTCTACTAATAATATTTATTCATTGTGGTTAGCCAGGGATGCAGTTCTTGGTAATGATATGATGATGATGGATAGTGATATTGTTTTCGATAAATTGATTATTCCAAAACTTCTCAACTCAGGATATAAAAACTGCCTTGCCCTGAAACGGCATGATGTACATGATGAAGAGATAAAAGTTAAAACTGATGCAAAGGGACGGGTTGTTGATATTAGTAAAGAGGTAAAACCATCTGAAGCAGCCGGAGAATCAATCGGGATAGAAATCTTTGGAAGAGAAGCAGTAGCCGAACTTTACAGTATACTTGATCAAATGGTGGTGACGGAAAAGAAAGTTAATCAGTTTTATGAGACAGCATTCCAGAAACTATCTGAAAATGACCTTTATATTGTTGATACGACTGAATATTTTTGTATGGAAATAGATACAATGGAAGATTTAAAAATCGCTGGAGAACAGGTCTTAAATCATTTTAATCATAAATAAAAAGATTTCATGATAAAAAGTATTTTAACCATGTCGATCGCTGGTTTTTTGACTGGATTTATCTTCTCAATGCCAATCGCAGGCCCAGTCAGTATCATGATCACATCCAATGCACTCAAAGGCAGACAGCGTTACTGTAACCTGTTCAATTTAGGTGCTTCTCTGGCTGATTTCATTTACGTATTCATCGCGGTTTTCGGACTGACCAAACTTTATACTTTCTACAAACCAATCATACCTTACATTTTTTCCTTTGGTTCATTATTGCTCATATTCCTGGGATATAAGATTTTCATAACAAGAATAGACATTGAACATCTTGAAGACAAGATCCATATTTCAGGTAAGCTTAAAGAGAAAGAAAGAGGAGCCTTTTATACCGGGTTTATGATAAACTTCCTGAATCCGACCTTGTTTATTGGATGGTTAACATCATCTTTATTAGTGATATCCTTTATAGCCGCCCTGGGTTTTCATACCGGTGGATTAGCTATTAAAATCGACCAGAATGCAAAAGAAATCGGTAACATTGAGGGTAAAAAAATAGAAAGCCGTCATGATTCAGTAATTAAGAAGCTGGATAACTTTCAGATACTTAAAATTAAAGATCGTCAGGTTGATCAAACAATATTTCCTGCATCATTTCATCTGACAATCAGTATTTGCTATGCTTTATTCATCGCTTTTGGAAGCATTGTCTGGTTCTATTTGCTTGCAATCCTGATTGTCCGATACCGCACTCGTATAAATATTAAGATAATTTCCGGCTTCATTAAAAGTCTGGGCGTATTTCTCTGTTTTATAGGATGTTACTTTGGTTACCAGGCTATCAAAATGTTCATTAATTTGAAAATTTGAACATTATTTCTTGATTCCCTTTTTATGCATTAATAGTGTTGTCTCACCGAGTTTGACAATATATCCTTTTCCTGCTTTTTCAAAACAAGGGTTTATATGTTCAATAAAGTGTTTTATTTTGTGAGATTCATCATTGCTTTTTTTGCACGAAGTAAATCTCAAAGCAATATAAAGAAATCAATCACTCGAATGAGATTTGTGAATAATTGAAGTTAAAGTTTGAAATACTGCTAAATTTGGGTCAGCTTATATAAACATAAATTAATCCTGTTTACGTTAATATTATTTTCTCCCATGAAAGACATAATTACAATGGAAGACAAAATTAAAATCGGACTCTTTGGAATTGGGCTCGACACATACTGGTCGCAGTTTGACGGATTACTTGACAAATTGAAATTGTTTCAGCTGAGGATAAAAGATCGCCTCGGCCATCCGAACACAGAAATTGTTGATGCAGGAATGGTTGATAACCCTGATAAAGCTATAGGAGCAGCAGAATTATTCCAGAAAAGCGGAATTGATCTGATAATCCTTAATATTTCAACTTATGCATTGTCGCATAATGTCTTACCATTGATTCAACGAGTCAGTTGTCCTGTAATTGTTCTGAATCTGCAACCGACAGGAGCAATTGATTATGAGAAATTCAATTTAATCGGAGATCGTGGAAAGATGACCGGTGAATGGTTATCATATTGCCAGAGCTGTGTTACTCCTGAACTGGCAAGTGTATTTAACAGGGCAGGTATAAAATATCACCTGATAACCGGATATATTGATGAAGAATATGTATGGGATGAAATCCAGGAGTGGATTGATGCTTGTTATGTAATGAAGGTTATTAAAAACAGCAGGGTGGGAGTAATGGGTCATTACTATAACGGAATGTTAGATGTTTACACAGATATTACGATGCTCTCTGCAGCTTTCGGTTGTCATTTCGAGCTTATTGAATTCGGCACTTTGAAGAAGCTAAGAGAAAATGTTTCAGGAGGTGAGCTCAGATCAAAGATCGGCAAGTTCAGAGATTGGTTTATTGTTTCAGATGAATGTTCAGCCAACGATTTGGAACAAACAGCCATAAGCTCAGTTGCCCTCGACCGGCTGGCAGAAAAATTCAGGCTAAGAGCTTTGGCATATTATTATGAAGGAGAAGGTGATACGGATTATGAAAAAATTGTTACCACCTTAATACCCGGGATGACTTTACTGACAGGCAGAAATATTCCCGTTGCCAGTGAATGCGAAGTCAAAAATGTCCTTGCTATGAAGATAATGGATACATTTAATGCCGGTGGCTCGTTCTCAGAATTCTATGGTATGGATTTTAATAATGATATTATTCTGATGGGACATGATGGGCCGGCACATTATAAAATTGCAGCCGGAAAAGTTGGGCTGGTTCCTCTTCCTGTTTTTCATGGTAAGCCCGGGAAGGGATTATCAATACAAATGAAAGTTGCAGAAGGCCCGGTTACTCTTCTTTCTGTATGTCAGGGGGGAGAAGGAAATATAACTCTTCTTACAGCTCAGGGTTATTCTGTAGAGGGACCGACCCTTCAGATCGGGAATACCAACAGCCGTTATAAATTTCCTTTATCTGTACGGGAATTCATCGAAAGCTGGTCAAAAGCAGGGCCTTCACATCACTGTGCCATCGGAATAGGACATATATCTTCCCGTATCAGCAAATTATCAGAGCTTCTGAATATTGGTTTTAAAAGGATATGCTGAAAACCGCGATTTCAATATTAGCTTTACTCTATTGTACATTATGTCATTCTCAATGTGACTCAATTAATGATTCATCTACCCGTCACTTTAATCTGAAGTTTTCTTACAATAGTTCTCTCATCTATCCAGGAATAAGCACAGGTATAGAGTTCCCGCTTAACTATGTAAATGTACATGTGTTTAAAAATCAAAAACTTATCAGATGTTTTAAAAAAGGGAGATTTATTTCAGGAAATCTAAACTGGTATCATCATCCTGATTTCCACGATAATTTATACCTGACTGCCGAGTGGGTGATGAGAAGAACCAGATATACAGGATTTATGTCTGAGTTTTCAATTGGTCCTGGTTTTAGCCGGACTTTTCTTGGAGGAACAACTTATAAGGTGGATGATATTGGAAATATTTCTGTTATTAAACTCGCAGGCTATAATTATGCTCTTATAACTATAGGCGGAGGTTTTGGGTATGATTTTTCAATGAAGAAAAAACTACCATTTTCAGCTTTGGCAAAAATGAATCTTATCTCAATGTTCCCCTATAACAGTACGATATATTTCAGACCGGTACTGGAACTAGGCATCCGTTATACGCCAGGCAGGTCTCAAATAAAGTATATAAGGAATCCATTGCAATATCAAAATAACAATGAGAGAAGTATTTCTCTTTAGTCTCTTACTATTGTTTCCAGGATGTCAGAAGGAGAAAATTACTATTTCTGATAACACATCCGAAGTATTCTATGTTGAAAATGCAGGAGCTTCTATGCGTGTTCAGGTCCAGGGGAATACTGCAAGCAATACTTTCATTCTGGTCATTCATGGTGGCCCAGGGGTGAGCTCATATTTCTACGACACAAAATATATCAGTCAGAATCTCGGTGATAAATATGCTATGGTTTACTGGGATCAGAGAAATGCCGGGGCTTCCCAGGGGGCAAGTAATGGTGAAAACCTCCATCTTGATCAGATGGTAAAAGACCTGAAAAAAGTGATAGAGGTCCTCAAGTTCCGGTACGGTCAGGACATGAGTTTATTTTTACTGGGACATAGTTTCGGAGGACTTATTGCTGCAGATTTCATTACCACACCAGGTTATCAGAATATGATAAAAGGACTTATAAATATTGATGGGAGCCATAATTATCCATTGAATGATACACTTACACGAGAGGCTTTACTTACAGAGGGAATTTATCAGGTTTCACAAAAAAGGAATGTTGATGAATGGCAACCGATAATCAACTATTGTAACACCCATCAGGGCAATTTCAGCCTGGAGGAATCACAACAACTCGAAAAATACGCTACTGAGGCAGAAAACTACATTGATAGCATTAAGCATATAAATATTGTCACTCAGGTATTAAAATATACAATTACAGATAAATATCCTCTTACTGCAATCCTTAGTAACCTTCTCTATTCCGAAGATTCAAATTTTAATAAAGAACTGGCAGTTGCACAGTTTTCTTCCTCCCTGAACATAGTAACAATTCCGGTTCTGGTCCTATGGGGTAAATATGATTTCACTTGTCCACTGGCATTAGGCGAAGATTTCTATAACCGTGTTAATTCTACTGATAAGAGCATGCTTATTTCTTTTAAAAGCGGACATAATATGATATTGCAGGATGAAAAATTTTTCTGTGATAAGGTAAATGAATTTGTTATGAAACACAGGTAATTAATGAATATTAAACTATGATTTCAAAACTGTTATTGCTGGCAATCTTCGGAATTGCAATGGCGCATCTTGAGGGTGTGGTTGTTGTGTATCTGAGAAAAGCGCTGGGAATGCTTGATTCAGAATCAAATAAAGAATCAATTGAAAAATTTCCTAAGCGTTATTTAAATATTGAGATGACCCGTGAAGCAGCTACAATAATAATGCTGGTTATAGTAGCATATCTTACAGGCGGATCGTGGATTGAAAAAGGTGTATTCTTCCTCTGGACTTTTGCATTCTGGGACCTGTTCTATTATTTATCTCTTTATATTCTGATAAGGTGGCCACCAAAGTTTACAACCATTGATGTTCTATTTCTTATTCCAAAACCATGGATTGCACCTGTCTGGTTTCCTATAGGTGTTTCAGGTCTTACAATTCTTATTATTTCTATCCTGGCTGTTTTGGGGGTCATTTAAATAGAGCCATGCCATATCTGTCCCTATTTTTAATTAATCCAAAAAAGAAGCTAATTTTAACAAAAAAATTGATGCACAAGGGTGGCTCCCGGAACAACAGGGGCAGATTCAAAATAGTATTCCGGTCGTTAAAATACAGGAACTACCGCCTTTTCTTCAGCGGACAAAGCATTTCTCTTATTGGCACATGGATGCAGCGAATAGCCATGCCGTGGCTTGTTTATCATATGACCGGTTCGGCTCTTTTGTTAGGTGTCGTAGGTTTTGCAGGGCAGATACCAAGTTTTTTACTTTCACCGGTAGCAGGAGTTCTTACTGACAGGTTGAGCAGATATCGGGTTCTGCTGGTTACTCAGATTATTTCAATGATTCAGGCGGCTGTTCTTGCATGGCTTTGTCTGGCAGGAGTGATTCAGGTCTGGCAAATAGTTCTTTTAAGTGTTATTCTTGGTTGTGTCAATGCATTCGATGTGCCATCACGTCACTCATTTGTGATAGATATGGTAGAGAAAAAGGAAGATCTGGGCAATGCGATAGCACTTAATTCCCTGATGTTTAACGGAGCCAGGCTCATTGGCCCTTCAATCGCTGGCGTCATTCTTGCAGCTGCAGGTGAAGGCATCTGTTTTCTCCTAAATGCAATAAGTTACGTATTTGTAATTATTTCATTATTAATGATGAAGTTGCATCTCAAAGAAACGGCGAGGAGCGAAGCGCATATTTTAAAAGAACTTGGTGAAGGATTCCGGTACGTGTTTGGATTTGCTCCTATTAAACATCTCCTGATATTGTTAAGTATTTCTAGCCTGATGGGCATGTCATATTCAGTTTTGATGCCTGTTTTTGCAAAAGAGATTTTGCATGGAGGATCCCATACATTTGGTTTTCTAATGGGAGCAGCAGGTTTTGGGGCACTTCTCGGAGCTCTTTTCCTGGCTTCAAGGCAATCAGTTCTGAAACTTGGCAGGATAGTACCGGCTTCTGCAATCCTTTTCGGAGCCGGGTTATTAGGATTATCATTTTCCAGAATATTTCCCTTTTCTCTGCTCCTTATGATCTTTATCGGTCTGGGAATGATGATGCAAACGGCTGCAAGCAATACTATCCTGCAAACAATAACCGATGACGATAAACGAGGCAGGGTGATGAGCTTTTATACAATGGCAATTATGGGAACAGCTCCTTTCGGCAGCCTGATGGCAGGAGCGCTGGCGAAGGTTATCGGAACTCCCTGGACCATATTTATAGGGGGACTAGCAAGTATTATAGGTGCCCTGTTCTTTTTAAGAAAATTGGCTGAACTGAAAGCATTAGTACGTCCAGTCTACGTCAAGATGGGAATCATACCTGAAGTGGCGTCTGGTATTCAAACGGCATCGGAACCTTCTGCCGGGACAGCACTATAGAATTGTCCGGGATATGTTATTCCGTAATCTCAAATACCGCACTTGAAAGTGGTGAGCCGGTTCCGACATTTAATCCTATCTTCATCAGATAATCGCCTGTATAGCTCTTTCCGCTTTCAGACGGACCAAAACGTCGTCCTTCTGAAGACAGATTAATTTCCTGTATTTTGTAGGTTTTGGCCGGATCAAGCCCCTGTAGCCTGACGGGATTGCACCAGCACCGCACGGTTTTCCTCATAAGTTGAGACGGAAATAATAACATCCGGCGGCTGGTTAGCCGAAGGCGTCCCCATGGGGGGTTGTCCCATAGATAAAAAATTGAATGTACAAATGAGAATGTTTAAAAAAAGTAGTTTTTTCATAAGTACTTAATTTTATGTTTTTTGCTAATTGATATTTTATAATTCAAACCGAATATAAGAAGATAATATTTTTAAAACACATCCAATAATGAGTTATTCTTATAAATTTGAACAAATTTTTACTACAAACCTACCTCTTTAATTTAAAATGAAACTAACCCGAACTACCAGCCAAATCCTGTCTGTCATTATTATTTCCACTCTTTCTATTTTCCAATCATATTCATCACCTTTCCATCTGCCTTATGAAAATCTTCAGGATACTATCCATACTAAAAACTCTCCAAAACAACCTGTTTATACTACTTCACGACTTGTAACAGCCAAACCTGTTATTGACGGAAAATTAGATGACGAATGCTGGAAAAAAGGCACTTGGGCAGGCGATTTCCACCAATGGATCCCAAAGGAAGGTGCAAAACCTACATACCCGACCGAATTGAATATTCAATATGACGATAAGAACCTTTATGTTGCAATTCGTGCATATGACGGAGAACCTGAGAAAATTCTAAGACAGGCTGGAGTAAGGGATGAACAGGCAGGTGATATAGTAGGTGTGAACTTTGACAGTTATCGCGATTACCGGACAGGATTTGAGTTTTCAATTACTGCTTGGGGTCAGAAGATTGATCTCGTTTTATTCAACCCAATGAACTGGGATTTTAACTGGAATGCTGTTTGGAAGGTAAAAACCGGATTGGAAGATTCTGCATGGGTGGCAGAGTATGAAATTCCTCTGAGTCAGCTTCGGTATAGCCGCCAGGATGAGCAGGTTTGGGGCTTGCATGTATGGAGATGGATATCACGACTTCAGGAAGAGAGTGATTGGGAGATACAAAGTAAGACTGGCCCGGGAATGATGTATAACTTTGGGGAATTACGTGGAATTAAGGGACTTAAAAAATCACGTCGTCTGGAAATAATGCCCTACACACTGGGAGATTTAAAAACGATGAAAAAAGAACCGGGGAATCCTTTTACTGAAAAGGGAAAGGTATGGGGTGGAAATGCGGGACTTGATGCAAAGATTGGGATTTCCAGTAACTTCACAGTCGATCTGACTGTAAATCCTGATTTCGGACAGGTTGAATCCGATCCCTCAGTTATGAATTTAACGGCGTTTGAAACATTTTATGAGGAGAAAAGACCTTTCTTCCTTGAGGGGTTAACCATTTTCGATTATAAATTTGATAACCAGAGTCTGTTCTACTCAAGAAGGATCGGTCATGCCCCTTCACGTCCGGTTTATCCGAATGACAATCTTTTTGTCAATTCACCGGATAAGACATCCATACTGAGTGCGATCAAGTTAAGTGGGACCACCTCAAACGGACTTTCAGTAGGGTTGATACAAAGTGTAACAGCAAATGAATTTGCAAGGCTCAGCGATAAAGATGGTAATAAAAGCAGTGTAAAAGTAGAACCACTTACAAGTTACACCGTTGCGCGTATTCAGAAGGGTTATAATGCGGGTAATACAGTAATTGGAGGAATGCTGACAGCTACTAACCGTGATATCAAAGATAAAAATCTTGAGACTCTCAGCACCAATGCATATACTGGAGGACTTGATCTTTTGACACACTGGAAAGATAAAGAGTTTTATATTGATGCAAGGTTGATAGGGAGCTATATAAATGGCGGTAAGGAATCAATTACCCTTTTGCAGCAATCATCAGCACGTTACTATCAGCGGCCGGGTGCTTATTATCTGAAATACGATACAACAGCTACTCATTTAAGTGGTTACGGCGGCAAGTTTCTGATCGGAAAAGGTTCCAAAGGTTTATGGCGATATTCGACCGGAGCTACCTGGCTTTCTCCGGGTCTTGAGTTGAATGACCTGGGTTACATGAATACTGCAGATGAAATCAATCAGCAGAATGTGGTTTCTTATCTGATTAATCAGCCTGTTTCGATTTTCCTTACGTACAATATTAGCCTCGAGCAGTTCAACACCTGGAACTTTAAAGGTCAATACCTTGGATCAGGCGGTCATCTTTCTTTTACATCGAGTTTCAAGAACCAGTGGAGTTTTGCAGCTAATCTCATCTATCATTCCAAAACTCTCGATACCAAAATATTACGCGGGGGATATGATATGATAATGCCATATAATATCACAGCCTTCGGGAGTGTAAATACTGATCCGTCGAAGAAATTTACAGCAAGTATGGTTTATAGCTATGAGTATACAGGTAATAATTCGGCAGTAAATTATCAGCTTGAACCGGGAATAACCTATCGTCCGATTAATAATCTGAAAATAGGAGTAACCAGCAATTATATCAATAACCACGACAACCTTCAATATATAACCACAAGTTATGATGTGCCAGGTAACAGGTACATACTCGGGACAATTGATCAGAAAACTCTGGGGCTGACTTTCAGAATTGACCTTAACCTTACTCCGGAATTTTCTATTCAGTATTACGGGAGCCCTTTTGTATCGCGCGGAACTTATTCCCAGCTAAAATATATTACCAACCCGAAAGCAAAAGTTTATGGAGACAGGTTTGAGGTTTATCAGGATCCCTTACTTTCTGAAGGAATCTATCAGCTGTATGATTATAGTAATGGTCCAAGGATAGATTACTCCATTCCCAATCCCGATTTTAACTTTCATGAGTTCCGTTCTAATCTGGTTGCAAAATGGGAGTACAGACTTGGTTCTTTTATTTATCTGGTCTGGTCCTCGGAAAGGTCAGGAAATACAGTCGACTCACATGCTTCTATCGGAGAATCATACAAACAGCTGAGGAGTATATTCCCCAATAATATTTTTCTTATTAAGTTGAATTACTGGTTCTCATTGTAATAAAATGGAAATTACTTTCAGGCCCATAAAAGAAAAAGATAATAAAGAAATTGCAGACCTTATCCGGACGGTCTTCAGGGAATTTAATATTCACAGACCCGGAACGGTTTATTTTGACCCGACTACCGATAATCTTTATGAACTTTTCAGGACAGCCGGGTCAGAGTACTGGATAGCTGAGGAAAAAAGTGTTATAATTGGCGGTTGTGGGGTTTATCCGACTCCGGGATTGCCTGAGGGTTGTGCTGAACTGGTTAAGTTTTATCTGTCAGCATTGCAAAGAGGCAAAGGGATAGGCTGGCAGTTGATGGAAAAAACCTTCGATTCAGCTAAAAGAAATGGATACAGACAGTTATATCTGGAATCACTTCCTGAATTAAGCAGGGCGATTAGTTTATATGAAAAAGCGGGATTTAAATTTATACAGGGGCCATTAGGTAAGTCAGGTCATTTCGGTTGCGATATCTGGATGCTTAAAGAGCTATAAGAATCAGAGATCGGTTGATGCATTTCCAAGGATCCTGAAATTGTAAGTTACCATATCGGTAATCATTCAAATATGTCCATTGATTTTTAAGCGATCCAGGAATTTAAATTCATAATTCCAGATACTCATAATATTTTTTATACTTTCACGGCAAAATTATTTCAATTAAAAAAGACTTTAAATATTGAATTGATAATGAAAAGAATACTGGTTATAGGAGGAGTTGTTGTCGCAATTATAGCTTTAATTGTTTTCAACAAAATGACATCTAAGAAAGACACCGTCAATTCTTTTGCAAAGGTTAAAAAAGGACTTTTTGAAATAACAGTGGTAAATTCAGGTGAGTTAATTGCAGAAAGATCAATTGATATTAAAGGACCAGAGATTGTAATGGGATCAGATCATGGTGGCGGACCGGGCAGAGGCTTCAATATGCACGCAATGGATCTTAAGATACAGGATATTGTACCGGAGGGCACAGTTGTAAAAGAGGGTGATTACATTGCACAACTTGACAGATCATCTTATGCAAACACATTAAAGGATGAGATTGAGAATCTTAAAACTCTTCAGACAAATGTAGACATGAAAATTCTTGATACTGCTGTAGTGCTAACAAATCAGAGAGATGATATCAAGAATCAAAGATATGTGGTGGAAGAGGCTGAAATAACACTCGCACAATCGAAATATGAACCGCCGGCGACTATTCGTCAGGCAGAAATAGCTCTGGATAAAGCTAAACGGACACTTAACCAGAAGATTAAGGGGTATTCTCTGATTGTTGCACAAAATCTTGCAGATTTAAATCGCCAGAAAATGCTTCTTTCAAGAGAGATAAGACTGGTTAACGATCTTCAGGAATTTTTATCAAAGTTCACTATTACCGCACCTGCTCCAGGAATGGTTATCTATAAAAAAGACAGGAATGGGAATAAAAGAAAAGTCGGATCAACAATAAATCCTTTTGACAGAGTAATAGCAACACTTCCTGATCTTTCATCAATGGTTTCAAAAGTCTATGTTAACGAAATAGATGTCAGTAAAATCAAACCCGGCCAGAAGGCCAACATAAATATAGATGCCTTTCCTGAAAAGGCATATACCGGAACAGTGTTCACAATAGCGAATATCGGTGAACAGTTGCCAAATTCCGATTCAAAAATGTTTGAGGTGCAGATTAAAATCGATGGTTCTGATCCTGCTCTCCGACCTACAATGACTACCGGGAACAAGATAATTATAAAAACTTTTAATGATGCCATCTATATCCCCACCGAGTGTGTACAAACCGGATCCGACAGTATTCCATTCGTATATGGAAAAAACAAAACTAAAGAGATTGTTATACCAGGCGAATCGAACGAGAAAAATATAATCGTTGAGAAGGGACTGGAACCCGGCGCTGTCATTTACCTTATTCCTCCCCGGAATCCTGAAAATTTCAGGCTGGTTGGGGAAAATCTTATATCCATCATAAAGGCTCATAAATAAGAGACGTCCATTGCTCTTTACCGGATATCAGTTTTTTAAAATACGAGCTATAAACCCACCTCCCGGTGCGAGTTTTACAGTCAGAGTATCTTTTTGAGTAACTTCTGACTTTCTCAACCTGTAATCCTGTGGATTTCTTGATGCATTAATACCATCGGAAGCTGTTTCAACCTGATACGCTCCATCCTTTAAGAACCCAAGTGCAACTGAAAATTTCTGAGGAGTCCAGTCGTTCATTGCTGCCAGATACCAGTTATCTCCATTCCTTCGAGCTTCCACAATATACTTTCCCAACTGCGCATCAAGGATAATTGTCTCATCCCATACAGTAGGGATCTTGCCAAGCAATTCCATTAACTCAGGTTCCCTTACAGCATCTGACAAATTCCCTGAGAAAAGCTGCAGAGGGCTTTCATATACTATAAACATAGCAATCTGGTGCATGCTTGTTCCCTGCGCAATGACCTTTTCAAAGCCCATTTTAACAGTTTGTTCTTTTGTGGCATTTTGCAGAATTCCCGGTTCATAGTCCATTGGTCCGGCAACCATCCTGATAAAAGGTAACATCAGGTCGTGCTGAGGATTTGCTTTGGACGACCATACATTGTACTCCGAACCAAGTACGCTTTCACGGGCCAGCATATTAGGGTAAGTTCTGGAAAAACCAGCAGGTATCGGCGCTCCGTGAATCATACACATAAACTTATTACTGGCACATTCACCAGCAAACCGATGCAGGAAATTTATAGCAATTTGGTCGTTACGGTCAATAAAATCTGTCATGACAATCTTAATATCCCATTTTTTAAATTGTTGAAATGCCTGTTCCATCTGTTTTTCAATTGTCAGTGCCTGAGTCCATAAGATCAATCCGATTCCCTTCTTCTTTGCATATCCTGTAATCTCTTCCATATCCATTCCGGGTGTTATATTGAATAAATCGTTTACATCCGACCAGCCTGCATCAAGCATAACATATTGAAAACCAAAACGAGCAGCAAAATCAACATAGTATTTATAGGTCTGAGTGTTCAGTCCCGCTTCAAAATCAACTTTATAAAGGTTTAACCCGGTTATCCATTCTTCGGTGCTTTTACCTGGTTTTAGCCACGAGAAATCAGAAAATCCCGGATCGGGTGCCAGCCGGTAAACCAGATCGTTTATAAGTAAGTCAGCATCGGACGGAGCAATGGCGATTATCCGCCAGGGATATGTACGGGTACCCTTTGTTTTAGCAATATAAGACGCTCTTTCAACTGCCAGCTTCTGTTTGAATCCTCCACCCGAAACAATTTCCTTAAGCGGATAGGGTGCAAATCTGCCTTTCAGGCCAGATCCGTTTCCTTTTACCAGGAACATTCCCGGATAATCATCAATATCCGATTCGGTTATTAAAATTTTTGGAAGGTCTTCCGACTGAAGTAAAACCGGGGTGAATGCAAACATATCTACAGAAAGAGTGTCCAGGTCAGCTTTACTATATGGTTCTTCAAATGATGTGTGAAAAATATCAGCATCGGTTCGTTTGGTTACCTGGGGATAAAAAATGACCGTTCCGGGCTGAAAATTAAAACTGGCTAGTTCATCAATTACAGTTATCTCACCTGGCAGTCTGGTGGCAAAACGGTATGCAACACCATCATCGTAAACCCTGAATTGCAACTCAAGATGGTTATTGAAACGGAGTATGAGCTCCTTATATATATCAGGAATTATGGCCCGTTTTTCCTTAACTACGGGGATGATTTTACTATTTATAAAACGTGTAAACGTGCCAGAAACAACAGGATCTTTGCCTAAAAAAATATCAGGTTGAAAGAACATAGATATTCCGGAAGGGTGGATCAGAACTTTATCCTTATATTTAACATTGTACGAAATTGACTTGCCAATTTCAACCTGAACTCCAATATTTCTGTCGGGAGAAGTGATTTCATATTTCTGCGCTTTGGCTTGCAGGAAAATGGAGCATAGAAATACAATAATGCAGATGATCAGTTTCTTCATATCCGGCTATTAAAATTTTGGGGTTCCGTCCCAGGAACCGCAGAGTGGGTTTTCCCCTCTCATTGTTCTTTAATATTTGACTATCTAAATTTAATCATTCTTTCCGGGTTTAACATGAAGTGACGAGATACTTCTTGATTAAATAGCATTTAATCAGTCTGTTATAATAAAAATATTGACGGAGAATTTGAAGTTAAAATCCAGATGGAAGACTATGGTTTTAGAATAATTCTTCGCCACTGTGTAAAAGCGTCATCATATTCAGTCCCGATCAGATTATGTGAAAGCTTAACAATCAAGAAAAACTAATGGGTCAGTTTCTGGGTACCTGGTATCATAATGCCGGCGAGGACACTATTGAAGTATGGAAAATGCAAACCTATGGGAAATCATTTGAGATAAAAGTTTACAATCTTATTAAAGATAAAAAAGCTCATATTCGTAAAGATTTAAATTCTCTCAATACAACCGATGGGAAATTTTATGGTGTACAGTATTACTTCGACGGGACTATTTCCACCTGGCTTGGTGCATTTACCTCCGAAAAAAAGATGAATGTGGATTTTGTCAAAAATTTTGATCCTACAATAATTTATGCAAAATATGAATTTGTGCTTGATTCTCCTGATTCATTTACCATGACAGGATTTAGTAAAGATGGAGTAAAAACAGGTGAATACAAATTTACAAAAGTCAAAAAGTAGATAAAATGTGAGGCAGGCGAGAATCAAAAAAAAGCCTCGATAAATAATATCAAGGCTTTTTGTTTTTGAAAGATTGTCCGGAGTCTACCACCATCTTCTAAATATGCGTCCAAACCTGCGGTCGAAGCTCTTTGTTTTGCCTGTAAGATTGTTTGTAATTGTTACAAGTGTGAAATGCTTGTGAGCAGGGTCCACCTTGAAAGTTATTTCATATGAATCAGTACCAACCACATAGGTTATTGTCCCGGACGAGATTACAAAGCTGCCTCGATACTCTGTAACAGTAATAGGGGAAGTGATTGTCTTAGTATAGGTATTACCCTCTTCATTAATACCTGTAACTGTACCGTTATATGTAATTGTATCTGACGAAGCAATATGCCTGAAGAAAAAGTGAATAAGGTCACCAGGTAAATATATAATATTTCTGAAATGTGAAACGGCAGTTCGTACTTTACTAACATTGCGTGTAAATCTAAGCGTATCTGTTTCACCGGTAGTTGCTATGGCAAAGCTCATGGCAGCGGTAATGTTGTCAGTAACAGATATTCTGACCGATTGAAGCCCGGTATATCTGACAGAGGCTTTTTGCCTGCTGACTACTCGCGTGCCATTAAACTTAATCGTTGTACTATCTGTGGTCACAGCGAAATTACTAAATACAAACGATCTTGAAACCAATCTTCGATGGGTAGGATTAGCACTTGTAATTGTGACAGTGATTTTCCCGTTTTTGATAATGGTTTCATTTGCAGAACTATCCTTATAGCTGTAGTATGTAAGTGTAACAACTTTTGGGAAAGTGGTGGTATCGGGGTGATCAACAGTTATTACAACAGTATCAGTAAGATTAGAAAGGTATGATTTCATACCGGCAACTGCATAATTATTGTTTTGCAGTTCGTCAAGTTTGCTGTCAATATCTTCCTCCGTTTTATCCGCAATCGCATCCTGGGCATCGGTATTTTGCACCTGAATCGTCTGCTTGCCTGTAAGAGGGTTCCCACCGGAGCCTGAAGATTCCTTCTTGCATGAATATAATGAAAGACTTCCTGCTATAAAAAAGAAGAATAACCTGAAAATTAATTTTCTTATTTCCATAATCTTTTATTTAGTTTTAAGTTTAATATTTTAATATATCTCTTAGATATCCGTTTTGTTTAAAGGTTTAATGCAGTCCTAACAAATATTTTACTTTTTTGTTTATTATTATTGCTTCCTTACCTCTTTTCTAATGAATACTGATGAAATAAAGTATTTTGAAATGAATATAATTTGAAATCAGAACTCAATGCGATTTTATTAATTCTTTGCTAAAATATCAGTCAGACATCAATCAAACGCTAAAAAAGGATACCTTTCCGACGAATTAAAAGATGATTTTCAGAATTAAATAAGATGGGATGAATATTATACAATCAATAGTTTTATCAATCATTGAAGGTTTAACAGAATTCCTCCCGATATCATCTACCGGTCATATGATATTAGCTTCAAGTATAATGAATATTCCGGAAGATGCTTTTGTAAAAACATTTGAGATTTCTATACAGATTGGAGCTATCATGGCTATAGTATTGCTATATACCAAGCGTTTTTTCAAAGAGATTTCTATATTCCTGAAACTCGGTATTGCTTTTATACCAACCGGGATTATTGGCATTTTGGCATATCCTTATATTAAAGCCTATTTGTTCAATCCGATAATTGTTACTATATCTCTCATTTTGGGCGGAATCGTTCTGATTCTGATTGACAAAAAAGTAGTTAGCCAGGAAAGTAAAACAACTACACTTGGAAGCATTTCCTACAAGAATGCTTTTTTCATAGGTCTTTTTCAAAGTATTTCCATGATCCCGGGTGTGTCGAGAGCGGCAGCAACAATTGTGGGTGGAGTATTTAACGGGCTGGATAAAAAACAAGCTATCGAATTTTCTTTTTTACTTGCAGTTCCTACTATGTTTGCTGCAACCGGATACGATTTGTATAAAACACCAGTTGAATTTTACGGGCATGAAATTTTCTTACTGAGTCTTGGACTGGTAGTCGCATTTTTTACTGCATTGATTGCTGTGAAAGTATTTGTTAGAATTGTGCAGAATTATGGGTTTAAGTATTTTGGTTATTATAGAATTATTATTGGAATACTCTTCCTGTTATTAGTAGAATTACATGTCAGCTAAGAGCATATCAACTTAAATCAATCGCATCGCAGGGGATTCCAAATGTCGGGCCATTAATGATCCAATCAGATTTAATAAAGAAAAGTTGGGTGATATAGTGGAATTATAACTTCTGTCAATTGTGGTAAGCCAAATCATTAATTACATATTACAAAATGAATTTGAGAAACTTTATCTGACGTCAATATCAAAAAAAACAGAAGTCATCCATATATGGTGACTCCTGTGATTGTTCCTGAAGAGAAAATGCTGAAACTATCCTCCCCATTTTTTAGTGGCTGCTTCGATAGCGGGACCAGCTTTGGCAAGGTCTTCCAGTGTCATAACCGGAATGAAATCAACTTCAGCCTGAAGCCAAAGAAAAAAAGGTTCAGCTTTTGCCGGCATTTGAGACGCATCGTCCAAATTAACTACTGCATAGCATCCCCTGCCACCGCAAATAGTAGCGAAATAGACTGCTTCAGCTTTCACTTCCGTGAGAATTTCCTGCATTTTCTTTCCAAATAGCGGGTCCTTGATTCTAATGTTACCTGTTTCATTTGGAAACCTGACTTTCATAATATATTTCATAATTTATCCTTTAGTTTACAACTAAATAAACAATCTTTTTTATTATTTGTTCGTTAAGCTGATGATTGTATATTAATTACCATAACTTATTAAGAAACAGGGATTTATCATTTTTTGACGACAGGAAGTATGATATTTGATGAAAATTGTTTCGATCGGTAGATACGCTGAGTTGTCGGAATAAAATCAGAGTCTATGGCTTCGAAAATATTGGCAACGAATTTCTGAGGATTCCGGTCGATGATCGGGAACCAGCTACTCTGTACCTGGACCATTATTTTATGACCTGCTTTAAATACATGGTTTATTGCGTGCAAATCAATTCTATATTCATAAACCTGATCAGATTTAACGGGTTCAGGTTTAATAAAGCCATTTCTAAAACGACCACGGAATACATCATTTGCTACCATAAGCTGATAGCCTCCCAAATAGAACTGTTCCGGGTATGTTTCCGGGTAGACATCTATGAGCTTTACTATCCAGTCGGCATCAGTACCAGAAGTGGAGGCAAAAATATCCGCGATGAGATTTCCGGTTACCTCTATGTCCGAAGTTAATGTGTTAGTTTCCCAACTCAGTACATCTGGGCGGTTTTGTACAAAGCGCTGATCCTGTACCAGCCAGGTATACCAATGGGAACCTGGTCCATATGTTTCTTCGACAGGTCTCGACCGATATGGAACCGGATGGGAGGGGTCGGATAAATATTCATCAAAACCCTGAGTTACCTGAGGTGGTATAAATGAAAGCTTTCCTTCACTTTCTAAATACAGATTTTCAGTTTTAGTCAGATTCAGAGGCGGCCAGTTATCATAGTCTTTCCAAATATTTGATCCGGTCTGAAAAGTAGTTGCCTCCGGGAAGTTTCCGCTTCCCTTCCCCTTAAGATAAAAAGCAAAAAAGGGGGATTGAATTTCTTTTCTGAATTTTTCTGAAGTTGGACTGCCGAATTTAATATTTCCAAGACCCGATCCCGGGCCCCACGACCATCCCCCATGATTCCATGGGCCAATTACCAGAAAATTCTTATTAAACTTATCTTGCTTTTCCAATACCTCATAAGCTTTTTGTGGTCCGTAAAAGTCTTCCTGGTCCCACCAGCCTGCCACATGTAATATTGGTACCGTGGGGCTTCCAAGACGATATGCCATAGATTGTTTCTGCCAGAAATCGTCATAGTTTGGATGTTTTACAAAATCGTTCCAGGAAGGTATTTTTCCATGGAAGTACTTCTCATTCACATTTGAAAGCGGTCCAAGTTTAAGATACCATTCATATGTATCAAACTTGTCAAATGAGAATAGAGTGTCTTTTCTTGAGAACTCCTCCATAAAGGAATATTCAAATGAATAACTAAGTCTGAAAGCACCATTGTGATGAAAATCATCCCCTATATACATATCGGAAGGTGTTGCCTGCTCTGATGCAGCTTTTAAAGCAGGATGAGGATCAATTGTTCCCATCATTGTTGTCCACCCATCATAAGAGACTCCATACATTCCCACTCTGCCATTATTCTTCGGTATATTTTTAAGTAACCACTCAATTGCATCATAAGTATCGGTACTTTCATCGATTGATTTTGGATCTTTCTTGTCCCTCATAATGCGTTGCATTTCAAATACCCCTTCGGATTTGTAACGGCCGCGTATATCCTGAAAAACAAAGATGTAGCCTTCCTTAGCCATGTCGCTGATATAAGCATCCTTATTAGGTGAATGCCTCCCGCTTACACCATATGGTGTTCGTAAAAACAGGAAAGGCATTGGTTCTGAAATGCCATCAGGTGAATAGATGACAGTATTAAGCTTAATTCCATCGCGCATGGGTATAAGAAGCTCTTGCCTTGAATATGTAATTGTATCTGTCTCAGTTTGAGCAACAGTAAAGCAAGCAGATAAAAGCAGTCCAATCATTAAGGGGAATCGTTTCATTTCAGATTTTTTTACGTATTAAGATAAATCCATTATCGATAATATGCAATTTAATATTTATTCCTGCATTTTATAAAAGCCAGATGTATTGTTCAGTTTTTGACAGAAGTTTAGTTTGATTATTTGATAACTGAGAAATTGTTCAACCCCGTTTCAGCAGCAATAAACAAAAAAGCCTCGATATCGTTGCGTATCAAGGCTTTATTTGTTTGAAAGAGTACCCGGAGCCGGGATCGAACCGGCACAGCATTGCTGCCACTGGTGTTTGAGACCAGCGCGTCTACCAATTCCGCCATCCGGGCTTCAAAAGACAGGACTGCGAAAATATAAAAAACTTTAAACTTTTGTTCCCGCTTTGCGGGATTTTGTCACTTTGTTCCTCAACTTTTGTCTTTATCTTATTTTCTGACAAGAATTTCTCTGATTGCCAATTCTATCCCCTCTGCATCGAATCCGCACTCCCTGTATAGTTCTTCCTGGGTGCCATGCTCTACAAAATAGTCGGGTATACCGAGCCGCCTTACTTCAGAGTTGTACCCTTTGTCGCACATGAATTCAATAACAGCACTTCCAAATCCTCCTTTCAGCACTCCGTCCTCGACTGTAATTATATACCTGAATTTTTTAAAAACGGAATTAAGGACTTCCGTATCTATGGGAGTGACAAACCTCATGTCATAATGGGCAATTGAGATATTTTCTTTAGCCAGTTTACTCACAACAGAAGCAACAATTATTCCGGGATGACCAATAGATAAAACCGCCATGTCGCTGCCTTCACTTATCTGACGTGCTTTACCTATTTCAATTTCAAGGAATGTTTTTTTCCAGTCAGAAAATATTCCGCGTCCGCGTGGATATCGGATAGAAAAAGGAAACATGTTTTTCTCAAGCTGAGCGGTGTACATCAGATTCCTGAGTTCAATCTCATCCATAGGAGCAGAGACGACCATATTAGGAATACTGCGCATAAATGCCATATCGAAAAACCCGTGGTGTGTGGCACCATCGGCACCGACAAGACCGCCTCTGTCAATACAAAATACCACGTGAAGATTCTGAAGAGCAACATCGTGTATTATCTGGTCGTATGCCCTCTGAATAAATGATGAATAGATATTGCAGAATGGTATCATTCCCTGTGTGGCAAGCCCTGCAGAAAATGTAACAGCATGCTGCTCTGCAATACCGACATCAAACGTTCTTTCCGGCATCTCTTTCATCATAATATTCAGGGAGCAGCCTGTGGGCATAGCTGGCGTTATGCCGGTTATCTTTTTATTCAGCTCTGCAAGTTCGAGAATTGTTTTTCCGAAAACTTCCTGGTAGGAAAGTGGTGAATCCGCGACAGAGGTACTGATTATCTCACCTGTTTTTTTGTCGAACATGCCAGGAGCATGGAATGTAGTCTGGTCTTCTTCAGCCTGTTTGAATCCCTTCCCTTTAACCGTAAGGCAATGAAGCAGTTTTGGTCCGGGAATTCTCTTCAGGTCTTCGAGGACCCTTGTCAGGTGCAGGACATCGTGACCGTCAATAGGACCGAAATATCTGAAATTGAGCCCTTCAAAAAGATTGCTCCTGTCGAGTATTGTGCTTTTGGCTCCGGCTTCAAGCTGGGCAGCAAGTGTCCTTGCATTTGGCCCGAGTTTCCCGAATACTCCCAGGATTTTCCATACCCTGTCCTTAAACCTGTTATATGTTTTACTGGTTGTTATGTCAAGCAGATATTCCTTCAGAGCACCGACATTGGCATCGATAGCAATATTATTATCGTTAAGAATCACCAGTATATCGGATTTCCCAATTCCGGCATTATTGAGACCTTCGAAAGCCTGACCGGCTGTCATTGCACCATCACCAATAACTGCTACTACATGCCGGCTCTCTCCTTTACGATTTGCAGCAACCGCCATACCGAGAGCTGCCGATATAGATGTTGAGGAGTGACCAGTACCAAATGCGTCATAATCACTCTCAGCCATCTTAGGGAAACCACTTATTCCTTTATATTTTCTGTTTGTTGAGAATTTATCCCTTCGTCCTGTAAGTATTTTATGTGCATAAGCCTGATGTCCGACATCCCAGATAATTTTATCATATGGAGTATTAAAGACGTAGTGAAGAGCTACGGTTAACTCAATGACACCCAGGCTTGCTCCTAGATGTCCGGGGTTGTTGCATACAACATCTATAATAAACTGGCGGAGTTCAGAACTCACCTGTACAAGGTCGCCTGGATCTAGTTTCCGGAGATCTTCAGGAGTATTTATCTTAGAGAGTAAATTCTCTTCCCTGTCCATTAAGAGATGGTTAAAAAAAATAACCAGCAAATATAACAATTATTATTCCTGAGTGTTTGCTGAAGCATACCCGGGATTTTCTTATTTTTGTTTCGGAATTCGATGGGTGAGATGCAATTTTAATGTAGTGCAGATGTTATATATAAAATCAAATTGAAGTTATGAACAGATTAATTTTTTACATCCTGGGATTTTTTGCTTTGGTGATTTTTTCAATATCATGTGTTTCCGCAAAGAAGTTCAGCGATTTGCAGGATACCAGCAAACAATTCATGAAAGAGAGGGATGCTTTCAAAACCGACAACATCGGGCTAGAAATGCAAAACAAAGAACTTAAAGCTAAGCTGGCCTCTCTTGAAAAAGAAGCTGGTACAGTTCAGCAGGAGATAACATCTGTACAGAATGAACGCGACAAGGCTATAGATGATTATAATAAAATCTCCACTAAATATACTGAATTACAGAATGCCCAGGAAGATCTGATCAAGGGGAATGTTAAAGAGACACAAAAACTACTTACAGAGCTTCAGGCAGCCCAGGAAAACCTTCAAAAGAAAGAGGACCTGCTTCGAAACCTTGGGCAAAACCTTGATACAAAGAAAGCAACACTCGACCAGCTTACCTTTGAACTGGAAAAAAGGAATGCAAGACTGGCTGAACTTGAAAAAATACTTGATACACAGAAAAAGATTGTACAGGATCTGAAGAGCAAAGTATCTGAAGCTCTTCTCGGTTTTGAGAACAATGGACTCACAGTAACAATGAAGAATGGCAAAGTATATGTTTCCCTTGATGAAAAACTCCTGTTCAGATCAGCCAGCTGGGATATTGATGCCAACGGAAAAAATGCATTGAAAAAACTGGCAGGTGTTCTTGAAAAAAATCCGGATATTCAGGTAATGATAGAAGGACATACCGATAATGTTCCTTATAATCCGGGTAAAAGCCAGTTAAAGGACAACTGGGACTTGAGCGTAAAGCGGGCAACTACAGTTATAAGAGTGCTGCTCGAAGGATCAAACATTAATGCAAAACGGTTAACTGCCTCTGGCAGAAGTGAATATTCGCCTGTAGATGAGCGCAATACTGCTGATGCTCGTCAGAAGAACAGAAGGACTGAGATCATCCTTACTCCTGATCTGACTGAATTGTACAAGTTGATAGATAAATACTAGTTAGCTAATTAGGGAGCCGCGTCCTTGATGTTCTCATTGAATTTATTATTGCCACGAAAGTGGCAATATATGAATAACCCCCGGTGAAACCGGGGGTGGCAAGCTAACCATCTGATCCCAAGCCCTGAAAGGGCTTAATAAGGATGTTTTTTGAAACTATTATGTTCAGCTCCTTCAGAGCTGGTAAGGCTTGTTGCAGTGTCACCCCCGGTTTCACCGGGGGTTATTCATATATGGCTCTTTCAGAGCCGTGCTGAAACTCGATTTATTTAGAGAATTCCTGAAGCTTCACATTCATATTCCTGAGAGCCTTAAGGAGATTGTCTTCAGGCCTCAGAAAATCCTGATTTCCCCAGAATTGTGGATCATACTTAGTTATGGTCTTAGAAAAAATTGAATGAATAGGGGCAAGCTCTTCCCGATCAAACCGGGTTACATTATTTAATTCGGTATCAGTAATTGCAAGTTCAAAAAATACTTTAAACTGGGTATTGAAAAGCTTCTTCTTCTGACTCGAAGAGAATATAAGGTCACCTCTTACGTGATTTAAGAAATATCTGTTGTTCATCTTCCTGTAACTCACAGAATACCTGACTGAAACAGGCCATGTATTGAAACCGTGGGTGGCAGTTGTTATAAAAGAATCTTTCATTTTGTGGATTAACTTCGGATTGACTTCAAATTCAGCATTAAGAATCCCATAATCCGTAGTATTGATATATATAGTTCCTTTAAAAAGAGGCAACTCAATATTTTCATGCTGTTCAAACTCAATAGCAAAAGCTGATTCATCATCATAGGTAACTATATCTGTCATCCGATAGGTGTAGTCAGCCATGCTCTGGCTTGAAAGAAAGTCAAATATGTTTTTTGCTCCATCAAGCTCAAGACATGTGCTCAGACCCGCTTTAAGTCTTATTGCCAGTGTGTCACTTCGGTCTGTATTTTCTATTTTTCTGCTTTTATAAACTTTAATCTGATCACCGAAAAAAGTCCCGGTATAAGCACTCTTATAAATCTCTAATATTGCCTCGGAATAGGTTTGAAGCTCAGATTTCCTCATAACTCCTTCCCTGTAAAAGCCTGTCATTAATGCTGGTGTATTCCCGAAATTCTTAGATATTGATTTAAGCGTCCTGGAAATTATCTCCTGCGGATTCTGATTTCGGATAATAATCTCAGGAATGGAAATGAATTCTCTTTTCATCGAAATCGTCAGGTTATTTCCAAAGGCTTTCTTAACCGGAATTTCTCTTCTTAAATAGCCAAGATATGAGACGGAAAGAGTATCGTTAAAGTAATCAGATGTAATTTTCATTCCAAAATCACCATTATTGTTCGAGACCGTTCCCTTACCCTTGTTCCTTAATGCTATTGTTGCAAAAGGCAGTGGCTCGGAAGTTACATCATCAACAGTTTTACCGGTGATATATTTTATCTTTTCCTGTGATGCTGAATCTGCGGCTAATGAAGGAGGTTTTTCTGCGTGCGAAATAATGATGTATTTATCAATTACGGAAAAGACAAGGGAATCATTTCTAAGAATACTATCCAGAACGACACTAAGTTTTATATTCCTGAAATTCATCACCGTTTTCTTCTCCTGGTTTATCAGACGGCTGTCGTAAGTAAAGTGGTAACCTGTTTGCCGGGTAATAATGTCCAGGGCATTGACGGTTTTTACCGTACCTGCCCTGAAGGTAAATGTTGAGTCAAGGATGCTATGCTGGCATTCCGCTCTTCGGGGAAGAATCAGCAGAAGGAATAATGCAATGGCCAGTAACTTTATACATATATTGCCACTGGAAGATGACATTTTTCAGGAACAGATTATTTTTTTGTAAGATGGTAAACGTTACCGTCTTTTGTATAATCCAGGTTAAAGCTAGTACAAATCATTAGAATTATTGTCTCCTGAGGCTGATTATCTATAGGATCAGTAGTCCATGTGTTTTCAAGTATCCCGCTAGCATCAGCAACAATATCCATGTTGTAAACCCTTTTAAGGTCGTTGAATACAACATCAAGTTTTTGCCCGTTATATACAAGCAGACCTGTCTTCCATGAAAGGTAATTTGGATTGCTATTTACTGTTTTGGCTGATGTTTTTGATGTCACTGATCCCACAAAGCCGGGATCGAGTTGTATGGATTGTGTTCCTGTGTTGTCGGAAACCTGGACTATCCCTGTTTTGACATAAACCTCAACCGCTGATTCCCTGTTATTCGTAATGACATTAAAGGACGTTCCGACAACTCTTACTTTAGCTTTGTCTGCATCAATAATAAATGGTTTAGTAGCATCAGGGGATATTTCGAAGAAAGCTTCTCCGGTAAGTTTTACACCCCTTCCCCGTTTGCCAAAGTTTTTACGGTAGCTGAATTCCGAATTCCGATTCATATAAACCTTGCTTCCGTCAGGAAGAGAAACCTCTATATTTTTCTGATTGTTTCCTGCTATTACAGTGATCTTCTTACTAAATAAACCTGAGTTACTCATGTAAACTGCAGCAGTTCCCAGACTTAACAAAATAAGAGCAACAGCTGCAACTCTCATGAAAGTGGTTCGCATAAAACTGATCCTGACAGGGCTTTCACTTGTTTTAAGACCATTCTCTATCAACCTTGAATGAACATTATTCCAGGCTTTATCAACATCTATTTTCTCCTGACTATTCATATTCTTTAAATCTTTCCACGTTTTTCCTGAATTATTTGTATCCCCGGCCATAAACCTGTCGAGGAGATCTTTCTGTTCACCCTTTTCATCTGAAAGGATAGAGGCAAGTTCCTCCCACTCCTTATCAGTGAATCTCTCTATCTTTTTCATCTCTTTCATTATTGTGTTAATTCTTTTCTGAATTCTTTTAGTGCCCTGCCCATATTTGCTTCAACTGTTTTTATCGAGACAGATAATTTTTCAGCGATCTCGGTATATTTAAGTCCTTCAAATCTACTCATTGCAAAGATCTTACCGCATCTTTCGGGGAGTCTTTCCAGTATCCTGGCTATCTTATCCTGCAGCTCTTTATAATTAAGGATGTCGGCAGGACTCTCCTGACTTTCTGATTGGTGGTAAGACATCTCTTCTGCATGTCGTTCCACAACCCTGTTATGTTCAATATAATGAAGGCATTTGTTGTGAACCGATCGGAAGAGATAACCATTTAAAGAACTCTCAATGTTTATATTTTCTTTATCCTGCCAGAGTCTGAAAAAAAGATCCTGAACTATTTCTTCAGCAGTATCATGATCTTTTATAAGAGTTTTGGCATATCGTACCAGGGAAACATAAGAGGATCTGAAAAGCGACTCAAACTGTCCTACATCGCCATTTCTGATCCTCCCTGTTATATCAGTATCCCTGATCATTGATCTAACCTTATTTATTATTTATTTTGTTCTCTGTCACTGAATTTAAGCTTTCTGGCAAGTCTGCGTATAGCTGATTCAATGCTCTGGTCGGGTTCAATCACATTATAGTCTCCCCAGAATTCCTTGTCAGTAAAATCAGTTACCTTATCCGAAAACACATCAGTGTACTTTATCTTATCTTTCCCTGCAAATTTAATAACTTCCTGGTCAGTACGATCTGTTACGGCTATTTCTGACATGGTAGTATAATAAGTATTGAAGAGTTTTTTATTCCAGTCAACTTTAAATTTGACTTCAGCTCTTGAGTATGCAAAGTGCCATTTGCCTCCCTGTTCACGGTATTTGGTCCTGTAGGTTGCAATTTCCGGAGTTACTTTCATTCCAAGAGGTTTTTTCCTGATAAAAATTGATTGTGCTGCCTCTTTGTTTGAAAGATTGAATCCAAATTCTGCTTCAGTTATGGCGTACGATTCCATTTCAATGTACAGGCTACCCATGAATAAAGGATTTTCTACTGACGGTTTTTGAATGAATTCAATTACATAATGAGGTTTGTTTGCTATTTCAATAACACCTGTAAGCCTGTAATTATAATTTTGCATAGCCTCTTTAGTAAGAACAGTTTCAGTGTTTTTCGCGAGATCAAGTTCCAAAACGCTTATGGGCCCACCCTGGAGTTTAAATAGTACTGTGTCCATTTTTTGAACATCTGAACTTTTCCTTCCTTTATAAATCCTTGAATTATCAAAACGCATATCATTGGCATACGGTGATTTGAAGATCTCAACTACAGCTTCTCCGATTGACACATATGTACGATTTTTTCTGATAGTCTCCCTGTAGAATGCTGTCATCAGATTTGGAACAGACTCGTAGTTTTTACCAATGTTGCTAATAGCTTTTTCGACTATACCTACAGGATCGAGAGGCTTTACAACAATCTCTTTGATAGGAATAGGGGCTGTTTCAAGAGCGATAACGTTTTTGGAACCATTATCTTTAAGCTCACTTAACGGGATAGTTTTAGTTTTATATCCCAAAAAAGATACCTCAATAGTTTTTGAGGTTGAAAGATCACCGACTTTAAGTGTGAATTCTCCGTCAATGTTAGTTACAATTGCCACATTGGATTCCTTTACAGCAACTGTTGCAAATACCAGAGGAGATCTGCTTTCTGCATCAATAACCTTACCTTTGATTGTTACAAGATTCTGCTGGAAACTTTTCTTTTTACTTGTAAGATTCCCGGCAGATGCATTCTGAGCCATAAAAGCCAGCAGAATGACTAGTGCAATTAGCGAAGTGTGTTTAAACGTTTTCATGGCATTGTTTATTAAATTAATAATTTGAGTTCATTTAGTTGTTGAATACTGTATTCTTTCCATTTCAGCACTATGACCCTTAAGATGTTCATATACCCTATTATTATTGAAATAATTTTTTTCATATCTTAGACTGGATTATATAGAACCTTAGTGAGCCTTTGTGAAATCCTTAGTGCGACTTTGTGGTTAATGTATTCTTTTACCACAAAGGGACACGAAGTTTATCACTAAGTAACACAAAGGATTAGCGCACTTTGAATTTCCTTCTAAAAGATCAGTTTGTTTTCCTATTTTATTATAAATGATTAAAAGCCTTGTTAAACCTGTAAATCTTTTCATTTCAGGATATTCATATCTTAGAGGATCCATCACAGGTAAAACAGATATAAATGGAATGCCTGTATCAATTAGTGCAGAACTGACGAATAATTGTAATCTTCACTGTCCTGACTGTTCGTCAGGATCAGGCCTGATGGTAAGAGAGCGTGGATTTATGGATATTGAGCTTTTTAAAAAGATCATGAAGGAGCTCAAGCCCTACCTTTATAATGTAAATCTTTATTTTCAGGGTGAGCCAATGTTGCATCCTTTATTTTTCTCATTTGTAGGAAATAGCCGTGAAACTCATAATGTTGTATCAACTAACGGTCATTTTTTATCAGGGGAGAATTCTGAAAAAATTGTCAGCTCGGGATTAAATAAACTGATAATATCTCTTGATGGTATGGATCAGGAAACTTATTCAACTTACAGGGTTAACGGGAGTGTGAATCGTGTAATTGATGGGTTGAAAAATGTGACTCGTGCAAAAAAAAAGCACAATTCATCTTTGAAAATTGAGATACAATTTCTGGTGAACAGATTTAATGAGCATCAGATCCCAAAGGTAAGACGATTAGCTAAAGAGGTTCATGCATCGCTGAGTTTGAAATCGATGCAGATTATAGATAAAGAAGATATAGCATCATGGCTGCCATCAGAAAGAAGATTCAGAAGGTACAAAATTAAAGAAGGGGATTATGCATTGAAAAATTCCTTACCTGACAGATGTGCAAGACTTTGGTTTAATCCGGTAATTACATGGGATGGGAAAGTTGTTCCCTGCTGTTTTGATAAAAATGCTGAATATATAATGGGTGATCTTAATCAGGATTCATT
>JADGPU010000119.1 GCA_017882305.1 Bacteroidales bacterium | reverse complement strand
CAGGGTTAAAATTTGGGACATCTTATTATTTGCGTGCATATGCCACTAATAGTGCAGGAACATCATATGGAAGTGAGTTGAAATTTACAACAAAAACACCAGGAGTTCAGTTTAATACGAGTCTGACTTATGGTACAATAACAGATATCGATGCCAATAACTATAAGACCATTCCGATCGGTATCCAGGTATGGATGGCAGAAAACTTAAAAACCTCAAAATTAAACGATGGTACAGCAATACCATCGGTAACCGATGACGCCCAATGGACAAACCTTCTTGCACCTGCATATTGCTGGTTTGATAACAATGATACACTTTATGAAAATATATATGGTGCTTATTATAACTGGTTTACAGTAAGCACAGGCAAATTGTGTCCGGTGGGCTGGCATGTTCCATCAGACGATGAGTGGCAACTATTGGTTGATTATCTCGGAGGAAACAATATTGCAGGATCGAAAATAAAGGAAGCCGGGACAAACAACTGGGTTTTTTCTAACAATGACGCAACAAACTCGAGTGGTTTTACAGCGCTTCCGGGTGGTATGCGCGGAACTCTGGATGGTACTTTCAGCGGTCAGGGCAATTATGGAGGATGGTGGTCAACCACAGAGCTCAATACCAGTCCTTTAAGTGCAGCATGGAGCAGGTGGATCCATGGTGATACTACCGTAGTTGTCCGAAGCGAAATATTTAAAAAAGACGGGTTTAATGTTCGTTGTGTCAAAGATTAAACCGCATTCAGCATCAGAAAACCTGCAGAGTACTTACCCGATTCCTGCAAAGACATTGAATATAAAGAAATATGTGACGGGGACTTATATGTTCTGACATTTTATAAACCATAAATAAGCAATAAATTTGTCTTATTTTTAGTTATTAACCAGAGGTAAATAATATCTGACTTTTAACTATTTTTGTTATACACTCTTATAGATAATACGAAGATTAGAAAATACTTACCAAATGCAGGACGATTCTGCAGGCGATACAAGCAAGAAAGAATATAAAAAATAGCCATATGAAAAAAGTAATTTTATCATCCATTTGCTTATCCCTCATAGTGGGACTATCCGTTACAAATAGTTGTAAGAAGGACAACAAGATTAAAGGTTGTACGGATAAAGACAGCAAAAACTATGATGCAACAGCCCAGGAAAACGATGGGAGTTGTTTATATGAAGGGGAAGCTGTTTTTTGGTATGATCAGACTGCTTCAGAGGGATTGATAGCTGACGGGGCTACTGCTTTAACATTCTACATAAATGGAGAAATTGTCGGTTCATCCGCGACAAGTGTCTACTGGACAGCGGCTCCTGATTGCGGTCAGAATGGTTCAATAACGATAACAGAAGATTTGGGAAAAGTCAAAACTCATGCTTACTCTCTTAGTGTCAAGGATCAAACAGAATTTGAATACTGGAACGCTATTGTAAACATTGATGCAAATACCTGTCTCCGGTTTCAGCTTAATTGGAGTGCAAGAAAAAAATAAAGTACAAATTATTTCCCTCAGCAATCACTTTTATCTGACGAGTTTGCGTATATGTAAAATTTAAATGAACCTCAAGAGAATCGGATCAACAGAGGAATCGCCCCTTGTGGGAACGCCTGCTGAAGCTAAAACGTATCTGGAACATAAAGAACTGATTGTTAAACTATAACCTAATAAAAGGAATTATGCCTGATATTAAAAAAATTAATGTTTTAACCAGACCTGGTCCTTTGAAACTAATACTTCATCAATATATCAAAGAAATCAAATATCTGAAATTCTATATACTTGCTGTTGCTTTGGTAGTTATCTTAAGTTATTCTGTATATATCTTTTTTAGTGTTGAAACTGTATCAAATTTAGGAGCTGAGGACCATTTCTTTGAATGGTTAACTCCCATTTTCTTTTGGATAGCATCTGCTATCTTTTTCTTAACTTTTTTAAAAACCAAAAATCTGTTTTTTTTAATTTTAGCTATTGTTATGTTCATTGGTGCAGGTGAAGAAATCTCATGGGGTCAGCGTATTTTTGGATTTAAAACACCCGAATCAATAGATAAAATAAATGTACAGCATGAATTTACTTTCCATAATATAAAAATATTCCAGGGTGTTGATTCTCAAGGTAAGCCTAAATATGGACTAAGCAGATTATTAGAAATAAATTTCTTATTCAGACTTTGCACTATGCTTTGTGGTATTGTTTTACCTTTTTGTGTTTATCAAATTAAATTTATATCTCGTTTGACAATTAAAATCCGGGTGCCGATACCCCCAATTTCAATTGGCCTGTTTTTCTTTATAAGCTGGGTGATATATTGGGCTTTACATAGTTTTATACTTCCCAAAGACAGCCCGCAGCCATATATTAATGCAGCCGGAGAAATATATGAGTGTATAGCATCTTTCATTTTGTTAACGATTAGTCTTTATTTTTATAATAATTATAAGATTGTAACAATTGGAAAAGATATCAAACAAATTATCTAGCTGATAGCAGGCCACCTCGGGAAAACGCACCTTCACAGGTTAATCCTAAACGAGAGGCATTTAAACATAAATCAATGTTTTATGCGGAGTTCAAAATGTTGTAAATTTTTAAGTTGGCGGATGCAGCCGCTTATGAAACCACATGCGTACCGTGCGCATCGTTTCAATTTGGTTTGAAGACGCGTGACGATGGCACGTAGCCCGTTCATCGCTGTTTTCCGGTGCCCCCCAGCGGATTTCGATTCCATCATTGGGATTATAGGCCATCTCAAAGTTATCCCTTCTTTTAAGTATTTCCCCGACAGTCAGTTTTTGTAAAGAACCATTTGAAAGGGTATAACTTATCGAAAGTTCGGAACACTTCTGATCCATAATCGACTGAAGCTTTTTGTTAACCTGCTCCGGAGAGATTAATCTTGAGATATTAAAATCCTCTGGCGAACGAACAATCAGGTCCGGGAAATCGAGCACTGCATCCATCGCTATCAAAAGCCTTAAATCACGGTTAGGAGTTGAAAAGTCTTCCCATTGACCACCGGCCTGAAAAATTCCGGCAGCGCTGGAAGGCATAGGAATCACGGTACCCGGATGTAATTTTAGATAAGCTTCACCATTAGTTACTGAAGTGACACGTACCATTAGCTGTTCGTAAAGTGCCTGGATCATGTCGAGCAACGCAGTTTCCGGGTCAAGCGGCTTCGGATTGATTAATCGCTCCATAGTGTGATAGAAAACATCGGTTTTCATCTTTCTTTGCTGAAGTGAAAAGGGCACGAACCCAGCTGATGCTGTAAGAGCTTTGTTTTGCATCAGGTAGGGCACTCCTTCGTGCACCGAAATGGGACGAAAAGCCTTAAATCCTGGTTCCCCGATCACTTCAGATGTGTTGAACAGAAAATTCCCTTTCCAAAACCGCTTGATTCCTACCGTCCCATCGGGTTGGGCATCTACTGCAAGAAGTAATCCCGGATGGTCATTGGTTTGTGGTACCCAGCCTATGAGTATAAGCGTATGTCCGTAAGGATCAGCAAAAACAATACCAGGATGCAAGACTTCGCGTTCAAGTGAGACAGGGTAATAATCGGAATTTTCGTCATCCAAAGCAGTTCGAGCCGTGCCTGAATGAACACCATTCATCACCATTCTGAGAAAAGCATTGAATGCTAATGCCGGATGAGTTTTCGAGCTGGATGTTACATTTGTGATCCATCGGCTGGCTTTGGGATTATGTCTGAGGCTGCCCCTGTCACACTCATGGTAACCAAATGGGAGGCCCAGTTTCCAAGCAAAATATGCCCTCAGGTAAAATGGATTATCAGCACAATCAGGCTGCATGATCAACCTGTTTATTCCGTTAGGGTCATCTTCCCCCAGGGAGAGGTAATTGTAAAGGAAATTCTGATTTTGATTTTGTGTCACCTCATGGAGTGCGGACCAGGAAGAATGTTCGTCGCAGCCGTTAAACAAAGCGTTTATCCAGGCTGAATAGATTACCTCCGTGCCGCTGTCCCACCCACGGAGCGTCTTCCATACCACACCGGTTGGGGGAGATACCTCCCTTGGAGAAATTAAAAACTCCAGATTACTGACTACCTTTTTATCCGCAATTAAAGTGACCGTATATTTACCAGCAGAACTTCCGATAAAATAATCAATCCGCCAATAAGGAAAATCCTCCCCGATTTTACTTTTCATGGATTTTAAACTACCTGACGGACCACTGACAATGATCTCCGCTTTCCGGATATTTTCCCTTCCGGTCGCCAAAATGCGGAATGCTTCCCCAGGAGTTGGATTTTTAGGTAAAACCAGAATGGCATTAACCGGCTGGTATTCATCAGGAGGCTCACTTTCTTTGGATGAATCAGTTATTCCGGAAGAAACCAGGCCTTTTTTCAAGGAGGGTTGATCGCCACAAGATGCTAGGCAATTGATCATTAAAAGAATAATCAGGCCTAAGATCAGCAAACGAATATTGATTCCAGCCATGGTTTTATGATTGACATTTTTGATTTAAAGATAACCGAATTTAAATTTGCATTAAATACAGAAGCATACCTACGGATAAATTGGCAAAAGCAGTGGTCAGTTTAAGTAAACAAACGGTTGGAAAGACAACTGTTTTACATTTTTCTGAAAATAGACAGATTACTCTGAATCATTTTCAGAAATATAATGGATATGTACTGCCCGAATGGGCTATGATGAGAATAAATATTAGATCGTACGATGAGTGAAATCTGCTGCGAAAGAGTTTATTCAAAGTAAGCCGTTTATGTACCTTGACAAGGATCACAAGATGGTAAGATACGCGACATAAATAAAGAACTTTGATACAGTTGTTCTGATTAGAGATTAATATTGGCAGATTATTTAAAAGATAAGGTTTTATCTCCTTGTGGTCTTAACTATTGTCGGTAATAATCTCTGGATTATAGATATATTCCATTCATCCGGACTTTTTTCTGTGTGAATGATAAATAAAATTAACTTTAGATTCAACTAGGTTTAACTTTGTTTATATAATACCTTCCTGATTGAGTATTTCAGTTTAAAAGGATACTTGGTCCAATAATAAATACCGTCAAAAAACGGGATATATGGTTATCATTTTATAGACTATTATTAAATAAAAAGTATGGAAAAATATTCCCAATTTATGAAGACTATTTCTGTATCGATGATTTTCATTTTGTTGATACAACTTTCAGGTTGCTACAGTTACAAAATTATTTCAAGTTCTGATCTTCCCCTTCCTAATTCCAGTAAGTATCCTTATATAATACATAGCCAAAATTCAAAGTACTTGCTTGATAATACCGTAATCTCAAATGGGATATTATCAGGTAAAATAGATACAGTGGAAGATTCTCGTCATGTAGGGAATAAAATTCATGTATATCTCTTGTCAGATTCAGTGATGAAGATCAATAAGGAAAAGATTCTAAGTATCCCTCTTGAGGGTATAGAAAAAGTTGAAATGGCAAAAGTTAATAAGATGGGAACTATCTTCCTCGTTGGAATTTGTGCTTTAGGAATTATTACGGTGGTGGGCTGGGTTGTGTTTGTTTCTTCCGGGAGGGGTAGTATTACTGGAAATCATTGAAGACAGGAATTGTAAAGGTTCTGTGATTATAACCTCACAGCTACTGGTTAGAGGTGTTCGGGTTGCTCTCTGAATGTTGCATGTTGAAATTCACTCACGACGGCTCGTGCCCGATTGAATTTGATATTCGGTATTTGATCTATGATATTTGATATAATTGAACAACTGGTGAAGTATTTTGTTTTCTTACTGTTCTTGTATCAATAGAAAAGTTATTGGCAAGTTTAAAACCAAAGAACACAGCGGATAGACAAGCAAACTGAGAAGCATTTTTTACAATTCTTCTTTGCTGATAATAATTCTATAAATTCTTAAACACAAAGAGGAGTCCAGTACCCTCTTAAAAAAACGGGGCGTATTCTGAAAAGCCTGACGAGTAGGAAAAATAAAATTCAAAGAAATGAAAACAGTAATTGTAATTTCCGAAGTAAAAAATTATTCAGACTGGAGAAAAGTATATGATGCAGATGAAGAAAATCGCTTAAAAGCTGGTTTTCACGTAACAGGAGAATATCAATCTGTTGATAATCCAAATAAAGTAACTTTGATTTTCGAAGCTCCCAGTATGGAAGCAATTACAAGTTTTATGGCAAGTCCTAAATTAAAAGCAGCAATGGAACAGGGAGGAGTAATAGGCATGCCCGATGTTAAGATTCTAAACAAAATATAATCTTAAGAATTTTCTTCAACAAGCAGGGTGCATTGACCACTCGTCAAGTTCGAGGGGTTTACCATACTAATATTCAATCCGAAAATCTGTATAATTAACAGGTGGGAAAGCATCTATGTTTACAGATTCTACCAAACCAAAACCGGGACCCTTATTACACCATTCAACATATGCATTTAGCTGCTCTCTGGTTCCTTCAGCTTCAATATAAACACTCCCGTTGGATAAATTTTTAACGAAACCTTTAATACCTCTATTCCGGGCTTCATTTGATGCACTCCATCGGAATCCTACACCCTGAACCTGTCCGGTGACATGAATCTTGTATAGCAGTTTTTCCTCCACAGTTATAAACAATTATACAATGAATTTGAGAGTTGTATCAATATAATTTCTAATAAGTGAACCATAAATTTAGTTTATTTAACATTGCTTTTGAATAAGAATCTTAACCATATGAAAAAGATTAATATTATTTCAATATTAATTGCAAAAACCGGGCATCTTAACAACATTTAGCCGATTAGATCACTATTAACTTATTTAGCTTAACAACAGGCACTTAACTCATATTTAGGATGGTCAATTTACTCGGGCTAAATCTGGTGAGGAGCAGTGGTTTTATCTCTTACGAACATATTCGATTTCGAATTGTTATAATGCTGGAGACCAGATACCTATTAAAAAACGGGGCGAAACCGAAAAGCCATACGAGTAGGAAGATTTAAATTATAATCAAATGAAAAATATTCTTGCTCAATTCAATATTGTTGACTTTACTGCGCAAAAATACGATCAGACAATTAAGGATCTTAAAGCCGCAGGAGTAGGGAACCCTTCAGGACGCCTCTTTCATGTCGTAACTCTACAACCTGTTGGTATGCTTGTAACGGATATATGGGAGTCAGAAGAAACGTTAAATAAATTTTCTGAAACGCTTATTCCTATTCTTAAAAAGAACGGAGTTACACCGGCACGACCGACTTTACTTCAAGTGTATAATATTATTAAGTAAATAAACAACAGGGCTTATATCAACCGGCCAGACAGTGCTTTTTAGCTGTTAGTCCGGTTGATTTATTTTTAGTTTTGGTGGACTAAAAAACCTGTCTATTTTTGAGAAATGGCAAATACAATACTTCACAAAGCAGAGACCCGCGGCGACGCAAACCACGGGTGGCTTCATAGCAGGCATACTTTCAGCTTTGCTGATTACTATGATCCTGAAAGAATCCACTTCGGAATGCTTCGGGTAATAAATGACGATATCGTGGAAGCCGGAATGGGATTCGGTACTCATCCTCATGATAACATGGAAATTATTTCGATCCCGCTTGAAGGGGATCTGGAACACAAAGACAACATGGGAAATGTATCGGTTATAAAGCATGGTGACATACAGGTTATGAGTGCCGGTACAGGAATTACTCACAGCGAATACAATAAGAACAAAGACAAGCGGGTCAAATTTTTACAGATATGGGTATTCCCTGACAGGAGAAATGTAAAGCCCCGTTACGACCAGATAACGTTGAACATTGAGGACCGTCATAATAAATTCCAACAGATTCTTTCTCCTAATCCTGATGATGCAGGAGTATGGATTTATCAGAACGCATGGTTTCTTCTTGGACAATTTGATAAAGGGTTCGGAGCAGATTACAATATCAAATCAAAAGGGAACGGCACTTATGCTTTTATTTTGAGTGGTACGGTAACAATCAACAATCAGGAATTGAATTCCCGTGACGGATTTGGTATCTGGGATATTGATAAATTATCTGTTAAAGCTAATACAAATGCTGAATTTTTGCTCATGGAAGTACCAATGAAATAGAATTATAATGGAAAAAGAAACCGCAAGAGTTGAGGCCTTCAGTGATGGTGTTTTTGCTATTGCATTAACCCTGCTAATTCTTGGGATAAAAGTTCCTGATTTGAATAATATTGCTTCTAACGAGAAACTCTATCGTTCACTAATAAATCTCTGGCCATCGTATTTTGCTTTTATTCTCAGCTTTGCGGCGGTATTAATAATGTGGATTAACCATCATGGATTTTTTAAATACCTGAAGAAAATCAATACGGCTTTTTTGTTTGCCAATGGATTTCTTTTGCTAATGGTAACATTTATAAATTTTCCTACAGCTGTCCTTGCAAGATACTTTGACACACAGGCATTTAATATTGCTTCGGCTTTTTATTGCGGTTCAATGGTATTAATCAGTGTTGCTTTTAACCTTCTTTGGTTTTCATCTGCTTACAAGCGAAAATTAGTAAAAGATGAAATTACAGATGCCTTGATTATTAAAATCCGAAATGCTTATTGGTTTGGTTTTTTTATTTATCTCGCAGCTTTCATCATCTCATTCTTTTTGCCATTTATTGGACTTTCTATTTCCATTTCCATGTGGTTTTTCTGGTTAATTTTAGATTATGACAACAAAAAAATAATTAAAACACGTAAACAATGATATTTAAAGTTCCTTCATGCAATGAAGTTTCAGACGAATCAAAAGCAATTTTAGATATTCTGAAAAAAACTTCACAGAGTTGAGTAAACTAAAGGAGTACATTTTTGTTTTTAATAGGATAAGTTGCACAAATAATAGTATTCATCAACATTAAAAATAATTATTATGAAAAGAACATTTTTATCAACCTGTGTCATGATTGTCTTTCTGTTCACAGCAAATATTGCGTTTTCTCAATCCAATTCGGATTATAAGTCAAAGATCGAATTGATCAATAAGGAAATGGCAAAAAACATGCAGGAAGGAAATAGCGAAAAACTCCTTAGCCTGTATACCGAAGATGCGATTTCGATGCCAAGTTATCAACCTATTCATGATGGTATTGCAGCTATCAGAAAAGCAAATGACGAAATGGCCAAAACCGGAGTCAAATACAACTCATTTGCACCTACAACACTGAAGGTTATAGCAAATGGAAACCTGATTACGGAAATAGGTACTTATAAAATCAGCATGTCAATGCCAAACATGGATAAACCGATTGAAGACCAGGGGAAATACCTTACTATCTGGGAAAAACAAAAAGACGGATCCCTGAAAGTGAAAGTTGAAATCTGGAATTCTGACGTTGATCCGATGAGTATGATGAATCAACCGGGACAGAAAGGGGCGGATAAAAAATAAACTGCCATTTGAGAGCTCAATCCATCTACCCACAGCTGATCGAGATGTGTAGATGGATTTTTTTTTAGCATTTTGTTCAAAACCTGGCGTAAACCTGGCGCCAACTCTGTAAGGCTGAGGTTAAGGTTAAGGTTGAGAAAATCATTTAGAGGATCTCAGCCTCAATCTCAACCTATACACCTAAAACCGAATAAGAGTGTTCGCTGCCTCACAAAATTAGAAATAGTCAAGAGTGAGTGTGAGAGGGAGTTATGAGAAAAAAGAGTAAGTTCGTTCGCTCTCGCTCA